>NZ_JAUHLI010000023.1:0-36465 GCF_036325985.1 Alkalimonas cellulosilytica
GATTAATTACGAACAGCCACGCGGTTTAAACCAATCCGTGATAGCCGGTTTACTCAGCTGCGGCTGGGTAACGAAACATCAGAACATCTTAATCACCGGCCCCTGTGGTAGCGGTAAAACCTATCTCGCGTGTGCTCTGGCACATACCGCCATCTTAAAAGGTCATAGCGCAAAATATTACCGGCTATCGCGATTACTGATGGAGCTAAGTCAACACAAAGCAGATGGCAGTTACAGTAAGGCACTAAAACAACTAGCGAAATACGACATCCTGATCCTCGATGATTGGGGACTGGAGCCGTTAAAAGCGGCACAACGAAACGATCTGATGGAGATCATGGATGATCGGCATCAGCTAACGTCAACCATTATGTTAAGCCAGTTACCAACAGAGGAATGGTATCAGACGATTGGTGACAACACGCTGGCAGATGCCATCCTAGACAGGTTAATGCACAACGCCCACAGGCTAAAACTCAAAGGAGAATCGATGCGAAAAGTCACATCAGAGTTGACTGAAAATGAACACCTAGGTTAAAACAGACCTGAGCCCAATGCGGGAAATACTGGGTGTTCACATTCACCAGAATCGGTGTTCACATAAATCAGAATGCGCAAAAAGTAGGATATTAATCCAATTATACTGATGGAAGTGGGAATATAGTCCTACATGTAACTTGTTTGAGTTGCTTGGGAATCGAGGTTGGACTATATTCCCATTAACGGTTGAATAATAGGAATATAGTCCCTTGGGTTGGTGATATGGCTAAGCGTGATTTGCATAATGTACTGTTTCCAAAGCAGCGCAAAATCCTGAAGCATTTTGGTGAAGACTTGCTGTTGGCGATGAAACGACGTGGTTTTACAAAAAAGCTGCTGTGCGAACGTACTGGTTTTGATCATAAAACCGTGAATAAAGTCTTCGCAGGCGATCCGGGCGTTGCCATAGGCACTTACTTAAAAGTGATGGCCGTTCTTGGTATGGAAAGCAACTTTGCAGAAATGGCCGCCCATGATGACGTGGGTATCAAGCTGCAAAACATAAAATTGCTGGAAGGTTCAAGATGAGCCGTGAAATCGTCGAAGTCTATGCCGACTGGCAGCCAATTGAAGCGCCTTTGCTAATTGGGCAGCTATCTTACAGCGATTCAAGCCGAGGTGGCGTGTTTAGTTTCGCCTACGATAAAGCATTTTTAACCTCAGCCTATCGCTTGCAAATTGATCCAATCCTAACGCTTCACTCCGGTGAGCTCTATAACGATGAAGCCGATAAAAACTTTCGTACATTTCTTGATTCATCGCCTGATAGATGGGGGCGTATTTTAATGCAGCGGCGTGCGGCGATTGAGGCGCGCAAAGGCATTCGAGCAACAGGTCGATTAAACGAGTTGGATTACCTGCTGGGCGTACACGACTCTTACCGGATGGGTGGTATTCGATTTAAGCGAGCAGGCTCGGCTGCGTTCTTAGATGACAACGCTGAGTTTGCTGCGCCACCAATGGCTTCTTTGCGAGAGCTAGAACACGCAGCAATGCAGATTGAAAAAGACGATAACATCGACAGTGACGATTATTACCGCTGGTTGAAAATGCTGATTTCTCCAGGCTCATCATTAGGCGGTGCAAGGCCCAAGGCTTGTGTGACAGACGAACAAGGCCACTTGTGGATTGCCAAGTTTCCCAATCTAAATGACACCCATGACGTGGGCGCGTGGGAGATGGTCTGCTATGAATTGGCGCTGGCGGCAGGTGTTGACATGTTTCCAAGTGAGATTAGGCAGTTTTCCTCTGGGCATCATACCTTTTTAACAAAACGGTTTGACCGCGACGGTGAAAAGCGGCTGCATTTTTCGTCGGCCATGACACAGCTTCAATACTATGATGGTGAACAATCCCAAGGTGCCAGCTACTTAGAGGTTGCTGAATTTATATCCAATTCTGGTGCACAAACCGAAGCTGATTTAGCGCAGTTATGGCGACGTATCGTATTTAATATTGCGGTGTCCAACACGGATGATCACCTACGTAACCATGGGTTTTTATTAACAAAGAAGGGCTGGAAGTTATCACCTGCTTATGATTTGAACCCGATAGTGGGTAAGCATGGCCTGCATCTGAATATTACCGATGCGGACAACGCTTTAGACTACCAGCTAGCCTTTGATGTGAAAGACTTCTTCCGGCTTTCGCAAACCCAAGCCACGCAAATTTACGATGAAGTATTAATTGCGGTTAGGCAATGGCAAACCGTTGCTAAGCGCCTAGGGATCCGCCGAGCAGAGCAGGTCATGAAAGCATCGGCGTTTAACGTTTAGTGAGTCAGTGAAACTATTATTATTTTTCAGCAGATAAAGAAGTTATAGTTTCACTTTTATGCTTTGCCTCATACTCCATGTGTTTGAACACTCCACTTACCGCGGCCATAGAGCAAATCATGCATTGTGTTGCAGAGCTGGATTGGGCTGTGATCAAATTGGAAAAGAGCTGATACTATGGGCTTTAAATTTGTGGGGATCCCCCAGGCGGCCGCTGGTCTCGCTGCAATCAGCTGTTTGCCGATTAGGTACTCGTTAGCGTTGTAATGAATCAGTGGGAAGGTGCACAAATGACAAGACAGGAATTGCAGGACTTGATTGCCGAGCTAGCCAACGAGTTCGGCGTGCCCGGAGTTGCCGCCGGACTGTGGTATCGAGGCGATGTATCGTACGTTTGCCATGGAGTCACCAGCATCGAGAACCCGTTACCAATCGAAGAACATACGCTATTTCAAGCAGGCTCGATCGGTAAGACCCTCACGGCTACGGCATTGGTTTTGCTGGAGGCTCAAGGACTTGTGGCGTTGGACGCGCCGGTTCGCCGGTATGTTCCAGAGCTCAATCTTTCAGATGTGACGGCGGGCGACCAGGTCACGCTTAAGCATCTTCTGAACCATACAGCGGGGTGGGAGGGGGATTTCTTCCCGGATACGGGGGAGGGAGACAATGCGTTGGCTGGCTTTGTTGACCGCCTGAATGAGCTTGAGCAGTTGACGCCACCGGGGACAGTATTTTCGTACAACAACGCAGCGTTCTGTCTTGCAGGTCGGGTCATCGAGAAGGTCACCGGTGAGACCTATGAGTCTGCGATCCGAAGGCTCATCCTCGAGCCTCTCGGGCTCCACGAATCGTTCTTCTTTCGTGATGATGTGATGACGCGGCGTTTTGCCGTTGGTCACAAGACAACGGATGGCGATGCATTGGAGGTAGCAAGACCTTGGGGGTTGCCTCGTAACGGCGCGGCGGCGGGCGGAATCGTTACCAGCGTCTCCGATCTGCTCGCATGGGCGCGATTCCATTTGCGCGGCGCTCGCGATGATGTTGAAGCGCAGTACTTGCCGGACAATCCTCGCTTGCAGGCAATGTACAGGCCCACTTTGCATATGCCTGGCTGTGCATTCGGCGATGCGTTCGGGATTGGTTGGTTCCTGACCAAAGTCGGGAATGCCTGGTTAGTCAGTCACGGCGGTAGCACGCATGGACAGGAAGCCAATCTTGCCTTTCTACCTGAACATGACTGGGCGCTGGTTCTCCTGACCAACTCCAGCCCCGGTGGCATGTCATTTAACGAGGCCGCAACGAAGCGTGTGCTGGCCGCTTGTACCGGGATTGTCGAGCCATCAGTGCAAACGGTGTCGGCAGCACCTTCTGAGCTCGCTGAGTATGCGGGAGAGTATAGGGCTCGTAGCATGCGTTGCTTGGTAAGCGTCGATGAATCTGGAGAGTTTGTCTTCGCAGTTTCGAACGAGCTGGAGTTAAACGCGCTGATGTCGGAAAATTCTGAAGTGCCGCAATCGGAGCCCACTGTCCTTCGTGCCCTGCTGGTGAGAGAGCATGCAGATCGTTATGTCTTCGCAAGTGGTCCGCTAAGCGGCACCACGGGATACTTTGAGCGCGGTCAGAATAACCGGGTGCGAGCGCTGCATCTGTTCGGGCGCTGGCTGTCTCTGGTGGATGCATGATGCTTAGCTCACGCGAATGGGCAGCATTCACGAAGTTATTTTTGTGACGATTGGTCACCTCCGAAAAGTGCAAGACGATGATTAATTCAGTCCATCACGGGCAGGTTCCAAGAGCTATCGAACATTTGTTGGCCCATGCGGTCGAGGAGCTGGCCGGCCTGCGGGGAGTTCGACATGCCATCCTGGGTGTCGAGCCAGGGGATCGATCGTACCGCTGGATTGGTGCCGCCGGTATCGCAAACTCATCCGGGGCACCAATGACCCCGGAGACTCCCTACTGCCTTGCAAGCGTTACCAAGCTCTATATCGGTGCGGCGATCCTGCGACTTGAGGAACTCGGTCGGCTCTCCATTGACGACCCACTGACGGTTCACTTGTCCAGCAAGATGGTTTCCGGTCTTCATCGATGCCGAGGTGTTGACCGGACGGCCGATCTCACCCTTCGCCACCTCCTCGGTCATGCCTCTGGGCTTCCCGAGTACATCTCCGAGGCCCCTAAGGGAGAAAAAGCGCTGTTGGAACGGGTTATCGAGCATGGGGATCTGAGCTGGGACACAGCCGATGTGATCGCCATGGTCAGGGGGACAAAGGGAGCGCACTTTGATCCAAGGCCATTCGACGGACGCCGACACACGGTTCGTTACTCGGACACAAACTTTCAGCTCTTGATTGCTGTTATTGAGGCCGTAACCAGCCAACCGCTTCATGAAGCCTTCGCCACGCTCATCTATCGGCCTTTGGGCCTTAACCGGACATGGCACCCGGGAACGCCTTCTGCGTCATCCATGCAAGCGGCTGCGTTGCTATGGGCCGGTGATGAGCCATTGGAGCGGCCGCTGGCCCTGCGCTCCTTCCGTGATCTCTTCAGCACGGGTGACGAGACACTCCGCTTTTTGCGTGCCCTGATCACCGGTGAGCTGTTCGATAACGTTGCCACGGCGGAGCGGATGCGCCTACACTGGAACCCGTTCGCATTCTCCTTGATCCCAACAGCCCCGAGCTGGCCCATCGAGTACGGGCTTGCCATGATGCGATTCGGGACACCGCGATTGCTCAAGCCATTCTTCTCATCACCGACACTTATTGGTCATACCGGCGCCTCCGGCTCCTGGCTTTTCTACGTCCCTAGTTCAGACCTGTATCTCACAGGAACAGTGGACCAGTTGACAGCCCCATCGGTGCCATTCAGAAAACTGCCACGATTAGTTGAGCAACTGCACTCAGCCGCCAAGAAAAACGGAATAAAGAATGCTGACCACCATGCGTCTAGTTGAAACTGGATGACGCACTTGATCGTTCGACTGTCACATGGAGGCATAAGGCCTATGCTACGTAGTCAATCTCCTAAAAATTCTGGAAGATTTGCAGGTATATCCTTGCCCGTTTGATGGCCGGCTCTGACTCTAAATTGTAGAGTAACTAATAGACCAGAGAAATACAGGGGATAGTTCATGGCTAAAATCAGAGGCTAAAGATTAGATCAATTTATTAACCCTGATTATTAACACTATAACTGTACAAATAATAAGCAAAGCTGCAAAAATACCCTAATGATCGCATATGCGATCTGCAGAGAAGGAACCAAATCTCAAATGTAAACAAACAACCCTTTATCGGGACCCTTGATCTAAGATATTAATGTAAAATGACGCTTTGAGAAGAGTTTTAGCTTAATTTAATGTAATTTGTGTAAAATTTAATATTTTACCGTCCTGAAGCGGCTATTAATTTTATTTCTTAAATTTCAATAACCTATGCACTTTGGTTAGTTTTCTAACCAAAAAAACTGCCGTTACGCGTAACACTCCAGAATGGTTAGTATATTAACCAAAATCAATTGCGTTACGCGTAACGCGATATAATTTGGTTAGTTTTCTAACCAACATGCCGAATGTTTCGCTTAAGAAGGCTCAATCTGGTTTGTTTGGCAACCAAAACCCTGCCTTTTAGGAATGACGCCTGTAAATTTGCCCAATTTGGTTTCCGTAGGCTATCCGCACATGAGATCGGCCATTTTCATGTGCGCGAAGCAAATCTACCCGGATGAATTTTGATCCATATTTTCGCCTCGTTCTGGCACTGCTTCCTGCTGCAATTTTTCTATCGTCAATAAATCGCTGATTTCACAATCGAGGTAATCACACAGGGTCTCGAGAGTATCGAAATCGATCCGGCCAGTGTTCTCATGATACAGCCTGGTAAGGGTGCTCCTGTTAATGCCGGTATCCCGGACGGCATCAGAAATTTTTAAGCGCTTTGCACCTAGCAGTGCAGATAAATGACATTTTATCACCAGCCCCTCCCTTCAACTGCGCTGAGTTATCAGCTCTTATAAGCCATATTTTGCTGTTTTAAAGCATCATTATTATGACATGGCTCGTTATCTGAGAGAAGCGGCGATGCCTCGAGGGAAAATTTTTATTAAATCTTGACGCGTGTCGGAAAATTCACCATAATGAGCCTTATAAGATATAAAATGAATCTATAAAGATTCACTTTCAGAGATTTTGAATCTTTTTTAAGGGCTCTATTTTAATTTCAACGTCGTCGAGGGCTGTTCTCATGAAAAAATGTGGTGGTGTATTAACTGATTGGTTCCAATATCAGGTTGATTCAGGCGATAGCGTTATTTTTGGAACTGTGATTGAGGATCCTAATCGCCGGTTCTTTCGCGGTCAGTCAATCGTGACATCCACAGTCATTTCGATTGATCGTGAGCGGGGCATCGCTGAAACGATGTACTCTGTTTATAAATTAATGGCTGAAAACTCTACGGATGAAAATGTCCGTCATAAATTTTCGCTGTCCTACGGTGGCGCTCGTTTTCATGCTGATATGAACTGCATTGTTCGTGATCCAAAGGGTCTGCATTGCATGGCCTGAGTGGTCGCATGAATGTGCATTGCGCATTTTTTTGTCTGGAGGTTGTTTGATGTCAGACAAACTGAAACACATTGAGGAATTGGCCGCTCTCTTCAATCAGCCAGGGGATAGCACCCCGTTTGGGATTGATGCACAAGCTATTGAGCCAATGATGCAGAAGATTGTTGAAGAGCAGATCAAGTACAAACCCATCTGTGCTGTCAATCATTGGGTGATTTGGCGGGTAGATGAGGCGGATGATCTGATTGTTTTAAAGGGCGACGTCCTTTTTCACTCGCTGGGTCATCGAGAACCGGGCAATTGGGTGCGGACATCCCCATTGATTAGTTTCAGGTATAACTGCGTCTTTGAAACAAAAAACACGGTATATCTGATGGTTGGCCCCGGCACCATGAAAGATGTGCCCGCCAGAAGCGTGTTGGCGTTTCTATAACAGACTGCTCGATGGTTTTGATGGTGATTTTTGCTTTACGCAAGCATTGCTGCATGACAGCGGTAAAACCAAAACAGTTAAAGCCAACTCGCTAATCTGGTAGTGAGTTGGCCCCATACATGACTGCGTTGTAGCTGAATCAAATGTACTAATCACTTTGTACCGGATGCTCGAGCAATGGATATGGGATTTTCAAAATGATCATGCAGCTGTTGGAGTTTCCAGGAAACTCTCATGAGCAAGTATTTAAATTGCCAGTGGATCTGGACCTCGTCAGTAAAATCAAACAAGCCTCAGCGTCATTGGGCTGCGGCGATGAACTCGAATTGAAAGGGCCGCACGGTGTGATGTGCCAAATAGGCGAGGGTGTTCCCATTCGATCTTTTTCTGACTCCATCAAAATTCGTAAGGGCGAGTTTCAAATGATAATTACGCATGCGGGGTTTGAACCACTGGTTTCGCCATGGCATGCGATTGACTGGTTATCAACGACCAGTCTGAGTGTGCATTAAATACCTATTCAACAAATCTGCCTTCGAATTTACCACTATGATTCAGGTAATTCGCTGCAGATCACTGCTGCAGGTATGAATTAAACCGGACATTCATTTCACGATCGGTAGTTGTTTCCAATTCGTTGTGTAAGCCGGTGACAGCAACTCGCGCTTCATGCTCCATTCCTGCTTGACCCCTTGACTGGCAAACCAGATGGTTTTGCCAAATTTGGTGTTTAGGTTGTCCATCAACTGCATCAGTTTCTGATCGGACTCTTTTTGCACGAGTGGCTCATCAAAAAGACCGGGTTGATAAACGCCAGGATCATAAAAATCAGCCAGCATTACTCCGGCTTTGGCATAGCGGTAGCCATTCACCCATAGTGCATCCAACAGCTGGGTGGCTTTGGCCAGAAAGACGCGGGTGTCTGCACTTGGGGCATCCAGTGCTGTGCTCTTGCTGGCACTGTAGGGCGCGTCTTTGTCGCTGAAGGGGCTGGTCCTCAGAAATACTGTCAGGTGCTTTGCCTCTTGCTGCTCTTTGCGAAGCTTTTGACAGGCCCGGCTGATGTACTCGCTGATGGCCTCGTGCATCTGTTGCTTGTCGGTAATGCGTTCGCCAAAGGCGCGGCTTGAAACGATTTGTTTTTTGGTGGGCGCTACTTCTTCCAGGTCGATGCAGGACTCGCCATTGAGCTCACGCACCGTGCGCTCCACCACCACAGAAAAGTGCTGCCGGATAAACTTAGGGTCTGCCTCTGCCAGTTGCAAGGCGGTATCCATGCCGAGCTGCTGCAACCGCTTGGTCAGCTTGCTGCCAATTCCCCAAACCTCATGCACCGGCAGCAAGCCCAGCAGTTTGCGCTGACGGACCTTGCTGGTTAAATCCACCACACCACCGGTTTTTTGCCAGGTTTTGGCGGCATGGTTGGCTAGCTTTGCCAGGGTTTTGCTGGGAGCAATCCCAACGCAGACCGTCATCCCTGTCCATTTTTGAATGGTGTGTCGCACGGTTAAGCCAAGCGCGGTGAGGTCCAGACAGTGCGCTACCCCGGTTAAATCCAAAAAGGCCTCGTCGATGGAGTACACCTCAACCCGCGGGGCCAATTGCTCCAGGGTGCTCATCACCCGCTGCGACATATCGGCGTAAAGCGCGTAGTTTGATGAGAAAGCCATGACGCCATGCTTTTGCATCAAGTCCCGCACCTGAAACAGCGGCACACCCATTTTTATGCCGAGTTTCTTGGCTTCTTTCGAGCGGGCCACCACACAACCGTCGTTGTTGGACAGCACCACCACCGGGGTAGTGGCCAAGTCTGGCCGAAACAGCTTTTCACAGCTGGCGTAAAAGTTATTGCAATCGACCAAGGCAAAGACATGGGATGCCATGTTAGCGCTTCATCTGACGAACCACGCTGGTGACCACCCCAAAGATGTTCAGCTCATCGCCTGAGCGCAAACGAATGGGCGGATAGGCTGGATTTTTGGGATTTAACTGCAGGTAGGGTTTGGTGCAAAGCTCTTTGACCGTGAACTCGCCACTGACTTCTGCCACTACAATGTCACCATGCACGGCATCGATGGAGCGGTCGACCACCAACACATCGTTGGAATGAATGCCGGCATCAATCATTGAGTCGCCCTCTACACGAACGAAGAAGGTCGCGTTCGGGTGCTGAATGCACAGTTCATTCAAGTCCAGCGTGCGCTCGACATAGTCCTGAGCCGGGGAGGGGAAGCCTGCCGGTACTTTTTGCAAGAAAAGCGGTATCACCAGGCGGGTGCTGACGCAGGCTTCGGCCAGATAAGTGGCAGTCATGATTCTCTCCGCATAAAATAACTGTTTATTTGTACAGTATATCGCTAGAATTGGATTTTGTCAGCGTTTGACCGGCGTATGTGTATGCAAAGTGGACAGATAAAAATCCGGGGCACTGTTCAGAGCTGTTGCCAGCACTTAACATGGCTACACTCAATAAGGAAGCAAGAGGAGAAAGTGTATGGAGCCTGATGTGATCCTGCTTGAACAGCAGAGCCTGGAAGCTCTGCGTCATAACTACCCGCAGCTGAAGGAGCTCGATGGGGCACTTAACTTTTATTCCGAAGCCGAAGCGAGCCAGCTCACCGCTACCGCCTGGCATTTCTCGGAGCAGGCCCAAACTTTGCTCAGGCAAAGCGGGCTCAAATCCGCCATCCTCGATTTGCTCGATGCCTTGGTGGCCCAGCGGAAACAGCAGCGCATTCGTCCGAACCGAGCAGGGCGCATGCACCTCAAAGAAGATCAGCTGCAGCTGGAGTGGCTGCACGAAGAGAGCATGCCAGAGGCCATGTTACGCCAGGCCGTATAATGGGCCTGGTAAATGCTGGTCGGCGCCTGCTGTTGGCCTATTAAGGCGCCTGCAGTGCAATCAGCACTTCATTGCGTCGAAACATCGGCAGTGTCATCGGGCCATGGTAGCCTGCTTTTAGCGGCGCACTCGCTGGTTGGTACCCCTGCTCAAGCAGCCACTTTTGCAACACCGCAGTCTGTTTGGCGACATTGCGATCGCTTAATCGGCCGGAAAATCGAATGGCAGCGACCCGATAATCGCTCACTTCAGACAGCGTTACCGATGGATCGGTCGGCTTTGGCGTAGTTTCCAGCGTGAAGTGCGCCGGCATCACAAAAGACATCCGCGCCTGCTCAGGCGTATCGGTCATAAAGACCGGCGCCGTCATCGCGATGGACACCCCCTGATGACCATTTGAAGCCTCCATAAACACCGGTGCGGTCATGGCGATGTCTCGCGCCCCCTCGTTCGCACCGCTGATGTAGCGGAACAGCTTTCGAAAAGCACCATTTTGGCCATGCGCAGCCATATCGGCCGAAACCAACACCATGGCATCGTAATGGCGCACATCAATACCCAGGCTCTCATCCACCTGCAACTGGGTGTAAGGGGCAATTTCAACATGGCTCTGGCCGACCACAGAGCAGCCGGCCAGCAAGGCGGCAGTAAATAAGGTGAATACGGATTTCACGGTTAGTCCTTTTGCATTGTTTGTTGTGGTTGTACGTGTGTTTTAAAGAAACAGAGCAGTAGGGTTACCGGAAGGCCAGAACAAATGGCTGTTCTCATTGAAGGAAGTTTTTTTAAGGGGCAGAACCATCACTAGATTCGAGCGTCATGTGGTGAAGCTCGCGTGAGGTAGAGTGCTTAGCTTATTGGCTGATAAGGAAAGCATATGGAACAAGTTTTTTTAAAGCCCCATGACAAACCTTCCTACCGGGTCAACCCTGTCGTCTGCGCTGATTTGGCCATTGCCGTGCGCTGGGTGCTCTGCATTCAGCAACGCTTTTACCGTTATCGCTGTGCCAAAGCCTTGGATGCGTTGGGGTTTAAAGATGAGTTCAGTGAACAGTTAATTACCGATGACGCCGATCAGGGTTATGATGATTTGATTGCTTTGCTGGATGCGCACATTGCCAGTCAGCCACCTTTGGCATTGGATGCCAATACGGAGGCTTTTGGTCACTTGATAGGGCTAAGTAAGCTTGAAACGGCTATTTTCCGCTTTGTGTTAATTGTGCGCTCCTGGCGCATGGTATTTAGCGATGTGCGTGCAGCGCGGTATTACGCTACGGGAAATGATATTTTTGAGTTGGTAGCGCATTGTCTTCAGGCAAATGCAGATGATGTTGAAGTGGCTTTGATGCCAGCTTCTACGCTGGCGATTTGTCAGCTTGTTACCATGGAGCGGGGCGGGGATCTGGCCGATCATTTTCGCTCCTTACGTGTGTTTGACCGCTTATTTGCCAATGACTGCGATCCCAAAGAGCTGATTGAAAAGTTCAGCAGCAGTGTGCCGGCCCCTAAGCTGACCGGCGACGATTTTCCTCACCTGCATGATGAAGTGCACTTGCTCAAACGTTTATTGGACCATGCTTTAGCCAATCGACTGACTGGCTGTAACTTTTTGCTGTATGGCCCTCCGGGTACCGGTAAAACTGAGCTGGCCAATTGGCTGGGCTATCAGGCTTGTCAGAATGTCATGGCCGTCAGTGCGTTTTCCGGCCATGAAGTTCACAATGCTAAATCACGCTTAAATGCCTTTTTGATGTGTCAGCGTCTTTATGGCAACTCGGGAGATAAGGTTCTGATTTTTGATGAGGCCGATGATGTGCTGCCAAGCCAGCTGGGCATCACGGTTGGCAATAGCGATGCTCTGAAGATGGCCATCAATCAATTGCTTGAAACCAATGCCACGCCCTGTATCTGGATTTGCAACTCCATCCGTCACTTTGATGCGGCGCAGTTACGACGCTTTACGCTGATGGTGCAGGTTAACGAGCCGCCTGAAAAAGTGCGTCAAACCATTGTGGAGCGGTACCTGGCCGACACGGGCGTTGGGGCGGATTATCTAAAGTCGCTGGCTTTTGACAAACACATTACGCCTGCCATGCTTGCGAAATTGGCCGAGCATCACCAAGCAGTAAAAGCAGATAAAGCCGAACAACTGGAACGCAACTTTGATCTGATGATCAATCCACTGCTGCAAGCGCGCTTTGGCCGGGATCGCCTGGTCACTTCTGCACAGCCTATTTTGCCAGAGTATTACAACAGCAATTATTGCATGGCAACCCTTGCCGCACAGTGCCGGCAACATCCGGAGCTGAGGATTTGCTTGTATGGCCCGCCAGGAACTGGCAAAACCAGCTATGCCTCATATCTGGCGCGTGAAGTCGATAAGCCGTTGTTGCACAAAACGGCCAGCGACTTACTAGGTAGTTATGTGGGGGAAACCGAACGAGCCATTGCCGACGCCTTTCGTGAGGCCGAAAAATCTGCCGCCATTTTGCTGCTGGATGAAGTGGACACCTTAATGGGCGCACGTCATCAGGCAGAGCGGCACTGGCAAAAAACCATGACCAACGAGCTGCTGACTCAACTTGATCAGTACCGCGGCGTCCTGGTATGCACCACCAATTTTATGGAGGCTTTGGATCCGGCGGCAGTGCGTCGTTTTGATCTGAAAGTGCAGCTCGATTACCTGAACGTTACTCAGGCAATGCGCTTGTTCAAAGAGCTGCTTGCAGAGTTTGGTATACAGCAATCAGAGTTTATTTATGAAGATGAACTCAGTCGCTGGCGGCTGACACCGGCCGATTTTAATCTGGTGAAACGCCAAAGCCGCTTTTTAGCACCGGGGGCACTGAATGCAGCCGCTTTGCTGCAAGCGCTGCAGCAGGAAGTGCAGTATCGTCACACGGAGCGCAGTATTGGCTTTGTCCACTAAGTAGGTTATTCATAAACAACAACCTTTGAAAGGAGCAACCCGATGCAGTTGGAGCAGATTATTTATCGAACCTTGCCAGAAGGCGAGCACAAAGCCATTACTACCGCACAGCTGCTCGAACGCATCCAGGCTTCGGGGTGGGCCCATCAAGCTGCTTCCTTGTTACCAGGTGAACGCAAATCTGCTATCCAAAAGCTCAGGCGGCAGCTTGATGGCATGATGGATAACCCGGACAAACTGATAGGGAGCGATAGACAAAGTCGCCAGCAAATCTATTGGCGAAAACCTGATCCGCAAAAAGGGCTGGCTTATCTTATCCAGGAACTTAGCCTGCTGCAGGATGTGATTAAACGCGGCTTGTCACCGAAAACACAGCAGGATTTTGATGCCCTGTTGTCAAAACGATTGTCGCATCAATCACGCTGGCTAAATAAGTTGTACGTTGCGCCATCCGGCGTCTGGCAGCCACCAGTGCTGGACGCAACGACCACGGAGCTGGTTTATAGCGCTATTGAGCAAGAGTTGGAGTTTAGTTGTGACTACACCAACATCCAGGGGTTAAAGCGCCGGGTTCGGCTAGCGCCCTGGGGGTTAATGGTCAAAGCAGAGAAGGTGTACGTGGTAGCCCGAGAGTGCGGCAAGAATAAGCCCGGGGCGGTGACTTACGCCATGATCAGCATCGAAAATGTGGAATTGGAAAACCCGATGCAGTTAAGCGATATGCTGGATCCGGCTATCGACTTTAAAACCTACTGCGAACAAGAAGGGATGGGGCAGTTCGCCAAGGGAACTGAAAGCATTGTGTTGACCATGCGTCTTTATGGCAATGCCGGGCGACGCATCCATGACACCCCACTGAGCACTGATATGCAGGTAAAGGAAATTAGTCATGATTGCCGAGAGGTGACCGCCACGGTGCACAACAGTGTCGAGCTTAGAAAGTTTTTGCGAGGTTTTGGTGCCGAACTGCAAGTGATGGCTCCTGAGCAACTGCGCTCGCAGATGGCAGAGGAACTCAAACAAGCCTTGGCGTGGTATCAAATATAGAAAAATTAATTTGAGCGTCACTCTATGACGCTCACTGCCGCTATGCTGGTTGCAAGCCTTGGTATTCTACCACAGGTCACCGGAGGTTTGCATGAACGATGTTTTTGATACCTTTTCCCGTTTAGCGGTTCCCCTGCATCAGCTTGGTTTTCACTCAGAACGATCTTTGCTGCCCTTGGTTCGCACCTTAACCCAGTACTTGCCCATCACAGAGCAAACGCGTTTGCTGTTAAGTGCAAAGCTTGCCGGCGAACTGCAGGTTGAAGAAGACTTTGCCGGGGCGCTTTACTACATCAAAGAGCACTTTGCGTGGTATGGCGTCTACTTTGATAAAGACCAGCAAACACTGGTTTTTACCAGCGAAACCGATGGGGAAATACACCGGGTGCATAAAAGCCAGGTGCCAGAGCTACCGGTTCCTATCCGGACAGAGTTCCATCAAATCTACTTTGGCTATTTACTGCAGCAACAACTGGTGCGTCGCAACGATATTCTGGTTGTGACAGCTTGCCCTGGGAACTAAAAGGAGATTGCCATGTATAAATTTTCTTTGCTATTACTCTTTGTTGATGTTGCCAATGAGGTGATCGAGGAGGCGGCAGAAGCCAAGCATTTGCGCCAAATGTCCTGGCCGGCCATTGCACTGAACCTGATGGAAATTGGCATCGCTGGTTTTTCCTGGTTGATTGTCGCTTTGCTTGTTGGGCTTGGGTTCTCTGACCTGTGGGCGTTGATTGCATTGTGCATCGGAGCGCTTCATGTCTACACCCGTTTGTTTCACACCAAAGCCTGGAATACCTTCATTATTGAATGCAACGAACTGGCTGATGAGCACGACGCAAAACACAAAAAAACAAAGAGGTCACAATGATTATTTTCATTCATGGTTTTGGCTCGAACGGCCTGGGCAGCAAAGCGTGTCAGCTTCGGGCTTATTGTGCACTCAACAAAATTCCGTTTCTGGCGCCATCGCTAAGCACCATCCCAGTACTTGCCATCTCTACCTTAGAAGAGCTGATAGAACAATGCCTTAACTTTCAACCGATTCGCTTGATTGGTTCATCACTAGGTGGCTATTATGCCCTGTACCTGGCGCAAAAATATCAACTGAGCGCAGTGTTGATTAATCCTTCGATGGAGCCAGAAGTAACCTTGCAGCGACACCGAGGCAAAGCCTGCAACTACTTTGATGGCTCCGGTTATGAGTGGACGGCTGAACACCTGGCAAGCCTAAAACACTACCGCACGGACTCGACCGGCAAGAACACCTTGCTATTAGTTCAAACCGGTGACGAAGTGCTGGATTACCAGGTGGCAGTCAACCGCTTGCCGGATGCCGAAACGATAGTTGTGCCTGGTGGGAATCATGGGTTTGAGGGGTTTGATAGTTATTTAGAAAAGACGATGACTTTTTTGCAAATCAAATAAGGATGAACTCTATGTCGTTGCACAGCGAAATATTAAAAGAAATTCAATCAGGCAAGATCCCAGAGAACTTTAAACTTAGCGATCTGAAGAAAAGGCCAATGTCGGACGGCACCTATCGGGTTGGTGATAAAACTTACGGCGAGTCTACCTTAAATACGATGCCGGCAAATTTATCTGTTGATGCTGACGGTGGCCGATCAGGAAAACATGTTCAAAATGGGGCTATTCCAAAGTACATCCGTATTGCACGAGGCCAGTATCGATTGATATGTGGCCATGAGCAATTACATGCACCATTTTTAGATGATGAAATACAACACGCTATAGATTTGGACGCTGAACCCTATCAGTTTGATGGCAAATTGATAGGTAAATCAACTAGCATTCCAGGCATTGTGATTGATTATTTAACACAAATCCCTTTTCAGTATTATTTCAAGAAACAAAGAATTAAACATCCAAAAAAGCCTGCACGCGGTTTAAACGAGCGATTAAACGCATATTTTTGGCCGGATCTCTCAACGGGATGGCTTACAACGCAGCAAGAGATTGGCAAGTTTATTAATGAGTTCAAAGATATTGAGCAATATTCAGACCATCCGACTTCAGATGGCAAATTGTTTAATCTGTTTAAGCGCATCTGTGATTGGGGTGGTGTTAAGATGCCAGATATTTCCGCACCAGACTTGAAGCAACAGGTGTTTGCCGTTTTAAACATGCTAGACAAAGGTAATGTACCTGGACCAGAGTTTAAAATTAATAGCGCTTACACGAAACTCTATGCTGTCGCTCGACCAAACGCCTTTGTTATTTTTGACTCTAGAGTTGCTGCAGCCCTCACCAGTATTTTGGATAGTGGTTATGAGGAATTCTCTTCGTTACCTGACTGGTCAAAATATTCTGGACTCGGATTTGTAAATGGCCGAGGTGGTAGTCGTCCACGAGTACTGCAACACAACTGGAAAAATGGCTATCAAAAGTGGTCTGCGCAACTTGCAGCAAATAAGTTATGCCTCGATATCATTGATCTGATAAATCAAAAATATGACCAATATGGTTTGGCTCAACCCATAACACTGCGTGAGATTGAAGCAATTTTGTTTATGGAAGGGTATTGACTAAAAGGTCTGACTTGAGAGGTTGTTTTGGGAATAGAGAATAAAATTAACAAAGAGCGACACTAGTTGTCGCTCTTATCTGCTACGCTCTGTTGTGCTCATGAAGGATAAAAATAATCCCCTATAAAGGAACTCACATGTCGAACACACTGGTACCAGGACTCGTCGTCGCCCATAGTCATCGTTTGGAAGACCTAACTGCTGTGGCTGTGCAGTTTATCACGACCTACCCATTGGCACCGCTTGAAGATGAAACCGTGTTGGTGCAAAGCAATGGTATTGCTCAGTGGTTAAAAATCGAATTGGCCAAGGCCAGTGGCATTGCCTCGATGATGAACCTGACTTTACCAGCACGCTTTGTGTGGAAAGCCTACCGCACCCTTCTAGGGGATGACATCCCAAAAACTTCGCCATTTGATAAAGACCGCTTAAGCTGGCGTATTATGCGGTTGTTGCCCAGTTTGATTGCAAAGCACCGCGACATGGGCGGTCAGCCATTTCGGGTACTGGAAAACTATTTAGGCACCGCAGGGAGCGGTGCTGCCGAATTAGCTGACGAGTTCAATGAACGCAAACTTTTTCAGTTAAGTGGCCGTATTGCCGATTTATTCGATCAGTATCAGAATTACCGCGCCGATTGGCTCGATCATTGGGCTCATGGGCGAACCATTCTAAGCTCTGAAGCCGAGCCGGTGGGCGCAGACAGCCTGTGGCAGCCACTATTATGGCAAGCTCTGGTGAATGATATTGGCAACGATTTATTTTGGACCAACCGAGCGGAGCTGCACCGGCGCTTTGTGGCCAAAGCTAAAACGCTCACATCACCGACTGCCGGGCTGCCCAAGCGGCTGGTGATTTTTGGTATTTCATCACTGCCACAGCAAACGCTCGAAGTGCTGGATGCACTGAAAGGCTGTATGCAAATTGTGCTTTGCGTGCACAACCCCTGCCAGCATTACTGGGCCAACATTGTTGATGGCAAAGAAGCGCTGAAAGAAGCACTGAAGCAGGCAAGCAACAAGCGCCATGCTGTAAAGCCAGGTATGCCTGAGGATACACCGGACGATGCGCTGCATTTGCATGCCCATCCGCTGTTGGCCAGTTGGGGCAAGCAGGGCCGGGATTACATTCACCTGCTGGATTTGTACGACGAAACCCTGGCAAAGCAGGCCGTATTTGACGCCGTAAAGTTCGAAATTTTCGACGAAGCACCGGTGCGTAACAGGCTGCAGCAGCTGCAAAACGATGTGCTGCATCTACGCCCGCTGCAGGAAACCAGAACGCGATGGCAGGTCGACGCTGCATCCGGCCAGCCTGATTGCTCGATTCAGTTTCATAGCTGCCACAGCATTCAACGCGAAGTGGAAGTGTTGCACGATCAGTTGCTGGCGGCCTTTGCAGAGGACCCCAGCTTAGAGCCGCGCAACATCATGGTGATGGTGCCTGATGTGACCGCCTATGCACCGCACATTGATGCTGTTTTTGGCCGGTTTGACGACAATCGCCGCATTCCCTACACCATCGCTGATCAGGGGCAACGCCATGTGCAACCATTGCTGGTGGCGTTGGAGCAACTGCTGACCATCGAGCAATCGCGGGTGACTCAGACCGATGTACTGTCTCTGTTGGGTGTGCCGGCCATTCAGCAAGCACTTGATTTTACCGAGCAAGAGTTGGTTCAGCTGCAACAATGGCTGATCGAGGCCGGTGCTCGTTGGGGCCTCTGTGCTGAGCAGCGGGCGCAATTTGGCATGCCAGCGCATGAGCCCACCAACAGCTGGTGGTTTGCATTGGAGCGTATGGTGTTTGGCTATGCCATGGGACGACCGAATGATGAGGCTCAACCCCGTTGGCAATCGATTGAGCCTTACCATGAAGTAGGAGGCCTGTCTGCCGATGCGGTTGGTAAACTGGGGCTGTTTATTCAGCTGCTGAACAGCTGGTGGCGCTTTGCCAGCAGTTCGCATGGACTATCTGAGTGGGCCTCTGCCGCCGAGATGCTGTTAGCACGGCTTTTTAAGCCAGCAAATGATGCCGATTTACTGCTAATCAGTCGCTTGAATGGGCAACTGGTCGAGCTACTAGCGGTGGTGGAGCAAAGCGGGTTTACTGCTCCGCTTACGCTGGCCACATTCAAAGAGAGCTGGCTTGCGGGTATTGACCAGCCTAATTTAAACCAGCGATTTTTAGCAGGCTCGGTCAATTTTGCCACCCTAATGCCAATGCGCGCGATTCCATTTAAGCAAATCTATTTGCTCGGCATGAGTGATGACGCCTACCCAAGACGTCAAGCGGCCATCGACTTTGATTTGATGCGCAGCCAGTATCGACCAGGGGACCGCTCGCGGCGGGACGACGATCGCTACCTGTTTTTAGAAGCCTTATTGTCTGCCCGCGAAAAGTTTTCTGTCAGCTGGGTAGGGCGCAGTGCCCAAGACAACAGCGAGTGGCCGCCGTCGGTCTTGGTGGCGCAGCTACGCGATCATTTGGTGAAAGGCTGGTGTCCAAACTCATTGAAGCCAAAAGATTTTCTTGCATCACTCACAACCGAGCATAAGCTGCAGGCTTTTCATCCGGATTACATGACCGCCGGCACTGGATTATTTACTTATGCACGTGAGTGGCAAGCTGTCCGCAGTTCAAATGCGATTGGAAACGGTGGGCAGGCACAACCGCTTAAGCCTTGGACGGCAGAGCAAGGGCAGCGTTTGCAGTTGAATCTACGCAGTTTGATCAATTTTTTGCGCGAGCCGGCGCAGCCCTTTTTTAATCAACGGTTGAACACTTATTTTGGCAGCGATGAGCAGCAAACCCACGACAGCGAAACTTTCGCGTTGGACTACTTGCAGCGCTGGCAGCTAAGCAGTGAACTCTTGACGACCGGTGTTGCATGGATGCGAGGGCAGCAAAAGACAGGTACTTTTGCGGTGCTTGAGGATTTGCAGCCTTTACAACCAGCGTTTGCCGATGTATTTGCCAGGCTGCAGCGTGAAGGAGCGCTTGGGGTCGACACGATTAGCGAAGGGATCCAGCAACAGGCGCTGCATCTTGTCAGCTTGCCATTGCTGGAGGTATCAAAGGCATTGACAGACAAGCAGCCTATTGCAGATGAAACTATGCTTTTTGAATGCAAATTGGAAACAGGCATACCGATGATCATTGAAGATCGCGCCACCCAGTTGTTTACCAATGCTGCCGGTGAGGTCTTTCAGCTGGTTGTAACCGCCAGCAAAGCAGAGGCGAAACATCGATTTTTGCCATACCTGAGGCATTTGCTCCTGACTGCCGTTCGCACGAAAAATGCGCAGATAGGAGCGGTGACTACGATCGCGGTGTACCGCGAAGCCAAGGATAAGAAAAAAGCTGTTCAAAGTCTGCCTTCGGTTAGCTCAGATCAGGCGAAGGTCGTGCTTGAAGAGTTGTTGGCAGCTTATGCCCAGTCGTTGTCACATCCATCTGCGGTGGTCGGGGAGTTGGCAGTGGACTGGCTCGATACCTACTGGAAGGCGTTAAATGGCACCTTGAAGTTGGGCCGAAAAAAACTGCCTGCCTTTGATGCCGATGAGGCAGCCACGGAAGCGACTGCACGGTTATTGAATGCATTGAATGGCGACGATGAATTGGCCCAAAAATACCCTTATGCGGCTCGAATTCAGCCGGATTTTGAACTGCTACCAGCTGACAGCGCCTTTGCTACAGCACTGCAACGCCTTTACGCCCCAATGATTCGATTGGAAAACGGCTTAACTTTGCTTTGCGAGCTTCCTGCTCTGGAAAGTGATGAGCAGCAAGGAGGTTTGAAATGAGTTCAGAAGCAATCGATTTGACCAATCCGCTGGATTTTCCACTGCATGGCAGCCGCTTGATTGAAGCCAGTGCCGGAACCGGCAAAACCTACACCATTGCTGCGCTCTATGTACGTTTGGTACTGCAACATGGCCGGCAAGGCCTGTGCTTTGCCCGGGAGTTGCTACCAAAAGATATTCTGGTGATGACCTTTACCCGGGCTGCAACGGCAGAACTGTCGGATCGCATTCGAACCCGCTTAAGCGACGCCGCGGATTACTTTCGAGCGGATAACGCCAGCAAAGACGATGAATTTTTGCAAAACCTCAAAGCCTATTATCTGCAAGCGGGCAGCAGTGAAGCCGATCTTAGCCGGTTGGCGCGGCGCTTAGAGCTGGCCGCAGAGTCGATGGACGAGTCGGCGGTACATACCATCAACGGTTGGTGCCAGAAAATGCTGACCGAGCATGCCTTTGCCAGTGGCAGCTTGTTTGAACAAGAGGTAAAAACGGAAGAAGACGAGCTAAAACTGGCGGCGGCTGAGGATTATTTTCGACGTTTTGTCTACAACTTGAAGCCTGAACTTGCTCAAGAGGTGATCGACCTATTTTCATCCCCGGAGCAACTGGTAAAAAAAATAGGCCGTGCCGCTGAAGGGGAGTTGTTGGCAACCCAGGATTACCCACCTTTAGCGGCAGTACATGAGGAAGTTCGCTTCAAGGCTGAATCAGAAGTGCAGTTACTCAAAGATAAGTATCGTAAAGCCTCAAATGTGTTAGCGATGGTTTTAGATTTGACGAATTTACATAATGAAACCAGGAAGTCGGCAGCTCAAGCATTATCGCTCTGGTTAAACACGTCAGCTATTGAAATTGTGTTCGATAAGAGTGAGCAAAAAAAAGAGTTAACCTATGATAAACTTTTTGGTAAGTTCGGGGCTGATTTGCCTGCAGTCGCTGAAGTATTTAAAGACTTGTTGGACGATGTGGAAAAAACGAAAGCGATCGCCAAACAAGCAGATTCCACTTTACTGCAGCATGCCAGTGGCTACATTTATGCCCGTTTCCAAGAGCTGAAACAACAAGCCGCCATCATGGGGTTTGACGACATGCTGACCCGGCTGCGCGATGCTTTGCGTGGGCCCAATGGCCAGCTTTTAGCGCAATGCATTCGTGAACAGTACCCGGTAGCGCTGGTCGATGAGTTTCAGGATACCGATCCGGTGCAGTACGAAATTTTCGATACCATTTACCGGGTGGAGCGCAATGATGCTGAGACCGGTATCTTCCTAATTGGCGATCCCAAGCAAGCCATTTACAGCTTTCGTAACGCAGATATTTTTACCTACTTAAAAGCCCGTCACGCCACCGAGGGCCGGCATTACAATCTGAAGAAAAACTTCCGCTCCACTAAAGCGATGGTAGATGCGGTGAATGCGCTGTTTTATCGTGCCGATGAGAACACCGACCGCGGCGCCTTCTTATACAAGCAAGAAATTCCCTTTGTCAGTGTCGATGTTAATGGCCAAAGCAAGGTGTTTAAAGGGCTGGATGGCACCGAAACTGCCGCGCTGCATTGGCATGTGGTCCCAGAGCCTGCGGCCAAAAAAGATGCCTACCAAAAACCGGCTGCCCGCTACCATGCCAACCTGA
The DNA here is from genome assembly GCF_036325985.1 of Alkalimonas cellulosilytica. Lineage (NCBI taxonomy): Bacteria > Pseudomonadati > Pseudomonadota > Gammaproteobacteria > Alkalimonas > Alkalimonas cellulosilytica. Next base: position 22,116 of record NZ_JAUHLI010000023.1, read on the forward strand.
TAGCCCAGCTGTTAAACAGCGATAAAGCTGGGTTTTACGAAGGCGATGCTCGAACCGCGGTGGCTCCGAAAGATATTGCTGTGCTGGTGGCAAATGCCAAAGAAGCACGGCTCATTAGAGCGGAACTGAGCAAGCGTGGTATTCGCAGTGTCTATCTGTCTGAGAGTGACTCTGTGTATGCGCAGCCGGTTGCCAGTGATTTACTTGCGTTGGTGCAGGCCTGCGCACAGCCCCTCGACACAAGGAGGGTTCGCCGCGCTTTGGCGGTACCGCTACTGGCCGAGCCGCTAAGCCGCCTGATTGACTATCAGGAAAACGAGTTGGCTTGGGAAGCTGCAGTCGAGCGGTTTATGGACTATCACGAATTGTGGCTGCGATTTGGTGTCTTGGCGGCGCTTCAACGCTTATTGCACGATTTTCAGGTGCCGGCAAGGTTGCTGGCTGATGCGGGGGAAGGAGAGCGTCAACTGGCCGATACGCTGCACATTTGTGAGTTACTGCAACAAGCCAGCGTAACGCTCGAAGGCATGGCGAGCCTGGAAGAGCACTTTGCACTGCAGGTGCAGGAATACAAGGTAGCCGTTAGCTTTGAAGGGAGCAGCAAACGCACCAACAGCGAAGCCTTGCAATTGCGTCTCGAAAGCGACGCAGAATTGGTCAAGGTGATTACCTACCATAAGTCGAAAGGCTTGCAATACCCCCTGGTGTTTATGCCGTTTCCGGCTTATACCATGAAGGAAGGTGATCGCTTTAAAGACTATAGGTTTCCACAAAGCTATCATGCGTTGGGCCCTCAGGGAGAGCGAGTGAAAAAAATTGCCTGGAGCAAGGGTGATAAAGAAGCGAAGTCTTACATTTTAGAGGAAGCATTGGCAGAAGATGTACGCAAGATGTATGTGGCTTTAACACGGGCGGAATTTGCCACCTTTGTCACCTTGCAGGTGGTGGGCGAACCTAAGCACAACCCGCTGTTTCATCTACTATATGGTGACGAAACAAATACCGAAAAGTTAACCGATGTACTGGAAAAAGCACGCGAGCGTTGGCAGTCCCCTGGTGTACTTCATACGGAAGTTGCCGTGATGCAGGAAACAGAACAGGTGTCCTTGCAGGGTAGGGATGAGCCCGTTCAATCCCTAACAGCTTTGATTTTTGCCGGTGACTTCAAGTCACGTTCCTGGTGGGTGAGTAGTTACAGTGCACTTAGTTATGGCACTGAGATGCAAACACCCGAGACCCCGTTGGAAATGAACATGCTTGAGGGAAAGCGCGATGATGCTGTTCCAGCTGTGGTCGTCGATGAGCATGCTGCAATGGCCCGGATTGAATATAAGGCAGACAAGGCACCTGGTACAGCAAGCGGCGAAGGGCGCATTCATCATTTGCCCAAAGGAGCAGGACCGGGCACCTTTTTGCACACTTTGCTGGAAGATGCGGCTGAACTTGGTTTTGATGAGGTTGCAAAAAACTCAGAGGTACGATCGAGCATGCTGGACAAAGCCTGCAAAAATCCATATTGGCAAGAGCATCGTGCTGCGCTTGATAGCTGGTTGCAGCAGTATCTGCAAGTCCGTTTCGAATTGCCAGGCGAAGGGGGTGCAGCAAACCACAGCGTAGCACTGGCTGACTTAACCACTTATAAAGCCGAACCTGAGTTTTGGTTTGAAACCCGCCAGGTCAGCACCACACGGCTGGACGCGCTGATAGCCCGGCACATTCATCCGGCATTTCCGCGGCCTAAGCTCGACGCTACCCGGCTTAATGGCATGCTCAAAGGCTTTATCGACCTGGTGTTCGAGTACCACGGCAAATACTACGTGGCGGACTACAAGTCGAACTGGCTGGGGGAGCATGATGCCGATTACAACCTTGACGCCATGCGCAGCAAAATTCTGGCCAGCCGCTACGACTTGCAGTACGTGCTTTACATCTTGGCACTGCATAAATTACTTAAAGCCCGGCTGGGTGAGGCGTATTGTTACGACCGCCATGTTGGTGGCGCCGTCTATTTGTTTTTGCGGGGGCATCATGCCGATAGCCGAGGCGCTTTTTTCGACCGGCCGCCACGGCAGCTGATTGAAGCGCTGGAGAGTGAGTTTTTAGCTCAAGGAGAAGCCCATGTCTGAAACCACCAGTTTGTTTGCACCGGAAAGCATCATCGAGCTCTGGCAAGAGGAAGGGTTGTTTCGTGCCATCGACGTTCAACTTGCGACCTTGTTGCTTCGCGCAGGGACTTCAGAGACCATAGCGGCATTGAGTGTTTTGGTATCGCATCAGGTCGGACGCGGCCATACCTGTTTGTCCTTGCCGCAGCTGTTCGACGATCCGGTGAAAACTTTAGGGATCGATGCGAGCACTACTGAGTTTGAAGCACAGTTTCGAGATCTGATACCAGATTTAGCGCAGTTGCTGGAAGTGCTTAACAGCAGCGATTCGGTGCTTCGTGTCGCGGCTGATGAAGCTGATGCCTTGCAACCCTTGGTCTGGGATGCTCATCGCCAGTTGCTGTACTTGCGCCGTTATTGGCAGCACGAACAACGCATTCGGAACTGGTTAGATACCAGAACCGCTACGCAGCAACAGGACATAGCTACCGAGCCACTCTGTGCGGTGATTACCAGCTTGATAGCCCCGAAAAACGACGCCATCAGCTGGCAACGATTGGCCTGTGCCAATGCGGCGAAACAATCCTTTAGTGTGATCACCGGCGGGCCTGGCACAGGGAAAACCTACACAGTGGTGCGGGTGTTGGCGACCTTACTGGCGTTTGATGACACCTTGCGGATCGCGCTGGCCGCACCAACCGGCAAAGCGGCGGCCCGGATGGAAGAGTCGGTTAATGCGGCCTTAGCCGATACCGATAACCCGGCGCTGTTGCGGGTGAAGTCAGCGCTCAGTCGCAAAGCCTCCACCTTGCACCGTCTGCTGGGCTCGCAGCGCCATAGCCGCTATTTCCGTCACAACAGTGCCATGCCACTGCCATTTGATGTGGTGGTGGTGGATGAAGCATCAATGATCGATACCGAAATGTTCGATGCGTTGCTTGATGCCATTGGCCCCCATACCCGGCTGATTTTGCTGGGTGATAAAGATCAACTGGCTCCGGTGGAAGCCGGTTCGATTTTGGCTTCGTTGTGCCGTGAAGCGGATAGTCGCTCTTATTCACCAGCCCATCAACAGTGGTTAATGGCGGCAAGCGGCGAAACCATGCCAGAGCCTGCGCTGCCCGTTGCGCCGGGTTTAAACGATCATATTGTGATGCTGGAAGGCTCCGAGCGTTTTCAGGGCGCCATTGCCGATCTGGCGCTGGCTGTGAATGCCTGCGATGTCGACGCAGCCAATCAGGCGTTAACCAAGGTCAGGCAGCTGTCTCCACCGCCCAGCATGGCGGCACAAAGCATGCAGCTCCATGGCGCCGACCCAAAAGCCAAAGCATTCTGGCAGGAGCTGGCAAACGGCTTTGCTGATTTTGTTGAACTGTGCGACCAGCAGTTTTTAGCGGAAGAGGATGCCATTAATACCTGGGCGGCTACTGTGCTCTCGGCTTATTCAAACTATCAGTTACTGACCGCGCTTCGGGCGGGTCCTTGGGGGCAGCAGCAGGTAAATCGGATGATGGAGCAGTTGCTGCGCTTAGGCGCAACCAGCGGAAGTGGAGCCTGGTACCACGGTCGACCGGTGATGGTCACCAGCAATGATTACAGCCTGAACTTAAACAATGGTGATATTGGCATTGTGCTAAAGCATCCCAGTGATCAGCGGCTACGGGTGGTATTCCCTGCACCTGTCACCGATGCCAACCCAGTCGGTGTTCGCTGGGTTTTACCCAGTCGCCTGGATGCGGTGGAAACCGTCTATGCGATGACAGTGCACAAATCACAGGGCTCAGAGTTTCGTCATACGGTTTTGATGTTGCCAGACAGGCCGACACCGGTGCTGACTAAAGAGCTCATTTATACCGGCATCACCCGCGCCAAAAAGGACCTAACGCTGGTAATCCCAAATCAAAGCGTGTGGCAGCAGGGGGTGTTGGCACGTATTGAGCGTTTGGGTGGTCTTGGCTAAATCCCTTCACTCCAAACATTAGATCTTGCGCTTGGTGAGCACAGGTGCAAAGCCACTGCAGAATTTTGATGTGTCTAGCACTTGTGTGATGGTTAAACTGCACACTCTTAGTGGATTCAGCTGGGTAATATTTCAAAGAGTCTATACTGAGAGCGACACTTTTTGTCGTGCTCATCCATTAGGATGGTCGTCTCTTTTCTTGGTTAATCTCTAAAGATGTTGAGCAAGACAAAGCGAATGAGTTTCCAGAGCTAAACATGATGACTGACGGCTTAACACAAAAGGCAAGCAATCAATGACGGTAAAGGTTCCAGGCAAAGCTCCGAAATCGCGAGGCACATCAAACGATGTGATGCGTCGAAAATTGCATATTTACCTGTATTTGCAACATGGCGCTAAAACCATCAATGCAATCAAAGCCTATTTGGAACAACAGGAATTGCCCAAGGTTGACCGACGCACCTTGCAACGAAACCTCCGTGAGATGGAGGATTCTTTTGGTATTTATCAGGTCAATGATGATGCTGGAAAAGGGCAGGCTTGCCTTTGGGCAGTGAACAACAAAATGTTTCAAAACCCTTTTGCCTTCAGTCCCGATCTTGCGATGGCACTAGCGCTGACGTATCAGCAAGTGAAAACGTCCGTTCCAGCGGACATTGTTGAGAAAGTTGAGCCTGCTTTTAAACAAGCCATGGCTCAGCTCGAAAAAAGCGAGTCTATTCAGGCTAAATGGGCGCAACGAGTGCATGTATCAGCATCAAGCTATGTGTTACCCGCAGCGAAAGTGAAGCCAGAAATAGCTAAGCGCCTCACCGACTGTGCCTTAAATCAGGTTGCTGTGCAAATCATCTACCGAATAACACATACAGCGAAAGACAGCACGATTCAGGGGACTGCACTTGGTATTCACTATCGTGGGAATATTGCCTATCTGATTTTGCGGCCACGAGGTAAAAAGCGTGTTCGTCAGCTTCCATTCAGCCGAATTTATGCGGTAAAGGAGTTGATTACAACTCTGCCTGAAGTCGGTGATTTCATGATCGATGCTTTTGCAAAGCAAGGTAAATTGACGATGACCTATGGTGAGCCTTTTCGCTTGGAGGCCGTGATTTTTGAATCTGTACGTCGCGAAATTGAAGATGCTCCCTTGGGAGATGATCAGGTATTAATGCAAGCGTATGAAGATGACATGTACAGGAAACTTTCGGTAACCGTGCCTTACAATTTGGATTTGGTTCAGTGGTTGCTGGCAAGAGCACCGTACTTAAAAGTGCTGGGACCGGAGCCGTTTAAAGTGAAGTTTGAAGAAGAACTGCATCGTGCCTGGCGGAATGTTCTGTCCGGCACTTTGGATGTTCCAAAAGAGAAAAACTTTGAAGTTCTTGCCAATTAACGGTGTGAGCAAGCTCTGTTTGTGTGGCAACGGAAAATAAGCAAAGACATCAAAAGGTGGCGTTATGCGAGAAATCACTAAACAAAAAAAATCACTCAATCATGCCTTACTGGCAAGCGGGATCAGTTTATTGCTGGTTGCCTGCGGTGGTAGTGGTAATCAGGATGACGTTACGGGAGTGGCTCCTCCGGTATTTTATAGCATCACTGTGGAGAGCACTGGGGCAGGAAATGTTGGCTCAGAAACTGTTCAAGTTGCTGCAGGTGGGCGCTACAGCTTGTCACTCTATCCGGACGATGATCACCTGGTGCATTCAGTCACGGGTTGTAACGGCACATTGAGCGATACGACTTATGAGATTACATCGGTCACAGCCAATTGTAGGGTTGAAGTGACGTTTGGATTAGTCCCGCTTAGTCTAGACATGCCTCAGCACATTTATTCATTCTATGATGATACGATGATCCCGCCGCATGAATATGGTGGCGAGTACCATGAAGGAGGGTTAGTTTCTTACATGGGTACGGCGAGCGTTCAAGAACTATGGATGGATGGCTACCAGGATGTCATTTTTTCATTGGCAAAAGGGTATGCGGCAGGAATTGATACTCGTGTGAAGCCTTATCTCTTTCGAAATGAAAACGGTCGCTTGGTCTATGACAACTCGGTAGAGTTTTCACCCGTCACGTCTGCCAGGCGCTGGGCCAATTATGGAGAGCGCCCAAACGATCATGGTACCGGTTTATATTTTGTTGGGCATGACGGTGGCGACGGCAGCTTTGCTGAAGCCATGTTGATACAGTCAGGAAGCTATCCCCAGGATATCACGGCGAGCCTTCCAGCAACGCCACTTTCGAACTTAACAGGAAAACCAAATAGCGTTCATGCCCATGCTATGGCCGGCGGAGATCTCAATGGTAACGGACGCACCGATTTTGTAGTGATTGATTGGGGAGGTTGTGATACCGAGGTTGACCCTTGGGTATGTTTCGAATCGCCTTATTATTTGATGCAAAGTGACCATGCTTTGGAATGGTCAATGATTGAATCGGATCTTTTGCGAAATATTGCTTTTGAACAGCCCTTGGCGGCAACAAATGTCGGCGAAGGATGGAATTTGTTGCTTGATGTTCATTTGGTGGATGTTAATGGCAATGGGCTTGATGACTTAATTGTCGGCTATGGTCATGGCGCTTCGCGCAGTTATGTTTACTTTAATCAAGGCATTGATGCGCAAGGGGGACCTCTATTTAGTCGTGAGCACAGTGCAGCCTTACCGCAAAGTCCATATGGTTATAACGGATTGCATTTATTTACCTGGAGTGCAGACTTTAATGGCAATGGACACAATGATTTGCTGCTGTTGTGGTCACGATTTGTCCCTTATTACGGCGGTTGGTCGTTCCAACTGTTAAGCAATGATGGTAGTGGCGTTTTTACCGATGTTTCAGAGCAGGCATTTCATTACTTGTCTGAAAGTCACCAACTAGGCGAGTATCTTGAGTGGACAGATCACTTCACAGTCGCTGATTTAAATGGTAACGGTCTTCCAGACATTATTGGGTCTGACGGGGGACACTCTGGCAGCGAGGCCAGTATTCGGATCTGGCTAAATGATGGTGCAGGTGGTTTGCAGGAAATACCGGTGCAGATACCGCATACCAACAGAACCTTTAAGCCGACAGCGCCTTGGTTTGATATTGCTCAGGACGGAGTATTTGGAACGGCAATGATGCACCAAACTGCCACAGACGATACATTTAGCGAACTACGGGTAAATTTTTATCAGCTGAGTTTAAACCGCAGGCTTTATAGCCTGGCTGCAGAGCAAGAGGCTATCGAGCAGGCATTGGAGCGAAATTAAAGTTTCGCCAGTGTTTAGTTGATGCAATCAGAAGCAGATTGCCATCTAAAAGTTACCTCCTCAAGTGCGACACAAAATGTCGGTCATGCAAGGTAAAGTGTTTGCCTACACGAGGAGGTTTCAATGGTTGCCGAATTTTTCAGTGAGCAAGGTTTTCTAAGCTACGTAGTCTGCTTCGGTATTGCAGGCTACTTTACGCTCTGGCTGTGGCAAAGCTATCCTTTTGTTTCGCTTTTTGCGACTGTCGCTGGTGTGGCACTTGTCATCCACAACACCTGGATTGGTGAGCCTTCTGGCTGGTTGGATTACCCTTTCTTTGTGATGGTCATGCATATGATTTTTTCATTGTTCTTTACCCGTGAAGGCTGGAAGCTCATCGCTGCCTTTATCGCTGCAGGCATTGTGCTAAGTTTTCTGGATAAGATGAAAGGGGAGTAACGCACCTCAAACAAGTCATAGTGCGACATTAAATGTCGCACCTATGCTTTAGCATGACAGTATGTCAGTTATGCGAGGTTGTCTATGTCCGTTGCCATTAATCCAGATACGTCCATCAAATCAGCCAAACGCAGTTTTTGTTCTGATACGCCTTCAAGTCTGAATCATACATCAGCGCTACCCGCATCCGAGCAAAAACTGTTACTTGCCAAGGTCTGGTTTTTGCGTGCGTTTCGGAAAATCGCTAAGCCAGAGGAGTTTTTTAAAACCTCTGAGCAGCATAGCGCCATTTTGCGAGATTACTTCTCCATTGACTGCACGGTTGGTTGTTTTTCAGCGGTAATGGATAAGCTTCAGCGTGAGCAAATCCAACTGGAAAGCGCATACAAAAACTTGTTTCAGCAGGGTACCTTGTTTTCGGTAAATCTACGTTATCTGCAGACGCAGATGGGATTATCTGAAGCGGAGCAAAATTTACTGCTTTTTTTCAGTGTTATGCATGATGAAAGTGACTTAGAAGCGATCGAACGTTGCAGCCATTCAACAAATCGACGCCATTTGTGCGATTTATTGGCATCCGTATTGGATTGCAAAAGTACACAGATCCGTGCTGGGCTATCATCCGAAAGCCTTTTAAGGCAAAGCGGCTTTTTGATTCAGTCAAACAATATGTTTGCCGGTTGGTTGGACGCTTTTGAAGTGCCGGGGGTAATTCGAGAGGCCTTATTCAATCCCTTGTTAAGTGGTGATAAGTTCAGCTCTCCTTTTGTGACCGTCTCTTCAGAGCCCAAGTTAACGCTCGATGACTTTTACGGTTTTACGGTCCACAATCAGTTGATTACGCATTACATTCAAAGAGCGCTGGCTGGCAATAAAGTTGGCGCAAACGTTTTATTGTACGGTGCCCCAGGTACAGGAAAAACCGAATACGCAAAAGTTATCGCGAAAGTGTGTGGCGCAGTATTGATGGAAGTGCCAAGCCAAAGTGACAAAAAAGAAGCGTTGACCGGCCAGCAAAGGGTCCGCTTTGCTGTTCAGGCTGGCAGAATGTATCAGGGAAAAGGGCGTGTTTTACTCTTTGATGAAGCCGAGGATGTGTTTAATGGTCCTCTTTTTGGTAGAAGCACTGCCAGTAAACACAAAGCATGGATAAATCATGTTTTGGATTCTTGCCTTTTACCCACGGTATGGATTTCAAATGATGTATCCGATATGGATCCAGCATTTATCCGGCGGTTCGATGTCATCATTGATTTTGATGACGTCAAGGAAGTGGTCCGTGTTGAGCAGTTTTCCAAGATTGTTCATCAGGCCCTCTCGGGTGACATGCTGTCTAAGTTGGCTGGGCGAAAGGACATATCAGCGGCTATGGTAGAAAGAGCAGCTGACATGGCAGAGCTAAAGGTTGCAGCCTGCCAGGAGTCGTTTGATGACGCTTTTATTGACTCGCTCAATTGTTGTCTGAAAGCTCAGGGAAAGCCCAAAGTTGAACCGTTCAATAAATCGAAAGTTGAGTTTGATAGTGCCTTTGTCAAAACCACGGAAAATTTGGATCGGCTTGCTGATGCGATAAGTACGCAAAAATATGGACGCCTTTGCATATTTGGTCCGCCTGGAACAGGGAAAACAGCGTTTTGTCATTGGCTTGCTAAGCAAGCAGGTATGCCGCTGCTGGTTAAACGAGCATCCGATTTATTAGGGAAGTACGTTGGTGACAATGAAAAAATGATTGCCGCTGCTTTTGCGCAGGCAACTCATGATGGGTCTATACTGCTCATTGATGAAGTGGACAGCTTACTCAGTGATCGTGCTAGCGGTCAATCGTCCTGGGAAAAGCGCGCTACCAATGAGCTGTTAACTCAGTTGGATGCTTACCAGGGAATATTTATCGCCTGTACCAACTTAATGGATGAGATAGACGCTGCAACAATGCGCCGATTTGATTTCAAGCTTCACTTTGATTATCTGAATGCAAATCAGAGTGAACTGCTGTTACGAAAAACCTGCCACTCCTTGACGATAGCAGGACCAACAGAAAGGGATATCGCTGAAATTCGTCAATTGAGCTTTCTAACACCAGGTGACTACGCCATGCTTGCTCGTCGCCATCGATTATCAGCGATTAAATCCGCAGCAGACTTTATCAGACAACTTCAAGCTGAAACAGGCTTTAAAAGGCAAAGCTGCAGGCGTATTGGGTTTTAAGGGGCTCTTAACGGCGATTGTACTAATGAATTTGTCATTTTTGATGCGTGTTCTACTATTGAGTTACTGTAGGCATTTTTATAAATGGCTTTGAAACTACGAGCTAATATAGGTTAACTACATGATTTCAGATAAAGAATTAAGACAGAAAGATTTTGTGCGCACTCATCAAGTGGAATGTTCAGGCGAGTATTGTGAATTTAAAGATCTACTTAATAAATCAGCAATTAGGGAAAGGAGACTTAATGAAGCTTCATGTGTGTATATGTGGGTAGAGCAAAAAAAAGATGATCACTTCGATATTCTCTATGTGGGTAAGGCCGGCAAAGGAGTTGTACAGCGGCTTATACAACACCGCAGTGGTTTTAAAAGCAGTGGCACGGGCCGTAAGAATAATGTTGAACTGCAGAATCGAATACATCAAAACAAAGAAATTTTTGTTTATTCTCGGGTTGCCAGCATGGTTACCTTTTTCGAACAGAAAGTTTCGGCTTACTCCGCGGAAGAGGAAGCATTGATTGCTAAGTACTTGCCGCCACTTAATCGTGCGCGAGTCGAACGGAGGCCCGATAGTGGTCAAGTAGAAGTCGTAGGCCTTGAAGATGTCTATCATGGTGAAGAAATAATTGAGTTTATTGAGTCATTAAGCGAAGAGGATAAAATTTTGTTCAAACGTTTGCTTACTTGGGCATTGGAGCTGGAAGCTACGGCTGAACTAGATCAGAAGGTTGTTCGAGGTTACACCAATCAACCAAATTCTCTGAATGGTTCGCCCATATATCTTTTTGCTAAGTTGGGTAAAAAAGGTAATGCTAAAGCTCATAGCTGGCAGGTTAGAATTTCGCTGAGCAAGCTGGCAGTTATCCTGCCGTTAAAATATTTAAACCCCTCTCTCGATAAGTCTTTGGTGGATATAAAGGAACAGTCTAACAGTTTCTCGCCTCTTGATATAAAAGATTTTATCGAATCTCCGAGTAAGTATTATTCTCCTCATGGGTAAGGCTGGCACAAAGTCGATATTCTGAATTAATAATTGGCAGGCCAGCTAAAGCTGGCCTATTTGTGGGGATACCTCAGACAGATCAATTGTAATTTCACTCTGATTGACCCTATATGATGCAAACTGCCGCTGAAACGTATGAGCTGAGCAAATGTTGAGGAGTTTATTTTAATGGCTGATAATTACTTTTTATCTGCAAGTGGAATGGACAGAATAAGCAAGGAGCAATTGGATTTACCGCAGCTTATTAAAAATATTATAGAGATATTTCATAGATTAAAAGGTGGCGAGATTATCTTTACTGTAGGTCAATATAGCTCACCTCCTGGAAACGAAATGAAATATGTTTTCAAACAGAAATCTTTCTATGCAAAAGGCCCCCAGCTTCCAGTCGATAGTAAGTTTAATCGACGTCTATTCGTAATATCTTATATTAATGACGATGAAGCAATCATTCGCTTCGAGCGAAAGTTTGATGTTTCCTGCCGTAATCAAGATGACTTTTTTCTTGATTTGTTAAAGGTACATGCCAACATCAAAGGGCTTCCAGCAGATGCGTTTACGAATGGTTGTCATTATGATGGTCCAGACAAAATCCGACCACACACACTGATTGGTTTGAGGCATTTCGATACAATACAACGTGAAATTTTATTGTGTAATCAAATTATAGATGCTATTGGTGTTACTCAGTAGTGTCTATTCGTCGTTCAAAAGTTATATCTAGTTTTTACTCATTACGGTTGTGTGTCTTTTTTGTTTGGTTGCCGATCTAGTCGCGCAAATAGCATTGAGTTCCCTTCGTTTAGTGATCTACCGTTTGGAACAGTTTTAGAGTTTTGTGGGGAGTCCTCAGCTTCTGAGCTTTAAGCCAGTTCAGCAAGCAACTCCGCCAGCAGACGTTGCGCATTGCCAATGCCATACACCTCTTGCCTGCCTTGCCAGTTGTCGAGCAAAGCTTGCCATTGCAATAATTGAGAAGGGCTCCATGGGTTGGCATTCAGCACATAAGTGATGAGCTCAGTGCGTAGATCATTGGCGTGTTGCTCGAGAAATGGCATTCCAAGCTGCTTTACACAGTGCTGGATAGCATGTCGGATCAGCAGCAGAGCGCTGCCCAAAAAGTCAGGACAGTGGGTTGGCTCAGAGTATGCCAGTTGTTGAAACACCGGGTTGTGCGGTTGATGCTGCTGCATTAAACGAAAAGCCAGCCAAAACATTGGAAACAGTGCTTCAAAATCTGCAGCTGAACTGGCATCACCGTCAGTTAAATCGTCCCTGCTGTAGAAGTGGGCGGCAGCATATTTAAGGCAGTGATTGGCCTCAGCCAGCATGGCATCTGACAGCGCTGTTAGCAAAGCAGGCTCTGTTTGTTGAAGGGCCGCTTGCCAGACGGATCTCAGGTGTGGCCAGTTGCTTTTTGACTGCGGCTCCTCTGTACTTACCTGCTTAAAACAAACTGGCAGTTTCAGCAGCTCCTGCTCTAAAACACGCAGTTGCCAGTAGGGATGATAGGATTTTACCGCACTAAGCCAGGGCTCTGGCAGTTCCGATGGAACAGGTGATTCAAACAAAGCGTAACAGCCTTCTTCCGAACCAGGCTGTGGGTTTTGTTCATCCAAACTATCGGGTAGGACAAAACGTCCCCTTTGGTGAAAGTTGCAACAAAGCGCTGCTTCTATGCAGTATCCGCACATCATTTGTTTCCTTTTAGGCAGATTTTTTGTTTGGGCAGCAATGGGTAGGCATCTTTGCTGATGGCCAGCCGGTCGATGGCCTCTGTGTAGGGGGCAGCATAATCAGCCATCGCAGACAAGCGCCTGGAATAAGGCAGGTTGAAGCGATGACTATTGCGGCATGTCAACAACAGCTCTGTCTTGACGCTGCCAATGCGTAAACAATTCGCCAGGCTCAAGCCTTCTGCAACTAGGGTGGCCAGCATACCGCTGTGAGGAGCGGTAGCGAGCTGTTGCTGAAGCGAAGATGAGGGGCAGGGCCACAACACCGCCCTGGGGCCGTCAGGCAATTGCTGAGGTTCCCAAGGTGCAGTTTGCACATGAAGCTCCAACAACACCAGGTAATTGCTATCATCATCGTTGTAATACGGATCGTCATCATGCAGGCAAAAGTAAAGCCGTGCATTGCACTGGAAAGAGGCTGCCTGGCCATGCAGCGACAGGGCTGGCAGCTCTTCCATGACAGCCGCTATGTCGTTTGCGAGTTCTTGCTCCAGTGCATAAAGCCGTTTGTTAAGTCTTTCAAATGTCAGACGCTCGGTTCGGGTAAGCTCATTACCATGAAGTGCCCCCATGAAATAAGGCGACAGCTCAGGCAGGCGCTGTTGCCAGCACAATGTCGGTGAAATTAGCAGCAGCTTGGCCATGGTAATTCCTCAAACCAATGTGCTGCCAGCTTACTGTTTTCCAGCGACAAAATAGGTCGCTTTGCGGCTGTGTTTAGCTGCGGCTTATTTTGTCGCAGCGCTGCCGTATGCTGTCGCTATCACAAAATAGGAGTCTGTGCATGCAAGCCGTTCAATCAACATCAATCCAAAAGTCCACTGAACAGGATGCTCAGCAGGCTCAGGCCGATTCAGGTGCATCTGTGTTACTGCTAGGGGTAGGTAGTTTGGGTTGTTATCTGGTTGCCAAAACCCAGCAAGCGGAGCTGCCCGTACCGGTCTGCTATGCACTGATGCACCAAAAAGCTGCCTTGCTGCAAAACCGAGCTGATACGCTGTGCTTGCAACTGAATGAAACCTCGGGCCCCATACAGCAGCGGCTGATCGAAGAGGATTATCTGACGGTACAGCAAGCAATAGCGCATGCGGATGTGGTGGTGCTGTGCGCAGCACTAGGCGGTGCCAGTGGTGCTGTGTTGGCGGAATTGGCTCAGCTAAAAGCTCAGGATACGCTGGCCTTTGTAATCACCCCTTTTACTTTTGAAGGCGGGGCACGCTTAAAGCAAGCCAAAGCGACGTTGCAGCAGTTGGAAAACCAGTGCAGCAGCATCTTGGAGCTGCCCAACGATCTGCTGCGTCAAGCCCTTGGGGGGCACACTGCGCTTCATCAGGCATTGGATGCGAGCAATGTCTTTTTGCACCAGGCCTTGCAGCGGCTGCTGGGGCTCATGATTGAGCCAGGGTTAATTCACCTGGATATCATTCATTTTAAAACCATGCTCAGTCATCGGGGGCGGATGCTTATTGGCTGGCACCAGCTGGACCTCAATCAGCCGCTAAGCCCGCAAGTAGCAAGCCTGTTGCAACAACCACTGCTGGCTCAGGCCAATGTGAAAACGGCCAAAGCAGCCATGCTGTTCGTGCAAGCACCGGATAACCTGGCTACCGATACCTATTGCCAGCTGCATACTGAATTACAGCGGT
>NZ_JAUHLI010000024.1:0-34006 GCF_036325985.1 Alkalimonas cellulosilytica
CAAGGGCTGCCCGATGGCAGCCCTTGATTTGGCACGCTAGCTCGCCTGCTTAGGCGACTTTTTCTGCCTTATGCTCAATGGCGGTGTTGCCATTGGCGGCCTTGATGGCGATTTGCTTTGGTTTCATTTTCTCTGGAATTTCTTTCACCAGACTAACCGTCAGCAAGCCATGGTCCATCGAGGCGTCGACCACTTCGACAAACTCGGCCAGATTAAATTTGCGCTCGAAGGAGCGGGTGGCAATACCTCGATGCAGGAACTGACGTTTTTCCTTGCTGTCGCTGTCTTTGCTGCCTTTGATGGTCAGCACGCCTTGCTCGACTTCGATGCTGAGATCGTCCTGAGTGAATCCTGCTACCGCCAGGGTAATGGCGTAGCGGTTTTCATCCAGCACTTCAATGTTGTATGGAGGGTAGCTGTTGTTGCTTTGATCTGAACGCAGTGCGTGATCCAGCAAAGAGGCAAAACGGTCGAAACCGATGCTGCTACGGTACAATGGGCTAAAATCGATGGTGTTCATAACATATTCTCCGAAAAGCAATACGAGTTGTGATTAAGGGCACTCTCATAGAGACCTGCCCCGTCATCACTGTATGTATGGTTCTGCGGAAAATATTCAAGTGAGCACCCGCAAATTTTTAATTCATTTGCTCTATCATTTGCTCCAATTGCTGCAAGGACTCTTCATCCATCCCCATCATCTGCTGCATCAGTTCAGCGGTTAATTTGGTGATGGTTTCTTTTTCTTTATCCGTCATGCACTGGTCCAGCAATGCCATAATCTGCTTGAGATTACGCATCTCTGCCTCTTGCTCGGCGCGTTCTTCGGCCGGCATGTACTCCAGCATTTGCTGCATCATTTCCATCATGGGCTCTACCATCTGCAGGGAGGTCCAGGCAAATTTAAAACTCAGTTCAGTGTACTCAGCTGGGGTAAAGTTGTGTTGCCTCAGCAGTTGCTCCAGAGCACGGCGGTGCTCGGGTGTGGCCAGCTTGGTCAGAGTTTGGTCGTAGTGGCGCTGCCAGTTGCAATGCGCTTGCAGTTCCAGGCTGCTGCTGTCTACTTCCGGAAAACTATCTTCCAACGCCTCCATCTCCGGCAACAAATTCAGATAACGTTGCAGATTTTGCTCGGTAATGACCGTGCTGGCCTGAGCAGTTCCGACCAACAGACTGAATAAACAGCCAACGGCTAGTTTCATTACTTTCATTTCATGCATCCTTTACGATTATAACGGTTCATAGCGCTGTTATAGCCGCTTTTGCTGCCTGACTGCAACTTTTATTGAGCCACTGAGCTGCAGCCGCTACACTGCCACTTTTATTTGGCAGAGTCTGGCATGGCATTAAAATCGACCATCTACAAAGTAAAGCTGAATATAGCGGATATGGACCGAGGGTACTATGGCGATCATCAGCTGACCTTGGCACAGCATCCCTCCGAAACGGACCTGCGCCTGATGGTGCGCATTTTGGCTTTTGCACTAAACGCATCCGACAGCCTGACTTTTACCAAGGGTTTAAGCTCGGAAGAAGACGAAGCCGAGCTATGGGATCGCAGCCTGAGTGGCGAGATCGCACTGTGGGTGGAATTTGGTCAGGCCGATGAGAAGTGGCTTCGTAAAGCCTGCGGCCGGGCGCAAAAAGTCCATCTGTATTGTTATGGCGGCCGTAGCACCGATGTCTGGTGGCAACAACAGCAGGCTGCACTGCAGCGTTATCAGAACCTGAGTATCTGGCAACTGCCGGAGGACAGCCTGCAGGCTTGCCTGGAACTGGTGCAGCGCCAAATGGAGTTGCAGTGCAGCATTACCGAGGGACAAATTTGGCTAAGTGACAGCAGCCATAACGTTCATTTACAGCCTGAGCTGTTAAAAGAGTGAATGCTGTTTGGTCAGTGAGGGTTCAGCCAGGCTTTGTCAGCATGGTGGCATTGAAAAAAATCAGGCCAGCGCTATGCTGAAATCAGGCTTTACTTTATTCACCCTGCGGTTTGTTGGGGAGCATCCATACCGATGACTTACGTTAAACTGGCAACCATGATGGTCCTGCTGCAACTGTTGCTTGTGAGCGCCAATGGTTATGCACAGCACAACAAGGTACTCACCATCCGTATTGCCGAGCAGCAGCATCAGCTCGATTTGGTGCAACTGGAGCAGCTGCCCCAACAAAGCAGCCACTTTAGAGCCGCCTGGGGGCCGGAGGGCGAATGGCAAGGGGTTTATCTACACGATTTGCTGGCCCACTTTCAGCTTGAACACTATCAGGATATTCGGTTAAGTGCACTCAACGACTACCGTATCCGTCTTACGCTGCAGGACATTGCCCAGGGTCAGCCGGTGATCGCAACCCATTTTGATGGCGAGCCCATCCCATTGGAGCGCAATGGCCCGTTCATTCTGATTTGGCCACAGCAGTCGCAACAAGTACTGGATGGTACCGCGCCTCTGGCCTTGTGGATTTGGAGCCTCCATGAAATAAGGGTTCGTCCTTAATGCTGCAGTGGATGCGATTGCGCCTGGGTCGTACTGCGACTCTGATACTGCTTGGCTACAGTGTAACGGCCATCGCTGTCAGTGGCTGGATCTGGCATGCCAAGCACAACCTGCAGGCCAGGCCACCGATGCGGGTGATCGATGTATCCCGGCAAATTGAAATGCTCAACCGGGAGGTCACCTTGTACGTGCAGGCCCTGTCAGAACTGAACAGTCCTGAACAAGCCAGGTTACTGTGGAGCCGGGTGCAGGCAAGGCAACATACCATTCAGGGCTTGCTGCGCAATTTTGTTAGCCTTGAAA
Source organism: Alkalimonas cellulosilytica (assembly GCF_036325985.1). Classification (NCBI taxonomy): domain Bacteria; kingdom Pseudomonadati; phylum Pseudomonadota; class Gammaproteobacteria; genus Alkalimonas; species Alkalimonas cellulosilytica. The sequence continues at coordinate 2,799 of NZ_JAUHLI010000024.1, forward strand.
GCAACTTCAAGGTACTGGAGCTGCAAATCGGGCAACTACGTCAGATGGTTGAGCATCCGCCCGAGTATTTGCCAGAGGCTGAGCTGATGGGGTTTGTCGAATACATTCGGGAAGATATGGATATTTTTGCCAGTGATGTGCATCGCACCATGCAATTAATCATAGCCGATCAAACCCGCCAGTTACACCGTTACAGTTCGGCGGTGGCCTGGCTAAGCCTGGCAATGTTTTTAAGTGGTTTTGTCCTCCTGACGCTGCTCATTCTATTGAGCAAGCAGAATCAAAAGCTGGTTAAGCTGGCCACCGAAGATGGCCTGACCGGGTTACTAAACCGCCGCAGTGCCATGCTGCAGGGAAAACTGCTTGCTGCAATGGCACAAAGAAATCAGCAGCCCCTGGCTTTAGCATTGCTCGATATTGATCATTTTAAGCAAGTCAATGATGTCTATGGCCACCCGGCCGGGGATGACGCACTGAAAATGCTGGCGCAGGTACTTCGTACTTACGCCCGGCGCGATACCGATGTGCTGGCGCGCATTGGAGGGGAAGAGTTTTTGCTGCTGATGCCAGAAACCAGTGAAGAGCTGGCTGGGCAACTGTGCAAAGTACTGCTAAGTGCCTTGGCAGACACCACAATCAATGACACCTATTCTTTTAAGCTGACAGCCAGTATTGGCCTTGCGGTCAGTGAGCAAGGCCAGCATGACTTTGACACACTCTACCGGATGGCCGATGTGGCGTTGTATCAGGCCAAGGGTGCCGGTCGGAATCAACTCAAAATAGCTGAATACGATGGCTTCTAAAACAAGTTAAGCAAGCAACGCCGCCTTGAAACGACTAAAAGCCTGCTCCAGATCGGCGATTAAATCTTCCGGATCCTCTAAACCAATATGCAAACGGATCAAGGGTCCACTATAAGGCCACTGGCTGGCGGTACGCAGCTTTTGCACATTCAGGGTTGGGGAGATCAAGCTTTCATAACCACCCCAGGAGAAGCCCATTTTGAAGTACTGCATGCCTTCAACAAAAGCAGCAACTGCTTTAGCACCGCCTTGCCTGAGCACAAAGGAAAACAGACCATTGCTGCCGGAGAAATCACGCACAAAAAACTCGTGCCCTGGATTGCTGGCAAAGGCCGGGTGACGCACGGCTTCTACTTCAGGCCGTTGCTCTATCCAGCTCGCAATTTTCAGCGCGTTTTGCTGGTGCTGCGCCAGCCGCACGCCTAAGGTCCGCAAACCACGACTGGCCTGATAGACATCATCGGCCGAGGCACAATAGCCTAAAATATAGCTGTGCTCACGCAGTTGCGGCCAGTACTGCTCGTTGGCACTGGCCGTACCCAGCATCACATCGGAGTGGCCAACAATGTATTTGGTAGCCGCCTGAATGGAGATATCCACCCCTAGCTCAAAAGGTCGGCATAAAATGGGGGACGCCCAGGTATTATCCAACAAGGTAATGACACCCTTGGCCCGCGCTATGTTGCAAATGGCCGGCACATCCTGCACTTCCATGGTCAGCGAGCCCGGAGACTCCAGAAAAATCGCTTTGGTGTTCGGTCGCAGTAAGCGTTCAATGCCCGCACCTATCATCGGATCGTAATACTCGGTTTCTACCCCCATTGGCCGCAAGATCTTTTCACACAACGCGCGGGTAGGCTCATACACCGTGTCTACCATTAACAGATGATCGCCATGTTGTAAGAAAGACAACAAAGCCCCACTCACCGCTGCGGCGCCGCACGGGTACAGCGCACAGCCAGCACCCCCTTCCAGCTCGCAAATGGCCTCCTGAAAAGCAAAGTGGGTAGCTGTGCCGCGCCGGCCATAATAAGGCACTCTATCGCCCTTGTGCTGACTGGCGTGAGCCAGCTCGGCCATACTATCGAAGGTGATGGTAGAGGCGCGAACCACCGGTGGATTGACCGCCTGACCAGTCCACTTTTTGCCGCGACCGGCCTGAATCAGTTTTGTTTGTTGTTTCATACCACAACTCCGTAAAAACAATCATGTTGTCATGGTACTGCTTTTGCTGGGTCAGATCACCTCTCAGACCATAGTTGAAAGGAAAATCATGCGCTTATGGTCTATGCTTATTTTTGCTACGTAGCAGAGAAATACGACAGTGCAGTAAGTCGTTGCTGATAAGAAGCCGTAAAGGCCATCACTATCACAATTACAATACCACCAAGGATAGAGCGAATAACAAGAAACTCGACATCCACTAGGAGAAACTGTATGCGTCAATTCCAATTAACGCCACTGGCACTGGCCATGTCCTCACTACTGGCATCGCCTTTGCTTTTTGCCGATGATGAGGCCGGTGCTGAGCGAGTAGAAACCATCGTAGTCACCGGCACCCGGGTCGCCGGCCGCACCATTTCCGATACCGCAGTGCCGGTCGACTTGGTCCGATCCGATGTACTGGAACGCTCAGGGACCACTGAGCTGAACCAAGCCCTTTCCGTAGCTTTACCTTCATTTAATTTCCCTAGGCCAGGCCTGGCCGATGGTACCGATACCATTCGACCTGCCACTTTACGGGGCTTAGCACCGGATCAATCGCTGGTGCTGGTGAATTCGAAACGCCGTCACGCGGCTGCTTTGGTGAATGTGAATGGTACTGTTGGCCGCGGTGCCTCTGCGGTAGATTTAAATACCATCCCCATGGGCGCGATTAGTGCTATTGAGGTGCTACGCGATGGGGCTTCAGCTCAATATGGCTCTGATGCCATAGCCGGTGTAATGAACGTGCGGCTGCGCGAAGCAGCCGATGGTGGTTCAGTCACCCTTGGGTACAGTTACCGGGAAACCAGCTATACCACCCCGACCACACCACCTCCTGCCGGAGCGACCTGGAGTGCGCCCAGTGACATTAAACGCAGCCGCAGCGATGGTGAAACCATTACCTTATCGGGCTGGAAAGGCTTTGAGCTGGGTGACAATGGTTTTTTAACCATATCCGCCGAATACAAAGATCAGGAGCGCACTGAGCGCGGTGGCTGGGATTTCCGCCAACAATACCCATTACTCAGTGATGGCAGCTTCGATCCACGCGAACAAACCATCGATCGTTTCAATGCCTGGTACGGTGAGCCCGAGCTGGAGCAATGGACTTTATTTGCCAATGCCGGCATCACCACCGAGCATGGCAAGCTGTATGGCTGGGCCAGTTATCAAAACCGTCAGGCTACCTCCGGTGGCTTTTATCGCCGGGCCTTGGACGACCGAAATGTAATTGAAATTTATCCGGATGGTTTTTTACCCCTGATTTCACCGGATGTGGACGATTTCAGTGCAGCTTTCGGTTACGAATGGGACTGGGGTGAATGGCAATTGGATACCTCCCTGGTCTACGGCTCCAACAAAATGGCTTTTACCATTGAAAACACCTTAAACCGCTCCTTAGGCCCTGCCAGCAAAACTGAGTTTGATGCCGGTGGTTACAAGTACAATCAGTGGGTCTACAACTTATCCGGGGTCAAAGCCATTGATGTCGACGGGTTAGCCTCTGCGCTTAACCTTGCTTTAGGCGTTGAAGCCCGCCGTGAGGCTTACTCCATCTTTGCCGGTGAGCCGGACTCTTACCGCAATGGTGGTGTCTTGCTACCCAATGGCAACCCAACCGCATCGGGTGCTCAGGTATTTCCTGGCTTTCGGCCTTCCAATGAAGTCAGTGAAAGCCGCACCGCGGTCGGCGCTTACCTGGATTTAGAAGCCAATATTACCGATGAATGGCTGGCATCCGGCGCGATCCGGGCTGAACGTTACTCCGATTTTGGCAGCAATCTATCTGGTAAGCTAGCTACCCGCTATGACTTTACCGATACCTTTGCGCTACGTGGCTCGGTACAAAATGGTTTCAGAGCGCCTTCGTTGCAACAACAAAACTTTACGGCCACCTCCACCAATTTTGTCGGCGGTATTCCGTTTGATATCACCACCTTTCCGGTCAACGCACCAGTTGCCGTTGCCATGGGTGCCAAAGAGCTGGATGCGGAGAAATCCATCAACTTCTCGCTAGGTGCTGTGATGCGCTTTGATGCTGTCACCATCACGGTCGATGCTTACCGTATTGATATTGATGATCGGATTGTCCTGTCAGAAAACCTGTTAGCAAATAACACTGCTCAGGGACAGGCCATTCGTCAGTTTTTTGATGAAAGAGGCTTCAATGATATAGGGGGAGGTCGATTCTTCATCAATGGTGTGGATACGGAAACGCAAGGGCTGGATGTGGTGGTCAACTGGTCTACCGTGACTGACAGCATGGGTAACTTTGACTTTACCCTGGTGGGTAACTACAACAAAACCAAGGTTACCCGAGTGCCTGAAACCGAAGAGCTGGCAGCGCTGGACCCGGCACCAACGCTCTTTGCCCGGGTCAATGTGCTCACCTTTGAAAAAGGAACTCCGAAAGACAAGCTGGGTGCCATCGTCAACTGGAGCCATGATCGCTTTGGCGCTACCCTCAAGGCCACCAGGTACGGTGAAGTATTAAATCCAAATGCAAACCCAGCCAATGACTTTATTCTAAGCCCAAAAGTTTTGGTTGATTTGGAGGGTCGCTATCAGATGACTGACAGCATGCGCATTGCATTTGGTGCCGATAACCTGTTCGATAGCTACCCGGATGCATTTCCAATCAATCTGAATGGAACCGGCAATACGCCATTTTCCAACTACTCACCTTTTGGCCGGGCCGGCCGGATGCTCTATGCCCGCATCAGCTACGACTTTTGAATCATAGCTGGCTACAATACAAAGGCGCCGTTTGGCGCCTTTGCTCTTTGTACATTGATTGCATGTTACAGCGGCTTGTTTATTGGGACAAGCCATGGATCTGCGACAACGGGGTCAAAGTCTCCAGAGCAGGTCGGGCAAAGTAGTACCCCTGCAGGTAGCGCACCCCTGCCGATACCAGCCAGGCAAGCTCGGCGCCACTTTCAATGCCTTCAGCCAACACTTTGGTCCCTTGCAACTCACACTGAGCGATCGTGTCCAGCACAATGGCTTGCTTAGCCGGGCTTTGCTCAATATCCCGAATCAGCGCCATGTCCAGCTTTAAGATGTTGGGCTTAAGCGTCTGCAACCATTCCAGGTTGGCAAAACCGGAGCCATAATCATCAATGGCGGTTAAGAAACCATGCTTGGCATAGCTTTGGAAAATCCGGCTCAAATGGCCTTTATCCGGTATTTCTTCGGTTTCGATCACCTCAAAGATGATATGGTCTTTGCAAAAACCATAGAGCTCACTGGCTTCCAGCGTGGCCTGGATACAGGTTTCTGGGTTGTAGACCGCATTGGGCATAAAGTTGATGTTCAGATAGGTGCTGCAGCCAAGTCTGGCAGCGGTTTCAATGGCTTTAACCCGGCAGGCCTGATCGAAATAATAACGGTTATCTTTGGTGATACGCTCAAACACCCAGCCTGCGCCCTGCCCCTCCGGGCCCCGCACCAAAGCCTCGTAAGCAAAGATCGATTGCTGCTGCCAATCGATAATTGGCTGAAAGGCCATTTTGATGTCAAAGCCCAAATCCTGACCACTTAAGCAATCGCTACAGGTTTGTTGTTTAATACTAGCAGGAAAATTCATGAACAACCTTTTGCTTGCCCGTTTTTATTTCAGTATAGCCACAGATTTCAGCCAATTACAGCAGGAACGACCTTCTTTAACTGATTTTTAGGCGATTTCGGCAGATCCAATATGACCCGATACCATCAGGCTAGCGCTTTAATAAAAGCCTAGCCCGGACTTAATAGCCGTCTACACTGACAGAAAAGCAGACTCCATGTATACTGACTCTCTTCAACGATGGCTGATCCTGCCAGGGAAAGGCCCCGTATCTTGACGTTTTTGCAGTGAGCAAACCCGATGAAATACAAAGATCTGCGAGATTTTATCCAGCAACTTGAGCAACGTGGGCAGTTGCAGCGTGTTGCTGTAGAAGTCGACCCGGTGCTGGAAATGACCGAAATCGCCGACCGTACCCTGCGGGCAGGTGGCCCCGCCTTGTTGTTTGAGAACCCCAAAGGCTCCAACATTCCGGTGTTGGCCAACTTATTTGGCACCCCGGAGCGGGTTGCGCTTGGCATGGGCCAAGAAGAAGTCAGCGCACTGCGTGAAGTAGGCAAGTTGCTGGCGTTTTTGAAAGAACCGGAACCACCGAAAGGCTTAAAAGATGCCTTTAGCAAACTGCCGATTTTTAAGCAGGTGCTGAATATGTCGCCGAAGAAAGTGCGTAAGGCGGCTTGCCAACAGGTGGTGCTGTCCGGTGAAGAGGTAGACTTGACCAAGCTGCCGATCATGACCTGCTGGCCAGGCGATGCGGCCCCGCTCATTACCTGGGGCCTGACCGTCACCAAAGGACCGCACAAAGAGCGGCAGAACCTGGGGATTTATCGGCAACAACTGCTCGGGAAAAACAAAGTGATCATGCGCTGGTTATCGCATCGTGGCGGTGCACTGGATTTCTTTGAGTGGCAAAAGGCGCATCCCGGCGAACGTTTCCCGGTCGCGGTGGCGCTGGGTGCCGATCCGGCCACCATTTTAGGCGCTGTCACACCGGTGCCGGATACGTTGTCTGAATACGGTTTTGCCGGCCTGCTGCGTGGCGACAACACCGAAGTGGTGCAGTGTGTCAGTAATGAGCTGCAGGTACCCGCCAGTGCCGAGTTTGTGCTGGAAGGCTACATTGAAGCGGGTGAAATGGCCCCGGAAGGTCCTTACGGTGATCATACCGGTTACTACAACGAAGTGGATGAGTTTCCGGTGTTTACCGTGACCCATATCACCCACCGCGAAGACCCGATTTACCACAGCACCTACACCGGCCGGCCACCGGATGAACCCGCCATTTTAGGTGTCGCGCTGAACGAAGTCTTCGTACCCATTTTGCAAAAGCAGTTTCCGGAAATCGTTGATTTCTATCTGCCACCTGAAGGCTGCTCCTACCGCCTGGCCGTCGTGACCATGAAAAAGCAGTACCCTGGCCACGCCAAACGGGTGATGATGGGGGTGTGGTCGTTCTTGCGACAGTTTATGTACACCAAGTTTGTCATTGTCTGCGACGACGACATCAATGCCCGCGACTGGAAAGATGTGATCTGGGCCATTACCACCCGGATGGATCCGGCCCGCGATACCACGCTGGTAGAAAATACCCCGATCGACTACCTGGACTTTGCTTCGCCCGTGTCTGGTTTGGGTTCCAAAATGGGGATGGATGCCACCAACAAGTGGCCGGGTGAAACCGACCGCGAATGGGGTGAGCCCATCGTGATGGACCCGGCAGTGAAAGAGCGGGTCGATGCACTGTGGCCCGAGCTTGGCATTCAGTTACCAGAGCAGCCCTGATGGTGTTTCACATTACCATCAAACCGGCCGGCCTTAGCTTTGAGGCCGAAGCCGGCGAGACCATCCTGGAAGCAGCGCTGCGCCATGGCATCGACTTTCCACACCGATGCCGCCAGGGCGTTTGTACCAGTTGTGTTTGTCGGCTGCAACAGGGCGAAGTGCGGTACGCCCCGCCCTCACCGCTGAGCGACATCGACAAAGCGCAAAATTTTACCTATGGTTGTTTAGCCTATCCTTTAACGGATCTGGTACTGCAGCATCCATTTATACAAGCCTAAAGAGACCAGCATGATCCAAACCCAGTGCACCGTAGATGCCATCACCCCGCTGACACCCTTTGTCCAACGAGTATTGTTAACCCCGCAACAAGCAGTCGATTTTTTGCCCGGCCAATACCTGCAATTGTGCTTAAGCGAGCACGACAAACGCCCCTTCTCGCTGGCCTGTTTGCCAAATGGCAAGCAACTGGAACTCCATATTGGCGCTTCCAAAGCAGATGATTACAGCAGCCAGGCACTGAATTATCTGCAGCAACAACTGGATGCCAAACAACCTGTGCTGATTGAGGCCGGCCTGGGCCTGGCCCATCTTCGACCCAGCGACAACCCGGTGCTGTTGCTGGCTGGTGGCACCGGTTTTTCCTATGTGTACAGCATTGCTAAAGCATTGCAACAGCAAAAGCAGGATCGGCCGGTATTTTTGTACTGGGGCGTGCGTGAGCAAAGCAGTCTGTATTTGCTGGATCAACTGCAGGCCTGGGCGAACAGCCACAGCAAATTTAGTTTTATTCCGGTGGTGCAAGAAGCAGATAGCAACTGGCAAGGCCGTACCGGCCTGGTGCACGAAGCGGTGCTGAGTGATTTTGTGTCACTGGATGCCTACGATATATACATCGCTGGCCCTTTCCCTATGGTAGGTGTAGCCCGCGATGCCTTCTTACAGCAAGGTGCGCATCGTGAACAGATGTTTGCCGATGCTTTTGCCTATATTTAGTCAGTAAAGCCCCTACCGGGGCTTTATAGTTTATAACAACTGCTTTCTCAGAGCTTTCGCAATGGCATGATTTTGCGCAATTGCTTGCTCAAGCATGGCCCAGCCCAGTTCTGTTTCACCATTTAGGATCCGTTGGGTACCACTCCAGGCCAGGACATCAGGATCTTGCTGCGCAATCAGATACTGCTCCCAATGTGGATCAAATGCAGCCAAAATTTGCTGTGCCCTGCGATCACCATTGCGGGCAGCCATATCCCACCAATACCTCGCTGTCATATTGGCTGGTAGCTCCTGAATTGGCTGGATGTGTAATTGATAGCGACCACGGTGGTTCTGACTGCTCAGAATACGGTAACGACCGGGTGCGGCAGCAGTCTTAATGGTTGCCGCCAACAGCTGTTCTTCATCCCAGTTAGATCCCTCACGCAGAAAATCAACCTGAGTAATACGCCCCCTGGACCCCAACTCGATATGCGCCAGCCCTATAAAGTCATCCAGCGATGCAGACAAACGAGACCTATCCCGAAACAGACTCAGATCAGGCACCATATCCTGCTCACTCAGTTCATGCCTTACCTGCCAGCTTTTATTTGAACCCATAGCAACTAGCTCAAACAGGGTACCGAGCACTTCCTGATGTCGCGGTGAGCCGGCATTCGCAAAATCCCAAAGCTTGTCGTTATGCAAGAGTGCATGCACGCGTTGCAAATTTAATTCAGCCTCCAATGTGAAGTCCATACGAACGCGCACGATATGCTTTTCACCGGTCGCCTCGTACTGCCAACGCCTGACGGCACGAGTCGCTGAGCGCTCAAACACTCCTTGCGGAAAGGCATCCAGCGTATCAATGGTCTGCACCTTCCCTTCCTCATCCACTAAAAAACGCAGCATGACGTAACCGAACTGACCTCTGCGTGCGGCATCCACCGGATACTGGGGAGCAGGACGGCTAACTGGCTCCGGACCTGCAGTTCGTTGCGTGATGGCATCGGCACGCCGTTTTGGCAACTGAATGCGCTGCTGCAATGCGGTATAGACTTGCTCTGCCTCTAAAAACAGCTCTGCGCTCAATGCTTCGGATACCTGCTGGATAACATTGCGAGCGCCTGGATGTTCCAGCTCTGCAGCCAGAAAGAAATAACCCAGCGCTTTGGCTTCATCCACAGGCTGGCCCTGACCATGCAGCGCCATCACACCAAGATTGAAGGCTGCGGTTTCATTGGCCAACGGAATAAGCTCTGCAAAAGCTTGCTTCGCAGTGGCATAATCCTCTCGCTGATACGCATCAAGCGCATCCAGCCACTGGCTTGCGAAGGAAGTGTGCGCGGTCAACAACAGGTAAAAGGGAAGGATCCATTTCATAGATAATCTCCTATAACAATTGGTTAAAATGATAGCTGCAACTATCCCTAAAAACAACCACTTCCTGCAGACTGGTCTAGCCAGTACCGCTGTGGCACAATGCAATTATCTTTGTTGACTACGAGCCTATTATGACGCACCTAACCGAAATTAAAGTTCGCGGCTATCATCTTGATATTTACCAGCATGTAAACAATGCCCGTTATCTGGAGTTTTTAGAAGAAGCGCGCTGGGGCTATCTGGAAGACAACGGCGATATTGAGTTTTTCCGGGAGCTTGGCCTTGCCTGGGTGATTGTGAACATCAACATCAATTACCGTGAAGCCGCCACCATGGGGCATACCCTGCAAATCAGTACCAAGTTCAGTAAAATTGGCAGCAAAAGTGCCATGGTGCGTCAGGAGGTTCGGATCAAAGGCAGCGACCGGATTGCCGCCGATGCAGACATTACCTTTGTTTGCCTGGATCAGAAAACCGGTAAAGCGGTGCCCATTGAAGGAGCTTTAAAAGAGCGGCTGGAGCAGCAGTTGCATCAGGATTAAGGCCGCGTACGTCGCTGCAAAATACGATTGAGCTGCTGGCTTGCATCTTCTTCGTCGCCACAAGGGATCCGACGTGCTGCCATCAAGCCTTCAAACCCATCCTTGCTCGGGTCCGCCAACCGACAGCCATTTTTGGTGCGAATGATTTGCGTACCATCATTGAACTGCGCCACAACCTGTTTGGCTGGATCCGATGACAATTGCTGAAATCTGCGTTCAACGGTAATTTTTGGTTCCGCAAAACGCCTTTGCTGCTCAGTACGATGTGTTCTGGCCAAGCCGTCTGTGCTTTGTAGTTGCTGCAATGCACGATCCATCAGACTGCCTCTGTGTTCTGCAAGATTTCCGTCCAATGACTGGCTGCTGAGGACAGACTCAAACGAAGGCTGGGGCAACCCGGCAGTAGGCGCAGTAGCATCAGCCGGTGCTTCGTTTTGCTCGGCGGTGATAGCAGCGGCTTCCTCCAGCATGTCTAAAGCCATAACCTGCTCTTCAGGCTCTGCTGGCTCAGGCTCATCAAGCGGCATCGTCTGCTCGGCTGTGGAGACTACAAGCGGCGGCTGATAAAAATAAGCCTCGATAGCCCGGGCCGGCTCTTCGGGTGAAAGCGGGCGCTGCCATTTTTGCTGCACCAGCAGCAAGCCAATAGACGCATGCCCAAGCACAGCCAGCAGCAATGGCAAGCGCCAGTGCTTCCAGCGAGGCACTGCGTTCGCGCGGCTCTGCCGTTGTTCAGATTCAGCAATGGCATCAAACCATGACGGAGGCAATGGCGACAAAGGAGGCTCTGAATGCAATTGAAAGGTGCTGTATAGACCACGCTACCTTGAAATAATTCATAAGCAATCAGAGCTGAGTGACTACACGGCTAATAAGGGTTGCTGGGTTGATAGATTGGGTTTTGCCGTCCATCCAGCGAGATCCGCAGCGGCACCACCGAGCTTTGGTGGGAGCCCAGATGATAATGATCCCCAGGTACCAGACGGTAACGCAGTAAATCATCAATAATTACCGGCTGGCCGCACTCGGTTTGACGTAACACCGTTTGGTCGTCGGCTCTGACCATGTAGACTTCATGTTGGCCATATACCTCGGCCTGGCCATCACGTGTCACCCAGAGTGCGGTTTGCTCCGACACCGCAATACCGGTCAGGTTGCGGTTGGCATGATGCGCCAAGAATACCATCAACCGGCCCATCCGATCACGCTGTTTAAAGTGCGTATCGGTGATGGTTTGACTTAGCATCGGTGCCTGCAAAAAATCGTCGCTGAATTGAATGTTCGTATTGCAAAAATCCTGTGCCACCTCGCTGGATACCGCACTGCCCACTCCATCAGGGTTGTAAACGACTTCGCCTAGAATCGCATTGCCCGCCGAAGTGCCGCCAATAATGGCTCCTTTCTGGTAGGCGTAGTGCAGCTTTTGCTGCAGGCGGGTATCCTGCCAGTAACGGATGTATTCGGACTGATCACCGCCGGCAAACCAGATAAACTCCGCACTTTGCACCGCCCAGGCCACGTAATCGCTGTTGGCTTTGTCACGGCTATCAACAATCAGAGTTTCGACGGAGGCAGCCTCTGTCAGCTGCTGCAAATAATCGTTGTAGCCAGCCCCGCCCCGTGTACGCAGCACCAGCACATTGCCATGCTGAATATGAGGCCTGACCTTCTGGGCAAAAATGCTATCGACATCGGTACTGCCGCCCATCAGAATCACCCCAGCCTGCTCCGCATCCAAAGACACACAAACATCGCCGATATAACCAACTGCATAACGTGTCAGGTTTGCCGGCCGCTCTGGCCTTGGGCCATAACCGCATGCTTTGGCATTGGCCAACTGCTCGATACTACTTAATAACTCTGGCTGGTTGTCTGTGCTGCTGCAGCCAATCATCAAAGCGCCAAGGCACATCACCGCAAGCGACCTTGGCAGTAGGTTATTCAACATTGCTCTTTCCTGTTTTAGCCACCCGGCATAACTGCCGGGTGGCCTGTTCCGTGATCAATAAGGGTTGGAAGGGGTATAGAAGTTGCTAAAATTGCCGTTAATCCCAATACGAATTGGGGATACTGAGCTGGTGTTATTCAGCAAGTTGTAACTATTGCCTGGTAATAAGCGATAACGCAGCAAGTCGCTGACTACAACGGGCTGACCACAGCTGGTTTGCTGATACTGGGTCTGACCATCCGCTCTTAGGACATAAACTTCGTACTGACCATCAACCACGGCATGGCCATTGGCTTGCACAAACAGCGATGTGCGCTCTGATACGCCAATAGCCCGGCCGTTGCTGCCTAAATGCGCCTGGAATACCGCCGAACGTCCCATCCGGTCCCGCTCATAGAAATGGGTGTCGTTGATGGTATTGGCCAGCATCGGAATGTTCAGAAAGTCGGTACTGATTTGAATGGTGTTGTGGCAAAAATCAGTCACCACCTCAGAGCTCACAGCCCCCTGCACCCCATCCGGGTTGTAAACAAACTGGCTGAGTACATGGTTACCGGCCGAGGTACCACCCACCACGCCACCTTTGTCGTACACATACTGGATAGCATCCTCCACCTTGGTGCCCTGCCAGTTGCTGATGTAGGTGCTTTGATCACCACCAGCCAGCCAGACAAACTCGGCAGTACGGATCACCCAATCGACATAGTCGCTGTTGGCTTTGTTGCGGCTATCCACGATAATGGTTTCAACCGAAGCCGCATTGGTCAGCCCCTGCAGGTAACTGTTGTAAGCGCCGGTCCCAGCCGTACGCAGTACCACAATGTTGCCGCCCTGAATATGTGGCGCAACCCGCTGACTGAAGGCATCGTCCACATCGGTGCCTCCGCCCATCAGCAGTACCGCTGGTTCATTTAACTCTACACAGCTATCCTCCAGACTGCCAACTCGGTACACCGTCAGGCTGCCTGGCTTGCTGGGCCTTGGGCCATAGTTGCAACTGCCGGGTGCAGGGTCTCCGCCCTGGCCCCCATCATTGAAATTCACCAGCAATTGATAGTTACCGGTGCCTGCATACCGGGTAACTTTGATGTAATGCCGACCCGGAGCAGCCGCAGGATAGGTGCCGGTTTCCGGGTTATTGGCCGTTTGACCGGACAAAATATAACTGCCGGTTTCCCGGTACAAAAACCAGTCAAAGTCGGCGTTACTGCCGTGGCTTAAGCTGATGGAGATATCACCGGTGCTGCTGGTGTCAAAGTAAAACCAGTCGACATCGTTGCGATTGTGGATACTGGCATTGACCGTAACACCGGAACATAAAGGCCCGTTGGCATTGTTTTCGGTATTGTTGTTTTCCTGCTCCTGCGTCAGACAGGCGTAGGCATGACTACTGAATAACAGCGCCAGAGCGCTGATTTGAACTAGTGCTTTCATTGTTGTTTCCTGCTTATCGTTATTATGAAGGTTGCCCAAAGGGCGTTTACCACGCAGCATGAACGACAGGTACTCACACTGCGGTAGTATTGGGGTTGAACCTTGGCTCAGAATTTAGCAAGGAATGGCTATTCGTCGAACCATTCAGAGAGGTGGTAGTCGGTCGCGCAAGCGTGCAGCCCCTGCTGGCGGAAAGCCAGGCAGCGAGTGTCTGAATGACTGGGGCAATGCACGTTCATACCTAGAGGTCATAATTGATTACTTTGTAAACACTATTGACCCGAAACCGGCAGCTGTCAAGAAAAAAGTTGGTATCTGTCAGCTTTATTGACACTTCTTGTTGCTAACTGATTGAGCCAGAGGGTTTTGCAGCGAGGTCACAAGTTGTTGCCACTGATGCAGCCTGGCTTGCTGGCTGATCCCAGCATTGGCCGGGCTGCTGGACGGCAAACCAAGCAGGCGGCATGCCTTTGGTAGCACGATATTCGGCAATACCAGCTTGCGAAAGCTGGCTTCGGCTTTTTTGCCATTAAAGGCGATCAGTTGGAGTTGCCGGTGGTGCTGGAAAAAACCAGCGAAATCATTCGGGGTTTCGTTACGGATGGCACTGTCCAGACTGCCTTGTCGTTCGCAGTGCTGCAGCACATCCCAGAGTGCAACCCTGTTGCGCTGAAGTGCCTGTAGACGCTCAGGGTAAGCTAAACCAGCATCAAAGCCGAGCAACTCGGCCATCATCGGCCAAAAGTGATTGCGCGGATGACCGTAATACTGTTGCTGCGCCAAAGAAGCAGCGCCCGGCATGCTGCCAAGCAGCAGCACACGCGCATCCGGCCGGCTGACCGGTGCCAGGCCGGTGAGTTTGCTCATTTGCTTTAGCTCTTGCTGTTAGCCAGTTGAGGCTGATACTGCAACGCTTTTTTCCAGGCCAGGCGCGCTTGCTCCAGTTCCCCTTCCTGCTCGGCCAGCCAACTAAGCAGTGCATAGAGATAACCGTTGCCTTCATGATCACGCAACCAGTGCTGTACCTGCTTACGCAACTGCAGCACGGATTTCCCCAGTGGGATTTGCCGTAAATACGGCCAGGCCAGCTCAATATCGGCCAGCGCCAGGGTGTTGACCAGCAAACGCTCCGCCTGCTCGGTCTGGCCCTGATTGGCCTTGGCCCAGGCCCGGCCAATCACGGCAGCGACCGATTTACGCTCACGCCCCGGTAAAGCCTGCCAGTAATCAGCTTGCTCGGAAAACTGCCCGTTTTGCACCAGGCTACTGATGGCCTTCGGGTAAATTTGATAGCGCTGCACGGCCCATTGCGATTTAGTGAACCAGCGATGTTTCAGCGCCGCCGGTACCTGCTCCAGCAATTGCTGCCAGTGCCCGGCCTGCTGCAGACTAAACAGATACAATTGCCCCAGGCCACAGGCTTTGGGCTGCTGGGCTACTTTGGCCTGCAGCAAATTCGCCGCCTGTGCTGCTTGCCCCTGCTGGATCAGCAAATCGGCTTGCACAAACCAGGTGTTGGGATCCTCTGAAGCCAATTGCTGGATCAATTGCTCAGCCTGCGGCGATTGACCAGCATAAAAGGCGGCATAGCCCGCCAGCATGCGCTTTTCATCCTGATAGGGCGAGTGCGCCAGCGACTGCTGCAACAAGTTCGCGGCATCCTGCCACTGCTGCCGGGCAAACGCCCTTAACCCTTCCTGAAAAGCTTGCTCTGCTTTTTGCCGCCGGCGCCATTGCCAGAAACGCCAGGAGCGACCTGGCAGACGCCAGAGGGCCCGCAGCAGCTTGGTAGTTAGCCACAGCAGCAGACTGCTGACGATCACAAGCACCACCAGGCCCACCACCGTCATTTCCAGTGTATAGCCCGCCAGCACAATACGCACATAGCCCGGCTCGGCCAATACCAGCGGCCCCAGCCACATTGCTGCGGCCAACAGCAGTATGATCAGCAGCAAACGTATCATAGCGCGTCTCCTGCATCCTCACCCAGGAGCTGTATAGTGCGCTGATAGCGCTGCAAGGCTTCCAGGCTTTGCAGCGGAGCGATGTAGCCCGGATGCAACTCCAGCCGGGCTAACTCAACCAGACTGGCAGACAGTTGCTGAGTTCCCGCATCGGAGGCCTCAAAATAGCGCTGCACTAAATCTGCGGCTTCGCGCAAACTGGCCTGAAACAAAGCGCTCTGCTGCTGCATGGCAGCCAGCTCGGCTTGCACCAGTTGTTGCTGCAAACGCTGCCGCAATAAGAATTGCTGTTCACGGCTCAGGCTAAACTCATCCTCTGCCACGCTGCGACGAACCTGCAGCAGTTGCTTCAGGCCCTGCTGCCACAACCGCTGCCAACGCTCACGCCAGCCGGCATCGCTGGCCTCGAAAGGTGCTGACAGTCTCTGCTGCTGATCTTTAAATGGCAGCTCCCGCGCCAGCTCCCGCAGTGAGCGGATACTAAGCTGGGTCTCGGTCGGATCCGGAATACGCAGCCTGGACAGCGCTTGTTCATCCTGACGAATAGCTTCACGTACAGCCAATAAGGCAGGCTCGCCCAGGCGGGCCAAACGACTATCGGCGCTTTTTAACAGTTGCAGGCTGGTTGCCACATCCAGCTCCAGCCAGATTTTCTGGCTGGCCATCCGCAGCAGGTAATCCACCTCAGCCAGCAACCAGATACTGGGCGCAGCCCCTTGTTGCTGCTCTAAGCGCTGCTCGATAAAGCGTAACTGTTGCTGAAACTGCGTTTGCTGTTGTTGCAGTTGACGTCTCAGTTCATCCTGCTGCTGACGTTGTTGCTGCTGCCACTGCGTTAGTTGATCCTGCTGCTCGTCTCTGAGCCGTTGCTGGCTGCGCTGTAGCACAGTGCGCTCTTCATCCAACTGGCGCTCTAAGGCCAGTTGCTGACGCTGCTGGCTCTCCGTCAATTGCTGCCACTGTGGGTAGAGCCAGTAGCCCCCCGCAACCAAAGCACCCGTCAGTAGCAGGCTAACCAGCAAGGCCAGCCACGCAATGCCACGTCCGGTTTTCACCACCGGCTGTTGCAAGTCCGCTTCAGACAGATAACGCATCTCATCGCCGGATTGCGTCGTCTTAGCAGCATCCTTCGATGACTGCTCAGTTACCTTATCTACTTCGCTGGCTTTGCTTGGCTCACTGCTCATAAATAATCCCTCTTGTAATGACATATCGCTGCCATAAGCGCAGTATCGTTGGCATTATCTGCCAGTATAATCTTGCTGACCGGGATGCCAAGTGCCAGCGCCGAATCGTGCATGCGTGGACTGACCAAAATCCAGTGCCGGCTACGCAACCAGTCATGGCCGGCAACCGGCAGCAATGAGAATAACCGGCGCAGAATTTCTTCACTGGTCACCAGAATGCAACTAACCTGTTGCTGCCAGAGGGCAAACAACGCCTCACCATCCAGCTCAATCGGCAAGCGATGATAGCTTTGCACATAACGCACCCGGGCACCACGTTGCTGCAGCCCTTGCTTCATCAGCTCACGGCCACTCTGGCCACGCACGATCACAATGTGCTGACCGTCAACCTGCTGCATACAGGGCATGGACAGCACCCCTTCACTGCGCTGATCGTGCGGGTACAAGACCTCCCGCCCGGTCCATTGTTGCAGAACTGACGCTGTGGTCTGGCCAACGGCACGCAACGGTGCTTTGAGCTCACTGGCGTCCAGTTGTTGCTGCAACGACGTCACCGCGCTGACGCTGACAAACACCAGCTGATCAGCCTGCTGCAGCCACTGCAGCTCTTTCGGCTTGATGGGCACCAGCTGAGTGGCAATCAGCGGCTGGTACAGATAAACCAGACCAAGTTCATCCAGGCCGGCCAATAAGGCATCCGCTTTGCCTGCCGGCCGGGTGATTAACAGTGTCTGGGCACTCATCACCGCTCCTGGTAGGCTGCAGCCAACAGTGCAGCCGCCCCCTCTGCCAGCAGCGCTTCCGCCACCTGTACACCCAAAGCTTCCGCTTGCTGACGTGGCGCTTTGGCTTCGGCCTGTAAAATCTGCCCACCATCCAGCGAGCCGACCAGACCACGTAACCAAAGGGTATCGCCGTCAAGTTCGGCATAAGCGCCAATCGGTACCTGACAACCGCCTTGTAAACGCCGATTCATTGCCCGCTCGGCCAGCACCCGATCCGCCGTATCGGCATCATGCAGTGCCGCCAGCAATTGCTGAATACGCGGGTCGTCGGCCCGGCATTCAATGCCGACAGCGCCCTGACCATTGGCAGGTAAGCTTTGCTCCGGTGCCAGCCAGCCGGCAATGCGCGGCTGAAAACCCAATCGAATCAAGCCGGCTGCCGCCAGAATAATGGCATCAAAGTCGCCCTGGTCCAGCTTGGCCAAACGGGTATTGACGTTGCCGCGCAGATCCTTGATCACCAAATCCGGTCGCCGAGCTTTTAGCTGACACTGCCGGCGCAAACTGGAAGTACCAACCACAGCTCCTGCGGGCAACTCCGCCAGACTTGCATAATGATTCGACACAAAGGCATCACGCGGATCTTCACGCGGGCAAATGGTTTGCAGCACCAGGCCTTCAGGGAAAGCCACCGGCACGTCTTTCATGCTGTGCACGGCAATATCAGCCCGGCCATCCAGCAAGGCCATTTCCAGCTCTTTGACAAAGAGGCCTTTACCGCCGATTTTAGCCAGCGGGGTATCCAGAATTTTATCGCCCTGAGTCGACATCGGTACCAGCTGGACCATTATTTCCGGATGGTGCTTTTCCAGTTCGGCTTTGACATACTCAGCCTGCCACAACGCCAGCGCGCTTTTGCGGGTGGCAATTCGTACCATCTGGCTCATATTACTTGTCCTTGTCGGTCAGCAACAGTCGCTGCAAAAAACTACTAATATCAGCCACTTCCTGCGCACTGACACTGTGCTCCATCCGGTAGTCGTGCCAGCTGACCGCAAAGCCCTGCTTTTTAAGGGCGTGAAACGCCTGCTGGCCACCCGCCATCGGCACTACCGGATCCTGCACGCCGTGGCCAATAAAGACCGGGGTTGCTTTGTTGTAAGGCAGGGCTTCATCTGACAGTTTTTCTGGTGCACACATATAGGTAGATAAGGCCATCACACCGGCCAGCTTGTATGGCAAACGCGCCAGCAAATGCAGCGCAATCACGCCACCCTGGCTAAAACCGGCCAGCACAATACGCTCGGAGGGCATGCCTTGCGCGATCAGTTGGTCCAGCAACTGCTGCACCTTGGCCGCCGAGTCGCGCACTCCGGCTTCGTCGGCTCTGCTGAGCAAGTCCATGCTTTTAATGTCGTACCAGGAGCGCATTTCCATGCCACCATTGATGGTAACCGGCTGCACCGGCGCATGAGGGAAAATAAAACGAATACCGGCGTCGCTAGGTAAACGCAGCTCTGGCACGATGGGGGCAAAACCATGGCCGGAGTCGCCCAGGCCATGCAACCAGACCACTACGGCCTTGCAAGGTCCCTGGGCTGGCGTGTCAACAAAAGGAAGTAGGGTCATGCTGTTGGCTCTAATTGAATGGCAACGCCGGCCTGCTTGCTGGCGGCATCGTTAATCAAGACCCAGAACTCCAGGCCGGTACGGTTATCTATCCACTTATCCTGCTGCCACTCGCAGTGATGGCCGTTAAATTTGGTGGCTATCCACAACTGATGCAGCGGTGGTTGCTTGTTGATAATGATTTTACTGCCATCGGCGAAGGTAATGTCCAGCTTGCCACCCATGGACTCATAATCCAGATCCACCTCCAACTGCTCGATGGCTTCTTCCACCGCCAGCAGGGTGGCATCGGCTAATTCATCATATTCACGATCATTCATTGCGTCACCTGTTTGCTTTTGCTGCTAAGGATGCGATTATAGAGCTTCTGGCAATTTATGAAATACATCACCATGCATCTAGGCTATCGCTTTCGTCCGTTGTGTACTCGCATCCTGCTTGTGTTGGCTGCCCTGCTGGCCCTGTCTGCCTGTGGTCAGAAAGGCCCCCTTACCTTACCACAACCGCCGGAAGCTGTCGCAGAAGAGCAAGCCTCTGAGTCAGAAATTCCCGTTGTCGTCGTACCGCAGAGTAACCCTCATGGACCATTTTAATTACCGCGAGCAGCAGCTCTTTGCCGAAGAAGTGTCACTTAGCGACATTGCCGCTCATTATGGCACACCTTGTTATGTCTATTCCCGCGCCACCATAGAGCGGCATTACCATGCCTTTGCCGATGCCGCCAAAGGCCATCCGCACCTGATTTGCTACGCCGTCAAAGCCAACAGCAATATTGCTGTCCTGGACCTGCTGGCCCGGCTTGGTTCAGGCTTTGATATTGTCTCCGAAGGCGAGCTGCGCCGGGTCATCGCCGCCGGCGGCGATCCAAAAAAAGTGGTCTTTTCCGGGGTGGCCAAAACGGCCGATGAAATGCGCTATGCGCTGCAACTTGGCATTAAGTGCTTTAATGTCGAGTCTGAAGCCGAATTAAACCGGCTGCAGCAGGTGGCCAAAGCGCTGGATCTGCGTGCTCCGGTCTCGATCCGGGTCAATCCGGACATCGATGCCAAAACTCATCCCTATATTTCTACCGGCTTAAAAGCCAATAAATTCGGTATTGATATCAACGACGCTGAACGCATTTATCAGCAGGCAGCGGCCGCCTCGCATGTGCAGGTGGTTGGGGTCGATTGCCATATCGGCTCGCAACTGACCGAAACCCAACCCTTTTTGGATGCACTGGATAAGTTGCTGGCCTTAATCGACCGGCTAAAAAGCCACGGCATTCAATTGCAACACATCGATGTGGGTGGTGGCCTCGGGGTGCGCTATCAGGATGAAACCCCACCACACCCGAGTGAGTATGCTGCCGCTGTCGTAGAGCGGTTAAAGCCTTACCCGGAACTGACACTGATTTTCGAACCAGGTCGCGCTATTATGGCCAATGCCGGTGTGCTGCTGACCAGGGTGGAGTACTTAAAACCTGGTCAGGAGAAGAACTTCGCCATTGTCGATGCCGCCATGAACGATCTAATCCGGCCGGCGCTGTACAGTGCCTGGCAGGCCATCGTACCGGTCCAGCAACAAGATAATGGCAAAGCACAGCTGTACGATGTGGTGGGCCCGGTCTGCGAAACCGGTGATTTCCTTGGCAAAGATCGGCTGTTGGCCATTGCCGAAGGTGATTTACTGGCAGTGCGCTCGGCGGGTGCCTATGGTTTTACCATGAGCTCCAATTACAATAGCCGGCCAAGAGCGGCCGAGGTGCTGGTAGATGGCAGTCAGAGCCACCTGATCCGGCAGCGTGAATTATGGCAGGATTTATGGCGCGGCGAACACACTCTCCCATGAATGCACAGCGACCCGATAAGCGCGGCACCCTGTTGCAGTTTTCCAAAATGCATGGCCTCGGCAACGACTTTATGGTGGTGGACAACGTCAGCAACAATGTCTACATCACACCGGAGCAAATCCGCCGACTGGCCGATCGCAACTTTGGCATTGGCTTTGATCAGCTACTGATGGTAGAACCACCCTATGATCCGGATCTGGACTTTCATTACCGCATTTTCAATGCCGATGGCTCCGAAGTCGAGCAATGCGGCAATGGCGCCCGCTGCTTTGCCCGTTTTGTCCGCGCCCGCGGCCTGACCAACAAACACAAAATTGGTGTCAGCACCAAATCCGGCACCATTCAGCTGCTGGTGGAACAGGATGGCCAGGTAACCGTCAATATGGGTGTGCCACAACTGGAGCCGGATCGCATTCCCTTTAAAGCCCAGAAGCAGGAAACCACCTACATTCTGCGGGCCGACGATCAAACGCTGTTGGCCGGTGTGGTCTCGATGGGCAACCCTCATGCTGTTACTATTGTCGAACAGCTGGAGGCGGCTCCGGTCGAGATTCTCGGGCCGTTATTTGAACTGCATGAGCGCTTTCCCGAGCGGGCCAATATTGGTTTTATGCAGATTCTTAATCCACAACATATTAAACTGCGGGTCTGGGAGCGCGGCGTTGGCGAAACTCTGGCTTGTGGCACCGGTGCCTGTGCGGCCGTGGTGGTCGGTGCTTTGCAAAAGAAACTACAACAACAGGTACGGGTGGATTTACCCGGTGGCAGCCTTACGATTCGCTGGCAAGGTCCGGGACAACCCGTACGGATGACCGGCCCTGCCACCCATGTGTACGACGGACAAATTATATTATGAGCAAAAGCAAGGACAACAACACCCTGACTGCAGCCGAGCTGCAGGCCGATGAGCAACTGATGCAGGCAGCACTGGTGATCGATCATCTGCAGCAGCATCCGGATTTCTTTTTGCAGCACCCGGGGCTGCTCACTGAGCTGCGCCTGCCGCACCAGCAAAAAGGCAGCGTCTCACTGGTCGAACGCAAGCTGGAATTGCAGCGCGAAAAAATTAGTGCGCTGGAGGAAGAAATTACCCGCTTAATGAGCATTGCCCGTCACAACGAGCTGATTTTCAAAGCGCTGAATCAGCTGCATGTCGACTTGATGCAGTGCCAGCATGCCGAAGAGCTGCAACAACATCTGGAGAGCTTTACCGCGGCTATGCCGGGTGTGCACGCCTGCAAACTGTTTTCCTTTGTCGATAGCACAAACCAGCCCGATTTTAGCCAGTTTGAATTGCTGCTTAATCGCCGGCTCAATGGCCGTAAACTCTATCTGGGCCGGCTTAATCATGAAGAGCAGCAACATATTTTCCCAGCCAGTATTCACTCGGTAGCACTGCAATTGATCCAGGTGCAAGACAAGCCACTGGCATTGCTGGCTTTTGGCAGTGAGCAGGACGATCATTTCCAACCAGACATGGACAATTTGTTCCTCGCCCACCTGGCTGAGCTGGTGGTGCGGGTGCTCTCTCCAGCCCATCATGCCGCCTGACACCGGACAAACCGCTTTGCCAGCTAGCCTGGCAGAGCCGCTGGAAAAGTTTCTGGCAAATTTGCGCAACGAACGCAATTACAGCCGGGCCACACTCAATAGCTACCGCCAACAGCTGGAAGCCACGGCGGTGAGATTGCCGGTACAACGCTGGCAGGACGTCACCCAAGCCATGCTGCAACGGCTGCTGATGCAGGATTTTCAGCAGGGGTTGGCGCCCCGCTCACTGGCACTGCGCGCCGCCAGCCTGCGCAGCCTGTTTCGGTTTTTACAGGCAGAAAATCCACAGGCCATCAACCCGGCACAGCACCTGAAAGTACCCAAGGCACCGAAAACCCTACCGAAACAGCTCGATGTTGATCAGATTCGTCACCTGCTGGATGCAGAACCGGACGATACCCTGGGCTACCGCGACCGTGCCATGCTGGAACTGTTTTACTCATCCGGCTTGCGTTTAGAAGAGCTGGTCACTATCAATCTGCCGGATATCGACTGGCAAGATCGGCTGTTGCGGGTGCGGGGTAAAGGCAGCAAAGAGCGCATGGTGCCGATTGGCCGCTACGCCATCAAAGCCTTACAGACCTGGTTGCAGCACCGACCTGAACTGGCAGGGCCTAAGCTACCGCCTGAAGACAGCCAGGCGCTGTTTTTAAGCCTGCAAAAGCAGCGCATTTCCACCCGCCAGGTCCGGCAGCGGGTACAGCGCTGGGCCAAACAACAGGGGCTGCCACAATCGCTGCATCCACACATGCTGCGCCATTCCTTTGCCAGCCACTTGTTGGAATCCAGTGGTGACTTGCGCGCCGTACAAGAACTGCTCGGCCACGCCAATTTAAGCACCACCCAGGTCTACACCCACCTCGATTTTCAGCATCTGGCCAAGGTGTACGATGGCGCTCATCCCAGAGCAAGGAAGAAAAGCTAATTTCTATGTAAGCTGCACCTGCACCTGTTACAGCCTCTGCCATGCAGATCTCTGTATCAGTTACTGACTGATGCGGTACCTGACGTATGGGAAAAAAAAGAAGCACAGCCAAAACAGTAAACCAAATAACACAGCATCCAAAATTCTTACGGGAAGATTCATCGTCAAAAAGTAACCTTGCGTTTTTAACACCCATAAAGTCAATGTAATGATGATGAGCCATATCGTCGAAATAAATACAGACCGTATAAAACCAGCAGCCTGTACAGAAAATCTCCACAAAGTGCCCTTGGGTTTACGGTGGTAATCCCAGCGACCGAGAAGCAATCCAGCCACTAACCCCAAAACAATCGCATCCATACCAGCTGCTCCGCAACACCTCACATATTAATGGTTAAGGTTGCAGCAATAGCCGAAACTCCAGCTGCACCAGTCCAAAACTTAATCTAAGATATTGATGATTGGTTCAAGAGTATCTCTCTCCCAAAACCCTTGATGGTAAGATGACTCTATCACCCCAAGCCCATTCATCAGATCCAGCACAGACACAGGTTGCACACCGATCTGATTAATGTAGGGTAAACAGCGACTAAAAAACTGGCATTCGTTGGGATGTGGCTCAATACAACTACCTGTAGGATCCCACGGACATTGAGGTGATAGATTAGGATCATTACAAGTGAAAGCATCCCCATTGCAATAGCCATCCAGATAATCACTGTAGCTTAAGTTTTCCTGTCCTTTCCAGTAATCAATATATTGACCCATAGTTGCCGTACATGTCTCACTCAAAACAGCTTGGGGATACTCAGTGATAACAGCAACGGCACCTGCACTGAAGGCAGTCTGCACAGCGTACTGACCTACTCTATAAAGCCCTGCTCCTAATAAAAAGGTTGCCGTGTACTTACACCCTGCAGACAAAAATGGATCGTCTGCCGCACTACCTCCCGACGCATTGACAGAGGCTGGGTTAACAAGAAGCAAGAAGCAAGAAGTATTTCATAACAAAGTCTCCATTACATTTTTATTCCGTATTTGGCAAGCAGCGCCACCAAAACAATAGCACCTTAATTTCACTATATCAACAAAGAAACAACATTAGAATCCCCCACATACAAGATAATCTTCAAATCCTCTTTGATGACTTGAAGATACAGGTTTTTCTATCGAGAGACGAAGTTTCTGAGTGAGTATATAAAACTCTGCGATACTTTACGGTATGATTAATTGACCCACCCTTCGCAACTACACTGAAATTATGGGCGTACAGAAACAACATTCTCACTTTCTCATCGGTTTATTATAATGCATATATTCAAAGCCATCGGCCCAGTTAAAGTGCTTTCCTTCGATTTGGACGATACACTGTACGACAACGCCCCGGTATTGCTGTCCGCTGAGCAGGCCATGCTGCAAAGCTTACAACAACAGCTAACACCGGAACTGCACAGGCCGCTGGAGTACTGGAGCCAACAACGCTGGCAGCTGGGGCAGCAAACACCGGACATTCGCCACGATATTGGCCGTTGGCGTATGCTCGGCATTGAAGCAGGGTTAGTCCAGCTTGGGCTGGCAGCATGCGAAGCCGGTGAAATAGCTGAAACCGCTTATCAGGCTTTTTGGCAGGCACGCACCAAGATCACCATAGCACCAGAGGTGCGCCGGTTGCTGGTGCAATTAGCCAGCCGCTATCAACTGATCGCCATCACCAATGGCAATGCCTGCATCCAGCGCATGGGGCTTGATGATTTATTTCAGTTCAGTCTGCAGGCTGGGCCGGATGGCAAAATGAAGCCTTTTCCGGATCTATTTTTGGCCGCCGCCAAACGGCTGCAGCTACCGCCACAACAGATCCTGCATATCGGTGACAGCCACCGCGCCGATGTGATGGGCGCTCTAAAAGCCGGTTGCCAGGCCGCCTGGCTGGATCACCATCAAAGCTCAGTAAAGGTATTACCGCATCTTCGCTTGACGCAGTTGCAACAATTATCAACTTTAAGTTTGAATTAAGCCGTTTCTTTATCTTTTATTCGGAAACCAGCTGCAATCCAGGCAATGGTAAAATAGAAAATTGCAGGCACCGGGATAGCAAAGAAAACAACCAGAATAATCGTGAAGTTTTTTGCGACTTGTTGTTGTTTCAGATGCTGCTGCAATTCAACGATAGTTTGTTCTCGATTGAATCTTGGCGGATGTTGTTGCTCTGGAGCTGACTTAAGCTCTTCAAGTCGATAGTCAAGTTGTTGTACCCTAGTATTGATTGTGCTCAGTTCTTGGTAAAGGGTGATTGCGAGATAAGCCCAAAAAGGAATCAAGAAAACACAAAACATACGTTGCCATCCATTAAGCCTCACTTTTATTTCCTTTTTTAAGAATAATCATGTCAACAAATTAACTAAATAATTTAAACAAATCTAATTGTTCTTGAAGATTTTTGGTACTGGTCATTTATGCAAACACTGGATATTCATCCACCCAAGTCTTGGCCTGCTGCCTAGGCCTGTTATAATGGCCTTTTCTGCAATCAACGAGTGCCCTGATGGATGTATCGAGCCTGCTGGATGACCTGAACGACCCCCAACGCGAAGCTGTGGCAGCGCCGCCGCAGCATATGCTGGTGCTGGCCGGGGCTGGCAGTGGCAAAACCCGGGTGTTGATCCATCGCTTGGCCTGGCTGATGCAGGTCGAACGGGTAGCACCATACAGCTTACTGGCGGTGACTTTTACCAACAAAGCAGCGCAGGAAATGCGTGGCCGTATTGAGCACACCGTGGGCGTCAGCTTGCACAACCTCTGGATGGGCACCTTTCATGGGTTGTCGCACCGGCTATTGCGCACCCACTATCAACAAGTGGGCTTGCCGCAGGGCTTTCAAATTTTGGACTCTGACGATCAGTACCGGTTGATCCGCCGGGTCCTGAAAAGCCTGAACCTGGATGAAAAACACTGGCCGGCCAAACAAATCCAATGGTTTATCAATGCCCGCAAAGACGAAGGCGAGCGGCCCAGCCAGATTGAAGCCGGCGGTGATTTCAGCCTGCAAACCATGGTGAAGATTTATACCGCCTATCAGGATGTCTGCGATCGGGCCGGTCTGGTCGATTTTGCCGAGATCTTGCTGCGATCGGTCGAGTTATTGCAGCAACACCCTGAAGTACGGGCACACTATCAGCAGCGCTTTCGGCATGTGCTGGTGGATGAGTTTCAGGATACCAACGCCATTCAGTACCGCTGGCTAAAACTGCTGGCAGGGCCGGACAGCAAAGTGATGATTGTCGGCGATGACGATCAGTCGATTTATGGCTGGCGCGGTGCCAGGGTCGAGAACATTCAGAGCTTTCTGCGTGATTTCAATGAGCCTGTCACCATCCGGCTGGAGCAAAACTACCGCTCTACCGCCACCATCTTAAAAGCGGCCAATGCCGTGATTGCCAACAACAGCGATCGGCTGGGCAAAGACTTATGGACCGATGGCCGTGAAGGCGAACCGATTTCCGTCTATACCGCTTTCAATGAACTGGATGAAGCCCGCTTTATTGTTGGCCGTATTAAAGACTGGCAGCAGCAGGGCAATACCCTGACGGATACAGCGATTTTGTACCGCAACAATGCCCAGTCCCGTATTCTGGAAGAAGCGCTGATCCAGGCGGGTTTAAATTACCGCATCTACGGCGGGCTGCGCTTTTATGAGCGGCAGGAGATAAAAGATGCCTTGGCGTATCTGCGACTGATTGCCAACCGCAACGACGATGCCGCTATTGAGCGGGTGATCAACACCCCGGCCCGCGGTATTGGCGAAACTACGCTGGCCAAAGTCCGGGCCGAGGCCCGTGAGCAGCAACTAACGCTCTGGCAAACGCTGCAACAGCTGCTGGCCACCAAACAGCTCTCCGGCCGGGCAGCCAATGCCATTGGCCAGTTTATCGAATTGATCGATCAGCTTAGCGAAGCCTGCGATGACTTGCCGCTGCACGAACAAGCGGAACATGCCATCAAGCGCTCTGGCCTCTATGCCATGTATCAGGCAGAAAAAGGTGAAAAAGCCCAGACCCGGCTGGAAAACTTAAACGAGCTGATCACCGCTTGTCAGACGGCACCCTACGAAGCTGACGAGCAAATGACCCCACTCGAGTCCTTTTTGTCCCAGGCTGCGCTGGATGCCGGTGATTATCAGGCCGACAAGCATGCCGATGCGGTCCAGCTGATGACGTTGCACAGCGCCAAAGGGTTGGAGTTTCCACTGGTGTTTATCAACGGCCTGGAAGAGGGCATGTTCCCCAGCCAGCAGAGCGCCGATGAGCCCGGCCGGTTGGAAGAAGAGCGGCGGCTGTGTTACGTCGGCATGACCCGGGCGATGCAAAAGTTGTATCTCTGCCATGCCGAAAGCCGGCGGGTTTATGGTCAGGAACATCATCAATTGCCTTCGCGTTTTTTACGCGAAATCCCCGAACAATACCTGGAACCTATCCGGCTGACGACCCGGGTGGTGCAGCCGGTAAGTAGTGGTCGCTTTAGTCAGCAAGCCAGCCATGTTGCCTTTGAGAACACCGGCTACAAGCTGGGCCAGCGGGTGCTGCACAGCAAGTTTGGCGAAGGCACTGTGCTGAATTACGAAGGCAGTGGCCCTCAATCGCGTATTCAAATCAACTTTGATGAAGTCGGCAGCAAGTGGCTGGTCACGGCCTATGCCCGGCTAGAGGCCATCGCCTGATGTTGGGGCAGCAGCTGCCTGACTGGCTCAGAGCCGCCAACGCGGCGCATTGCCGTCTGCCGGTGGTATTCAGTGGCAGCAACAGCCGCTTATTGCCCCAAGTACAACAGCTGCTGCAACACTACCAACCAGACAAGCTATGCTGGATTGGCCCGGATGCGCCGGCTGGTGCGCTGGTACCAAGCCGGCAACACAAGCAGCTCGGCACCGAGTGCGACTGGCTGATTATCAATGCAGAGCAAGGCTTTCCAGCCGATTTGGTTGCTGCCGTCAGTGGTAGCCTGAAAGCGGGCGGTCTTTGGTTGCTGCTGACACCAGAGCCTGAGCATTGGATGCAACAACCGAACCCTGACCATCGCCATCTGCTACCCTATCCACTGGATGCAAGCAAACATCAGGGTAATTTTTTGTGGTTTTTCTGCCAGCGCTTGCAGCAATGCGCACTTGCCTGGCTGACACCCGATGAAGTGCTGCAAGCCCCTACTTTTCCGAAAATTACCACCCCTGAGCCAGCCCCGGCACCTTATGCCACCACCGAGCAGCAAGCTGCGGTTGCCGCCATTCATAAAGTAGCGCTGGGCCATCGCAAACGGCCCTTGGTGCTGACAGCGCATCGGGGCCGGGGTAAATCAGCGGCACTGGGCCTGGCCGCCGCTGAATTAGCGCAACACGATAAACACATCCTGCTGACTGCGCCCACTGAGTCAGCTGCCGCTATCTGTCAGCAGCACTTTCGTGCCCATGTCAGTTCTGAACAGCAATCGCTGCTGCGTTACCTGCCCATTGATATGCTGCTAAAGCAGCAGCCGCAAGCTGATTTGGTGCTGGTGGATGAAGCAGCCGCCATTCCCACCCTCTTATTGCAGCAGCTGGTGCAGGCCTATCCCAGAGTCGTTTTTGCCACCACCGAACATGGTTATGAAGGTACCGGCCGAGGCTTTCAGTTGCGTTTTCAGGCCTATTTGCAGCAGCACTTTGCAGGTTTTAAACAGCTGCAGCTGAAACAGCCCATACGTTATGCGGATTGCGATCCACTCGAGCAGCTGCTGTTTCATAGCCTGCTATTAAATCTATCGGAACAGGATCCGGTATGGGACGGCGCTATCGATGCATTGCAGCTGCAACAACTAAACTCCGGCCAGCTGGTTAAGCAGCCTGAGCTGCTGCAATCTTTGTTTCATTTGCTGTCTTTGGCGCATTACCAAACCAGAGTCGATGATCTGGCAGCTCTGCTGGACAACGCGAAGCTAGAAGTCTTTGCCTTGATGCAAGATGACCGCCTGCTTGCCTGCGCTCTGGTGAGCCTGGAAGGCGAGCTACCGGAGTTACTCAGTAAAGAAGTACTGCTTGGCAAGCGACGGGTACAGGGACACCTGCTAGCACAAAGCCTGGCGTTTCACCTGCAACAACCCGAACTAACCCAAGCGCCCATGGCCCGAATCCAGCGCATTGTGGTGCACCCCAAGTTGCAGCGACAAGGCCTTGGCTCTGAGCTGCTAAGCCGTATCAGTGCAAACTATCAACCCACCCAACATTTGCTTGGTACCAGTTTCGCTTTATCAGCACCGGTGCTGAGCTTCTGGTCAAAAGCTGACTTTGTGCCGGTGCGGCTTGGTGTTAAAGCCGATCAGGCCAGCGGTGAACATTCACTGCTGATGCTGCAGCAAAGCACTAAGCACCAAAGTACCATCAGGCAACTTGAAAGCTGTTTTCGCCGCCAGCTCTATGATCAGGTCCCGGCCCTATACCCGCAGCTTTGCCCTGAACTGCTTCGACAGTTAGTCACACCACCACAGCAAGCACTCAGTCAATTGGATTACCAGGCACTGATCCTGTTTGCCGATCAGCAGCGCCCTTTCGAGCTGGTATATACCCAGCTGTTGCATTGGTTCAATCAGCATCTGCAGGATGTTTCAGCAGCAGACGCAGAGCTTTGCATAGCGCTGTTGTGGCAAAAGAAAGGATTTGACGATGTAGCCAAAACCTACGGTATTACCGGTAAAAAACAGCTCATCAACCGATTACGTCGTATGGTGGCAGCGGCACTGGCAACGCCCGGCTCAGAGTAGCGTATCAGCTAAACTAATGTTAATCTGGCGTTTTAGCTGATGACCCTACTATGCTCTCGATTGTTGCCTTTACACTCTTCGCAAGCCTTACCGCTGACGACTTTACACCACAACAAGTACGGTTGCTTCAGGTTGCGCTCGATACCGAAACACTTAGTCAACAGCTGACAAAAGCTTATAGCATCTGCCAGCACGGTGAGTCAGCAATTCAGTGGAACACCTTGTATCAAGAGCTTGAGAGCTTGCCTGCTCTTAGTGTGATCGAACAAACTCTGGAACTGCCTGTGGAGTCTTACCGGCACTTTGTGCAGACCATTGCGCTGCTACCATCGCGTAACGTACAACTTTGGCAAAACCGTGAGTTAACCTGTGATGAGGAGGATAGCAGGGAACAACTATTCAGAGAGTACCGCGAGGCGTATTTTGCTATGGAGCTCAGCCCACCATTGAATCAGAGCTTCGCCGATACACTTGCATTAAGACAGCAAAAGCAGGGTCTGCTACAACATCGTTATCAACAATTGATTGCTAGCAGCAACAGCATAACTATTGCGAACATTGTGCATAAGAGTGAGCTTTCCGCCATTGAACAAGCTAATTACCTGCACCTGGATTACCAAAGCGATTATATCTTTCGCAGCCAAAAAGGCTGGAAACACTATCCGCCACTCTTTCTTGGGATGCACCGTTACATATCAGCATCAGAGCTGGCCGACGATAGCCAGCAATGGCTAATCTTCCTTGACTATCAACAACACTTTATCAGTGCAGTTCCTCTTACAGAGGCCAGTTCGTATCTAGAGTTACTTGGCCCTGAGCATTGGAGCTTTGATCGTCACGGCAACCTGAAACGCAATCCTTGAAGTCAATTCTCGTTTCTAGTGGCTCCAGGCTGAGACGCTCGTTCAGATCGACATCAACATGTTTGACTGAGCGACTAGCGAGGGAGTTGTTGTGGCGAGCCTGAAGGAGCGT
>NZ_JAUHLI010000025.1:0-26925 GCF_036325985.1 Alkalimonas cellulosilytica
CAAACCCATGCCGGGGCATGGGTTTGTCTGGAACAGTCACGCAGAGTGTTACTTCATCGCCACCAGCATCGCCGCTGGTTGCTCCAGGTACTGTTTCCACAGGTTGCAGAAACGGGCAATGGTACCACCGTCAATCACCCGGTGATCGCCCGACCAGCTGATTTGCATCAGTTGCCGTGCTTCGACCTCACCTTTGGCATTAAAGCGCGGTAAGGTCTGCACCTTGCCAAGCGCCACAATCGCCACTTCAGGCTTATTGATGATGGGCGTTGCCACCGTGCCACCAATGGCGCCGATGTTGGAGATGCTGATAGTGCCACCTTTGAGCTGATCCGGGCTCACCCGCCCTGCACGGGCCTGATCGGTCAGCTCAGTCAGCTCTTTGGCAATATCGACAATGGACTTTTGCTCGCAGTGCTTGATGTTCGGTACCAGCAAGCCAACTTTCGAATCCACTGCCACGCCAATATTGTGTGCGGCTTTGTAGATTAGCTCGCTGCAATCGGCATTGACCTGACTGTTCAGAATTGGGAACTGCTGAATGGCCATCGACAAGGCTTTCATAAAGAACGGCATCATGGTCAGCTTCACGCCCTGCTCACGGTACTGATCTTTCAGCTGGTTGCGCAATGCGCTCAGCTCGGTCAAATCAATCTCATCGCAGTAGGTAAAGTGTGGAATGCTGCTGACCGACTCCATCATCTGCCGGGCCATCGCCGCTTTGACACCTTTAATCGGCTCGACTCTGTCTTCTGCTGCAGCTGTTGCCACAACGGTGCTGCTGGCTTTAGCCGGTGCAGCAGCTTTGCTGGAGCTGGACGCAGTGGTTTTGCCATCGGCAAAGGCGCGCACATCCTCTTTAAACACCCGGCCTTTATCGCCAGAGCCTGGCACCTTGCTGATATCCACATCCAGCTCGCGGGCCAAACGCCGTACTGCCGGGCTGGCTACCGCTTTACCTGGGCGCAGCTCGGCTTGTTGCGTTTCGCTGCTTTGCACAGGGCAACTGGCTTTGGCAGTTGCACTCGCTGCGGGCTTAGCACTGGTCGCTGCCACAGAGCCGGCGATACGCATGCCAAACAACGGCTGATGCACCTTAGCAATATCGCCTTTTTGGTAATACAGCTTGGTGACGGTGCCGGAGTATTTGGCCGGAATTTGCACCAGGGCTTTGTCGGTCATCACATCGCAGACCGGCTGATCTTCTTCGATGTTATCGCCTTCGGCTACCAGCCATTCGACAATCTCACATTCCACAATGCCTTCGCCAATATCCGGCAGGATAAAGTCTTCTTCGGCTTCCGCCTGGCTGCTGGCTGGTGCTGCGCCGGCAGCTGGCTCAGTGGCTTTGGCATCAGCAGCACCATCGCTGGCCAGTTCCATTTCAAACAAGGGGCCATGTACCTTGGCAATATCGCCCTTTTGGTAGTATAGCTTCGAGACCACACCATCATGCACTGCTGGAATTTGCACCAGCGCTTTGTCGGTCATCACATCACAAACCGGCTGATCTTCTTGGATGGTATCGCCTTCGGCAACCAGCCATTCGACAATTTCACACTCAACAATGCCTTCGCCAATATCTGGCAGAATAAAATCTTTTTTCATGCTGCCCTCACTTAGAAGCTCATTGAACGCACAATGGCTTCGTAGGTTTTCAGATGATCGGCGACGTATTCTTTTTCCAGCGCCAGTGGGTACGGAGCATCCAGACCACAGACCCGCTCAATCGGGCTTTCCAAATGCAAAAAGCACTCTTTTTGGATGGTAGCGGCAATTTCACCGGCAAAACCACCGGTCAGTGGCGCTTCGTGGTTGATCACAAGGCGGCCGGTTTTTAGCACCGAATTGGCAACCGTCTCAATATCCCATGGCAAAATGCTGCGCAAATCAATGATCTCACAGAAAGTACCATCTTTTTCTTTCGCCATATCGGCCGCTTTTTGCACGATTTCCATCTGCGCGCCCCAGGCCAGTAAGGTCAAATCGCTGCCCTCTTGCACCACTTCGGCTTTGCCAATGGGTAGCTCGTAGTAGTCTTCTGGTACTTCACCCACAGCGGCACGGTACAAGCGTTTAGGTTCGAAGAAGATGACCGGATCCGGGCTGTTAATGGCAGCCAACAGCAAGCCTTTAGCTTGATACGGATCGCGCGGTACCACCACCTGCAATCCCGGCGTATGGGCAAAATAGGCTTCAGGCGACTGGCTGTGGTAATGACCACCGGCAATGCCGCCGCCATAAGGGGTACGGAACACCAGGCCACCGACATTGAACTCATTGCCGGAGCGGTAGCGGAATTTGGCGGTTTCGTTGACGATCTGATCAAAGGCCGGAAAAATGTAGTCGGCAAACTGGATTTCCGCCACCGGTTTCATGCCCTGAGCCGCCATGCCGTTGGCAAAGCCAGCAATGCCCTGCTCGGTCAGCGGAGTGTTGAAACAACGATCACGGCCGTACTTTTCCTGCAGCTTGCTGGTGGCGCGAAAAACACCACCAAAGTGGCCGACGTCTTCGCCAAAACAGACGACGCTGTCG
Source organism: Alkalimonas cellulosilytica (assembly GCF_036325985.1). NCBI lineage: Bacteria > Pseudomonadati > Pseudomonadota > Gammaproteobacteria > Alkalimonas > Alkalimonas cellulosilytica. The sequence continues at coordinate 2,539 of NZ_JAUHLI010000025.1, forward strand.
TCCTTTTCCATCGCCAAATCCAGCGCATTGTTAATGGCCTGCAATAGATTCATTTTTGCCATCACTCGATTCTCCCCGCCGTCACCGGATAGGCATCCGGGTATTTTTTAATGTGCGCTTTTAACTCCTTCAGTTGTTGCTGCAACTGCACAGTGGGCTCGGCGTACACATCGGTGATCATGTGTTCAATACCAGGTTTAGCGACTTTTTCGGCTACTTTCAGTGCATCCAGAATTTCCTGACGCAAAACGCTGGTTTGCTCGGTATCGGCGGCTTCATCCAGCCAGCCTTTGTTGATCAACCACAAACGGAAACGACTGATGGGGTCGTTCTTGCGCCACAACTCTTCTTCTTCTTTCGAGCGATAGCCACTTGGATCGTCCGATGAGGAGTGCGCCGCCAGGCGGTAGGCCATCGACTCCAGCAAAATAGGCTCATTGCCAGCCAGTGCCTGCTCACGCGCCATCTTGGTGGCCTGATACACTGCCAGAATATCGGCACCATCCACCCGCATGGTTTTAATACCATAACCCACACCACGACAAGCAATGCCATCACCGACAAACTGCTCATTGGCAGGGGTTGAAATGGCATAACCGTTGTTGCGGCAGAAAAACAGTGCCGGCGCCTTATGCACCGCTGCCATATTAAGACCAGCATGGAAATCACCTTCCGACGCAGCACCTTCACCAAAGTAGCACAGGGTGACATTTTTCAGGCCACGCAAGCGCTGAGCATAGGCATAGCCACTGGCCTGAGGAATTTGGGTACCCAGCGGGGATGAGACCGTCATATAGTAAATATCTTTACTGCCGTAATGCACCGGCATCTGCCGGCCTTTACCCAGATCTTTTTCGTTGGAAAACAGCTGGTTCATAAACTGCTCCAACGAAAAGCCGCGGTAGCGCAAAGCACCCTGCTCACGGTATTGCGCCATGATCATGTCTTTATCATCCAGCGCCGCAGCGCTGCCAACGACAGCGGCCTCTTCGCCAAGACACTGCATGTAAAAGCTGATACGACCCTGGCGCTGGGCGGCTAACATCCGCTCATCCAGCACCCGGATAAATACCATGGTATCGTACATTTTTAAGGCGGTGGCTTTATCCAGCTCGGGCTCTTTGGCCCCTTCATACAAGGTACCATCGTCTTTGAGTAAGCGAAGCGTGGGAATACTTAACGCATGACCGCTGGTGAACTCTGCCGAATGCACCGTGGTAATGGTGGCGTTATTTGGGTTGGTCATAGGGTTTCTCTTGGTTGTTTACTCCAGCCGGCTTTACGTAGACGTAAAGCAAAGCCCGAGGTTGAACATGCTAAGCAAGCTCCAGTATAGCTACGAACCGTCTAGCCACTCACAATGAAGCGGCTAAAGTATAGCTGCACAGGCCTGCTCTTCCCCATTTCGTCTGTTACTTTAGCAACAGATCACTGTTATGGTTGTTATTGTCGACGCCAACTTTACCTTTACGTAAACTGCATTGCAACTCCGGCCAGCGCCTTTTCTGTGGCAAACAACGGATTCAGTGTCAGTTTTGCTGTACTGTTTCTTGCACGTACAAACCCGGTCCCTAGATAGCACAATGCCCGGTTTTACCGGGCATTGTGGCTTAAGTGGGGGCTTGCTTAGGCCAATTGCCCTTTGACCGAGCGCGGGATCACCATCAGCATAGCGCGTTGGCCAACTGCCACTTTGGCATTGGGGAAAATCAGCGCTTCACCCTCTTGCTCGACCCGGTATTCAGTATCACCATCGGTCGCCAGCAAAGTACCCACCGGATAAGTAGTAAAGTTTTCCACGTCATCAGCAAAGTGCAGTTTAAAATCCTGTGTTTGTTTATGGATCGAGCGGTACACCTCGTACAGATGAAAGTTGGCTTCATCAAAATCTTGGGTTTTAAGCGCTGCATCAGCCACTAAAGCACGCAAACTGGTGCGTACTTCGCTAAAACGGTTCATATCGTTTTGGCCAAAAGGCCGCACCTTGCCAAGCTCGATTGTAAAGGCATCGGCACCATGGGTATTGGAGGCATAATAACTAAAAGTCGAAGCTGCCGTTTGCATCAACAGCACAGTACTGACACCACAGGCCTGTAAAAACTCCAGCTGATTTTTCTGCCAGGGCTTGCCGTGCAAAAACGGATACACCGCAAATTTCTCAAAGCGTGAGCCACGAATGGCGGTATGCAAATCGTACAGATAACGCTTGCGTGTACCTTTCGGTGCCTGTTGATAAAAACGCGTGACGTATTGCTCCAAAGCCAGTGCGCGCTTGCGTTCATCGTTTATCAGGCCAGCGCCTTTGCTGTGATGGCCGGAGAACAAACGATTCAGATTTTCTTCGACTTCACGCTTGCCGGCATTAATCGCAGCCGGGTTGCCAATCAGCACCAGTGTACGCTGCTTGGGCGCTAGCTTTTGTCGCAGGACGTCTTGCACCAGCTCGGCACAAATCTCGATCGGCGCTGTTTCATTGCCATGCACACCACAAGACAGCACGATGTCTTTGTCACCGGCCGCAGCTGGCTCAAAACAAATCACGCCGGTATCCCATACTTGCACGGTGACGCCATTATCCAGACGAAACTCACAAGGAGAAAGCCCTGCGGGGTGGTTCAGGGTATGGCGAAGAAAATCATCGTTTGGGATCCACTGCTGGCTCATACCCAAAGGCTCCTTGCTAGTTAAAGATTTAATGAAGACACACGCTGTTACTATACCAGCCAAGAGAAAAAACAACAGGCTTAGGCAACCGATTGCTGTTTGTTCAACCAGAGGTTTAGGGGTTTAGGCTTGGCTGCGGCTGCGACTTCGCTGCGGGTGTACCGGTAAAAAAGTGCACCTGATTACGGCCCCCCTGCTTGGCGCGGTACATCGCTTGATCGGCATCGGATAGCAACTGCTTTAGCTCATAGCCGGAGGTATCACTGGAGGTGACACCAAAACTAGCGGTCAGTAAAAACTCATGGCCGGAGCGCTTGGTATCGATGTCTTCAATCGAGTCACGGCAGATCTCTGCCAGCATCAGTGCTTTATCGGCATGGCAGCCTGGCAGTAGAATGGCAAACTCTTCCCCGCCAAGTCGACCAAACACATCATCCAATCGCATAAAGTTACGGCAGCTTTGCACCACTTGCTGTAGTACCCAGTCGCCAGTAGCATGGCCGAATTTGTCGTTAATTTGCTTGAAGTGATCAAGATCAAACAGAATGACCCCAACCGTCAGGCCCTGCTTTTTGCAATGCAGCAAGGACTTTTCCGCCAGCTTGTTAAAATGATAACGGTTGCTGATGCCGGTCAACTCATCGTTCTCGGCCATAAATTTAAAGCGGTGGCGCCCCATCAGGCCTTGGTAAGCGAAAAAACCCAGCACCAGCAGTAACAGTACAAACAAACCTAGCAAAAGCCGGGCATTCTGGGCTTCCTTGCTGAGCACTTGCTGCTGCAAATTCAAAAGGCTATTTTCCATATTCAAGAACTCTATCTGCTGAGTTTTGGCCTGCATTACAGCCTTCGTTTCATGAAAACTGCGAATTCTTTCAGATTGCGCATCACGGTATTGTAATTGTGTCTGATGGAGTAGTTTGTGATAGTGCAATGCAGATTTGTAATCGTCTTGCCGCTCATACAACTGGAAGAGAATATTGTTGGCTATGACATGAGCTTCAAAATACTGGCTCGTATCCATTCTTGAAATGACTTCTAAAGCAGCCTGCTCTGCAGAGTCAAAATCACTGACCAAATAGTACACTTCCGCTTTTAATGCCTGATAATAAACATGCAAAGGCTCATAGCTTAGCTGTTGAACATTTTTGTAGTACTCGTTCGTCATTTGCAGCGCGCGCTGAAAATCCTCAATATCTAGCAAGTAACGAATATAATAGTAATGTACTAGGCTCTCGAAAACCTGATCACCAGCCTGCTGACAACTGACAACTGCACGTGAATACATTTCATCAACGTATTCAACTTTCTTCAACCGGTAATAGGACTCTATCATCAGCTGCTTGGCCGGACATAAATCCCAACCCTGGCTACTCTGTTGTTGCGCTAGCATGGAGTAATGCAGAGCCTCTTCATACAGACCCGCATGATTGTACAACAAAGCCACAACCCTTAACGCATGCAAACGTGCTGTTGTATTTTTCGATTTTGGTACTTGCTGTGTGATCTCATCGGCTAAAACAAATGCCTCAGCAAAGCGGCCTTGAATTGTTAAAATATTCAATAAGGTGGACTGGGCTCGTAGCATTAACTCAGTATCTACGGTCGCTTGCGGAATAGACTGAAGAATATGGATTGATTGCTCAAAATTACCAAGAAAGCCTTGCTCATAGCCAGTTAAGTACTTCAAGTAGACTTGTTGTTCAGCAGTTAGTCTATTTGATTGTTCTTTAATATCATGCAGGTAACGTTGAAACTCAGAAAAGTCAGAGCTTTTAATGCTATCTGCATACACGAGCATTTCTGACAAGTCCTTGGAGGCAGCCATCACACTAGGCTGCTGGCATACCATCAAAACAAGAAAAACAAGAAAGCTCTGTATAAACTTAACCAGCATGCCGAAGTTTATCACCAGCACTTTTCAGCTGAGCCTGCTTTTGGTGCTTATTATCCTCATCCTCTTCATCATCCTTTTCCTTATCCTCTTGATCAGGATCTTCGGCTGGATGAAGCCCACATACCACTTGAGCACGTACCTGCAAAATCTGGTTTAACTGCTCAACATTGCCATGATTCAATGCTTGCTGAACCTCCAAAGGTAGCTCCAGCATTTCAGAATCAAGACTTAGCTTCTTCCTTTCTTTTTCAAAGGCGGTGGTCTGCCCCATCTTTTCCAGAATATTAATAATACTAGTCATTAAATTCTCACTTTTTATTTCTGCCTCATTATGGCAGTTAGCCCACACTTTTGTGCTTGCATTTCTCTCAAGCTAACGATGAATTCATAGCCGCCTACACAGGGCTTAATATCCATCTAAACTTAAATTAAATCAAGTGATACCAAGCATTCATGGCCTACAAGCCAAAATGTTACATAAATTAGTTTTGCTCATTCAGCATAGCTAATCGTTTAAGCATTTCCCTGTTTGGTTGCATTGACAAGGCAGGAGGAATAACCAAAGTTGTTTTCAGACTGAACTCAGAAACCGGCAAATCTTTGAGTAATACACAGTCTATCCGAGCTTTTTGCAGTGGCAAGCCTATGGCTTCATACAAAATGACCGAATGATCAAGCGGGTAATGTACCTGCAAGGTTTCTAACAATAGCTTTCGGTAGCTGATTCCTGTTGAAAACCGGGTTAAGCTTTTATCCCCAGCAACACCTATCTGCCAAAGCACCAGATACGCAGATGGATTTATCGTACACTGGTAAAACATGAATTGACTGGCCTCGTAATGTTGACAACCATAAGTACCTGGATCGATACCAAGATCAGCATACAAGCAAGCCTCAGCTGAGATCCCCGGCTCCATGTGTGCCTGGTAGCCCTGTTCACGAGCTATAGCTATGGCTTTATGGGGCACCCAGGCAAATACACCGGGGTGACCGTAAAAAGCTCCCACCACATTTTTTCCCGCTTGAACCTCAGCCAGCATAACCTTCACCATCTCTTTATAACTTTGCAAACGAGACTTCCCCTCTTGATAGAAGGGCTGCAAACTGCGAACATCAGCATTCATACTCTCAATCCACTGCTCTGATATTCCATCGGCAACCAGCACAAAAACCACGTCGGCCTGTTCAATATAACGACGACTTAGCGGACTGATATGAGCCCCTAATGTCATCCCTGTCCCCACACAAACAAGACGTCCATGCTGCATCAATGCCCCCGGCAATTCTTATTGTAATGTTGTTCGATGAACCAGGTTTGCTGGTTATTTGCTGTCACTCTTGTTCCTTTTGTCATTGCCGCCGTTTGAGCCATAGCAATTGCAGCCGCATTATCAGGATGAAGTTGAAGCCAGACTTTTGAAACACCCAAAGCGAACAACCTGGCTATGCACTGTTGTAAAACTTCAGTGGCCACTCCTTTCCCCTGAGCCTGTTGGCTCAGGATAATACCAAACTCGATACCTGCATCCCCCGTGTCGGTTAATCCCATCAGACCTAAACTCCGCCGGCTGCTTTTACTTTCAATCACAAAAAATAACCGCCGCCATTGAAGTGCAACATTGAGTTTTAGAGCCTTAAAGAAGCTTGCTACTGCCTCACCCTCCGTTAAAGATCTACCAATGTAACGCATACTATTGGCATCGGTATAAAGCTGCAGATACAAAGTTTGATCTTTGCCAGTTAACAGCCGCACACTGGTGTGCGCGGTAGTAAAAGTCAGTTGCGATGCAACAGGAACATAGCCAATATCCAAACACGCTGCATTGTATTGCTTCATATCCGCTCACTGTGACAATTTTTTGTTTAGCATACCGAAATTTGAAGTTGGAGCCAGTCAGCTGCCAAACTTTGTCTTTTAATGCCATACTTAGCCGTAAGCTTTAAGAGAAGGTCGCGAGCTGTAATGGGTGATAAAAAGCTGTTGTCTCTTTTGCTGTTCAGTTTGAGCTTACCCGCTCAGGCTCTGCAACCTGTGGAGCAAACCACACTGCTGGTTGGGGTTGGAGCCGATAAACCACCGTTTATACTTTCCAACGCAGAGACGATATCCGGGCTTGAGGTGGATATTTTCCGCGAAGCTATGGCCGGGTCGGGTTATCAACTCGAGTTTGTCGCTTTACCCTTTCATCAATTAAACCGCGCATTGCTGCTGTTTCCTGATCTTGATGTTGCAGCGGGTGTTGGCACGGAGTTTTTTGACAAGCTGCATTATGTCGATCAATTCAGTTATTACGAAAATGTCGCCATCAGCAAAGCCGCAGCGAATGTGAAGCTCGAATCTGTCCGGGATTTACAGCAGTACTCTGTGGTTTCCTGGCAAGGAGCCAGCCAGCCGGCAACACCGCTTGGTTCCGTCTTTCATTACCTCTATGATGCAGCTGATCGCCAGACCCATCAAGGCTATCAGGAGCTGAGCCAATACAGCCAGAATGCCATGTTCTGGCTGGGCCGAACCGATGTGATTGTGGTGGATCGGGCCATTTTTAGTTGGTACCGCCGCTTGCTGGCCGACAGCAAGGATACCTCGGCGGAGGTCAGGATCCATCAGCTCTTTCCTGAGCGTCAATACACCCGGGTCGCATTTCGCGACCCTGAACTGGCCGCTCTGTTTGCAGCTGGCCTGGAGCAACTCAAAGCCTCAGGCCGCTACCAGCAGCTGTACCAGCACTATCTGGATTGATGGGGTTTCCTGGTTGGCCGCTTCGCCTTCTTCCCTTTATGAGCAGCCGGATCCAAGCCGGTATGACGGGTTAGCGCCTGTTGGCCAGGCTTTGGCTTGGCCGGGCGTCTGGCAATAGGCTTGTCATCCGGCGGTACCAAGCAGTCTTTGCTGCGGCCAATCAGATGCTCCATCTTGTGCGCAATCAAGGCTTCGCGGATTTGCCCCCAGCCTGCCGGATCGTGGTAACGCAGCAGCGCCTTATGCAGGCGCCGGTTACGTTCGCCTTTTGGCACAGGCACATCTTCAGTCGTGTGCTTGTGGATGTTTTTCAGCGAGTTCAAGCCGGTATGGTAAATGGTGGTGGCATTGGCCATTGGGCTGGGGTAAAAGTTCTGCACCTGATCCAGCTTAAAGCCGCGCTGCTTTAACCACAGTGCCAGGTTGATCATATCCAGATCGGTGGTACCAGGATGCGCCGAAATAAAGTATGGGATCAGGTACTGCTCTTTGCCGGCTTCTTTGCTGTACTGCTCGAACATGGCTTTGAATTTGTCGTAAGCGCCCATGCCCGGTTTCATCATTTTTGATAAAGGCCCCTCTTCGGTGTGCTCTGGGGCAATTTTCAGGTAACCACCGACATGGTGCTGCACCAGCTCTTTGACGTAATTCGGATCTTCCACCGCTAAATCATACCGCACACCCGATGCTACCAGCACTTTTTTAATGCCCGGAAGAGCGCGCGCTTCGCGGTACAGCTCAACCGTCGGGCTTTGATCGGTATCCATGTGTTCACAGATGGTGGGATAGACGCAGGATGGCCTGCGACAAGTTTGCTCGGCACGGGGGTTTTTGCAGCGCAGCCGGTACATATTAGCCGTTGGGCCGCCTAAATCCGAGATCACCCCGGTAAAACCCGGTACTTTGTCACGGATTTGCTCGACTTCGCGCAAAATAGATTCTTTTGACCGGCTTTGGATCACCCGGCCCTCGTGCTCAGTAATGGAGCAAAAGCTGCAACCACCAAAGCAGCCACGCATGATATTGACCGAGGTTTTGATCATCTCATAGGCCGGAATTTTCGCCTTGCCGTAGCTTGGATGCGGTACCCGCTGGTAGGGCAAGCCGAACACCAAATCCATCTCTTCGGTACTCAGCGGAAAAGCCGGCGGGTTGACCCAGATATGGCGATCGCCATGGCGCTGCATAATGGCACGAGCGCAACCTGGGTTGGTTTCCTGATGCACAATGCGAGAAGCATGGGCATAGAGTGGCTTATTGACCGAGACCTGCTCAAACGCTGGCAACTTGACGTAAGTTAACTCCCACGGCTTTTGTTTGGCTGGCTGCACCACCACGGCTTTGGCGTCGACGGGCTGTGGCTTGGTTAAGTCAATGCCGGCTTTGGCAAACTCGGAGTAGCTGCTGCAACCAACATCATCGGCGCCATAGGGGTTTGGGATGGGATCGATTTTGCCTATTTTATCCAGTGCAGTGGAATCAACGCCACGCCAGCCAGGCAACGGCTCTTTGCGGATCACTGCGGTACCACGCACATCCTGAATGCTGCTAACAGGCTCGCCAGCAGCAATCCGGCTGGCTACTTCAATCAAAGGGCGCTCGGCATTGCCATAAATCAGTAAGTCGGCTTTGGCATCGAACAGCACAGAGCGACGCACTTTTTCCGACCAATAATCGTAATGGGCAATACGCCGCAAACTGGCTTCAATGCCACCAATGATCACAGGCACTTCTTTGTAGGCCTCTTTGCAGCGCTGAGAGTACACCAGCACGGCCCTATCGGGCCGCTTACCGCCGACATCGCCTGGGGTATAAGCATCATCGTGCCGCAGTTTTTTATCGGCGGTGTAACGGTTAATCATCGAGTCCATGTTGCCGGCGGAAACCCCAAAAAACAGATTGGGCTTACCGAGGCGCATAAAGTCGCTTTTGCTGTGCCAGTCCGGCTGAGCAATAATACCCACCCGAAACCCCTGTTGTTCCAGCATACGCCCGACCACCGCCATGCCAAAGCTGGGATGATCCACATAGGCATCGCCCACCACCAGAATAATATCGCAGCTGTCCCAGCCCAGTTGATCCATCTCTTTGCGTGACATCGGCAAAAAGGGGGCTGTGCCATAACACTCCGCCCAATACTTCGGGTAGGAAAACAGATCACGCTCTGGAGCCATGCGGGCTACCTGAGTGCGGGGACGGAGTGAAGGAGCTGATTGCGACATGAAAACGGCCTGGTGAATAACAGGCCGTTAGTATAGCGGTTTAATGGCAGAACTTACAGCCTCAGCCGGTTAACTCCGCCGTGCTTTCCGGGCGGTAATACCGCAGTTTCAACTCTTCCAGCACACTGTAAGCAGCCGGTACCAGCAATAAAGTCAGCACGGTTGCTACCGACATACCAAATATCACCGTAATGGCCAAAGAGGCGTTGCCATTGCCACCTGGCCCCGAATCGAAAGCGGCAGGGATCATGGCAAGGATCAGGGTAAGGGATGTCATCAGCACTGGCCGTAAACGCACCGGACAAGCCGCTCTAAGTGCCTCATTGATGCTCATGCTATGTTTTTCCCGATATTGGTTGGTAAGGTCAATCAGCAAAATTGAGTTTTTGGTCACGACACCAATTAACAGCACCATCCCAATCATCGAATAAATATTCAGTGAATAACCGGTCAAACCCAAACCAAGAAAAGCTCCCATCACAGCCAAAGGCATGGCGGTCATAATAATCACCGGCTGCAAATAGGAATTAAACTGGCTGGCCAACACCATGTAGACCAGGACGATAGCAATCATAAAGACAAACAACATGGCATTGACGGTTCGCCCTAACTCTTCAGCCTGACCGGTCAATGCAATGCTGAACCCATTCGGTAATGTTGTCGCCGCCGTGGTATAGAGCTGCTCAATCGCATCCGATAACGGCATATCCGGGGCGATGTAAAAGGGCACTGCATACTGCAGGTTGTATCGGCTGATCACGGCAGGTGCATGGCTTTGCTCAAAATGCGCCACTGCATCCAATCGAACCCGCTGCCCCTCACTGTTGCGCAGCCAAATCCGGCTTAAATCCGCAGGGGTAGTAAATTGATCATCCCGGCCTTTTAAACGGATGCGAAAACGCTCCCCACCACCAAAATCATCATCAAAGCGGGCAACATCGGCCCCACCAATGAAAATATTTACCGCCTGCACCACATCGGAAGTCCGTAATCCCATAAAGTGGGCACGCTCCCGATCCACCCGTAATTGCAGCTGAGGCTGATTCTGGCGCAAATCCATATCAATGCGGCCAAGTCCTCGTTGCTGCAACGCCTCGAGCAAGCGCTCGGATTGAACGGCTAACTGCTCCTGATTGGTAGAGCGCACATTGAATTGTAATGCTTCGCCACGCTGGCCACCAAACAAGCCTTGGGAAGACGTAAAAATCCGCACCCCGGTTACTTCTGCAAATGCCCGGTCCAGGCGTTGCATCACTTGTTGTTGGCTAACACTGCGCTGCTGCCAGGGCAAGAGCCTTACAAAAGCCGTCGCTTCATTGACACCGGCACTGCCGGTACCAATGGAAACAAAGTAATTATCCACCAAGGTTTCCTGCGTCAGAATGGCTTCCATTTCAGCGACTTTCTCATCCATATAATGGATAGAAACGCCTAAAGGAGCCCGCATGGTTACCACAAACTGGCCTTCATCTTCTTCCGGAGCAAACTCTGCTGGCAATTGCATACCCAGCCATAAGCTGGCTAGTATGGCAAGGCCAGACACGGTAATCACTTTGCTTCTATGGGCCAGCCCCCAGATAAGGATGCGTTGGTAATGATTATCCAGCCACTGAAACGCAGCTTCTAAACGATGATAGGCTTTGCCATGTACTTTGGGGACTGATAAAAAGCGAGCGCACAGCATCGGAATTAAGCTAAGGGCAATGAAAGTAGATACCGCTACGCCAAACACCACCACCACGGCAAAGGATTCAAAGAAACGCCCGATAATGCCTTCCATGAAAATGACCGAGCCAAAAATAGCGATAAGCGACAACGAAGATGCTATCACCGCAGTAAAGACCTCATTGGCACCAATGCCAGCGGCAGCAACCGCATCCGTTTCTCCCTGCTCGCGGTGTCGCCAGATATTTTCCAGCACTACAATGGCATCGTCCACCACCAGACCAATCAATAGCAGGATTGCCAGCATGGTCATCGAATTCAGGGTGTAACCCGCAAAATACATCACCGCAGTTACTGCCAGTAAAGAGACCGGAATGGCGACGATAATGATCAGTGTTGAACGCAGGTTTTTCAAGAATAACCACATGACCAAACCTGCCAACACTACGGCCAGCAGTAAGGTTCTCTCCAGATTGTCGATCATGCTTTTAATGAATGTAGACTGATCCGAGGTCACAGCCAGCTCGATCCCGGCCGGCAATGATGGCCTGATCTCTTCTGCCAACCGTCGCTCAATCTCCTGCACCACCTCCAGGGTATTAGCACCTGCAACTTTGATCACACCAAGCCCGACGCTTTCCTGACCATTGAAGCGAGCCAGCCGCCGATAATCGGTCAAGCCATCTATCACCGTGCTGATATCCTGCAAGCGGACCAAACGTTCACCACTGCGGCGAATAATCAGCTCATTGAGCGCATCAACGTTGTGGTACTCCAAATCCAGCCGTAACATCCGCTCCTGAAGGCCTCCAACCAGAAAGCCCCCACTGGCCAACACATGCTCGTTGTCTATCGCAGAACGCACATCAGCAACGGTAACGCCTTCACGGCTCATCGCATCGGCATCCAGTTCAACCCGGATACGACGATTGCGGCTACCTCCAAGGCGGATTTCACCGACACCATTAATTTGTTCAAGCTGAGGTCTCAGGGTTGTCCGAGCGTACTCCGTCAACTGCTGAATGGTACGATCACCTTTCACAATAAGCCACAAAACGGGCTGCGAGTCCGCTTCTACTTTCTTAATGACCGGCGAGTCGGCATCATTGGGCAAGCTGCCAACCACTTCACTAACCCGGGTTTGCACTTCTGAAAATGCGACATCTATGTCCTGCCCCATCATAAAAGTGATATTCACCGTCGAACTTCCGGGGGCCGAGACTGAACTTATGTTATCAATGCCAGGCACTGTATTGACTGCCCGTTCAATGAATTGCGTCACATTAGCATCAACGGTATCCGGATCGGCTCCTGATAACGAGGTACTGACCGAGATCACCGGGAAATCAACATTAGGCACCCGATCATTGCCAATATCCTGGTAAGCAATCAGGCCAAACAACACCAATACAGCGCTCATCATCACCGCCATGACATGACGGCGAATAAAAAACTGAGGCAAGGACATATTAGCGCCCTCCCTGAACACGCACCTCGGTACCATGCGTCAAATAAGCACTGCCATCCACTACAACACGTTCACCGGCACTGATGCCGGACAAAATTTCCACGCGGTCCGTTGTACGCTGGCCTAGCTCTACCCGGCGCTCTTCTACCTTGCCGTACTCATTATGTCCGGGTAATACATACACCACAGTGCGCCCTGGTCTATCGACAATACTTACGGCCGGTACCTGAAGTGCATTTGACCGTTGTGCTACTTCAACCAAACCTTCCAGCATGGTCCCTGATGGCCAGGATGATGGTGGAATAAACTCGACCACAGCCGTTACTCCCATGCCATCTTCGACCGATGGGCGCAAGCGGGTTACTTTGCCATCAATCCAGTAATCATCGCTTCCTAAGCGGCGTAACTTCACCCGCATGCCAGTTTCAAGCCGACTACCAACCCGCTCAGGAAAAGGCAACGACACTCTGGCACTGCTTTGTGGGATCATCCGAAAAGCGCGGTCACCGGCACTGACAAAATCGCCCTCGGAAATATGGCGCTCATCAATACGCCCAGAAATTGGCGCCTGAATGCGGGTGTGAGCCACCTGCCGCTGCGCAGCTTCCCGCCTGCTTTCGGCCGCTTTCAGCTCCTGACGTGCGGTATACAAGTCGGCCCGGGCAGACTCCAAATCCATTTGGCTGACGTACTGACCACCCCCCACCATTTCCAGCCGGTTGAGGTCACGGGCAAACTGCTCGGCACGTGTTTTCAGGGCAGCCTCATCCGCCTGGGCAGCGGCTAACGCCAGGGTATAAGAGCTATCATCCAGTCGGGCAAGAATAGCCCCTTCTTCCACTTCATCACCAATATCATGCAGCACTTCAATCACACGACCATCCACCTCAGGTGAAACCTGCGGACTGGAAAAAGCCTCACTGCGCGCCATTGAGCGCTCTGTTTCTACCACCGTTGTGATGTGCACGGGTTGTACTCTCACAGGCGTGCCCTGTTGAGCTTTGGCCTCATCACTATTAATAGGTGAGCAGGCGATGGTAGATAAACCAAGGAAGACGGCTGAAGAAATCAAAAATAACCGATGACTACTTGTCTGCATGCATACAACTCCATATCAACTCAGTGCATAATGGTATGCCAATCAAGCTGAGCCTAAGCTGAACTCATTGAAAATAGTACATGAGATAAAGAGTTAGCGCTACGTAAACGCTTTCATGATTTACTGTTGACAGCTCACTTAGCACAGTCAACTTGAATTACTCTGTACAAAAAGTATACTATAGATTCAATCAAAGTCGTTCACAGGAGGTTTATCATGGCAACGGTGGAAAGTACCAACCCGGCGGCATTTGAAGCCAGCCAATTGCTTGGTAATACCCGCTCTGAGCGCTCATTAACCACAGAGCAACCAGCCAATCAGCCTGACCTCAGAGCGAATGATACCGCCACTACCAATAGCGATGTTTCTTCGGTCGATATCAGCCAAGAAGCCAGAGCTGCATTTGCACAAGACAACGCCGACTTTCAGCAAGCACTGCAGGATTTTCGCAACCAAAGTGCACAACAACCGGCACAACTGGTGGCTAATTTATTTGATGATGCTGCCGGCAGTGGTAATCAATCCCTGACCGATGCCCTGGCCCGTTTAAACAGTTTAGCGGAACGTTTGAATGACAACCGTCAGGCGGCCCTGAGTGAGCCAATAGAACGGGCCGATGCAGCTGAGCCAGAAGCCCCCACTGCCGAGGCTACAGCAGCAGAAACAGTGACAACAGCAACTCAGCAAGAAACGCCAGCTGCAGAACCTGAGCCCGAAGCTCTTGATCTCAGCCAGCGCAATCCACTGGATGAAACCGGTCTGAGCCAGGGTTAAAGCTAGTCGTATTTTTGTTTAATTTTTTCGAGCTGCTGGAAAAACTCATCCAGCAGCTTTTCACTGTCGGCATTGCTGTGCCAGGTATTGTGAAAACCTAACGTGAGTTGCACCCGGCTGTTGTCGAAGAACAGTTCGTACCCATCAAAACCAGAAGAGACCTGCACCCCATCCAGCAAGTACCCCTGCCCCCATTCGGTTTCGGTAGCCGAACCATGCTTTTCAATTTTGCTGTAAACATCCATCAGAAATTTACTGTTTATTTTGTGTTCCACCTATTCCTCCTTTATGGAGTGCCCACTACTCACCCTATCTACGTTTAGCTTGTTCAACCAGTTTGCCAATATTTGAACCCTGGCGCTGTTCTGGGTATAGTGCCAGCGGACCCATAACTAATGGAACAAACCATGACAAAAAATATAACCAAGCCTTTGCTGCTTTCCGCTGCGGCCCTTGCCGCTTCTTTTGCTACTTCCGCCAATATCGTAGCACCTGCACCTCTGGTTTCCATCCCTACTCATGATGCTTTTTTTGAGCACCTACGCGACCATTGCGGCAAAGCCTATGAAGGCAAAGTAACCGTGAATAATCCGCCAGCTCCCGGCTTTGAAGGCCGTCTGGTGATGCATGTCCGGGTTTGTGAAGATCACCAATTGCAGATCCCTTTTCATGTTGGTGACAACCACTCCCGTACCTGGATCCTGACCAAAACCGGCTCTGGCATCAGTTTAAAGCACGATCACAGACTGGAAGATGGCAGCAATGATCCTATGACCATGTACGGTGGCCATACCGTTGATGCAGGCTTTGATCGGGTGCAATCTTTCCCTGTTGACCAGTATTCGATTGAAGAATTCGTCAAAGACGGCATTCCGGCCTCCAACACCAACATCTGGCAAATGTACATTTACCCGGAGCAATTTACCTACCGCCTGATCCGTGAGGGCCGTGAGTTCCGGGTTGACTTCGACTTAACCAAGCCAGTGGATCTGCCACCAACCCCATGGGGCTACCAGTAAAGCGCCCAGAGCCAGCAGCTCAGCCTGAGTTGTTGGCGCCTTTGTCCCGTTCAGGTTAGTATAGCTTGGCAATACACCCATTATAATTACAACGAACTTCACTGGAGTCCATTTATGAAACCTATGTATTGGTTTTCAGGAACCCTGGCAGCCAGCTGCTGCCTTGCGCTGAGCGGCTGCGGCCAACCAGCACAGCAATCCGACGTCGTAGCCGCCGACGACACCCCTTGGTATCAGCACGATACCGACATGAACCCTCGCCTGGCTGAATACATCAAAACCCTGGCTTCAAATGAGTTTCAGGGGCGGGCACCGGCCACAGCAGGAGAAACCAAAACCGTTGCTTACCTGGAAGATCATTTTCGCCGCATTGGCTTAAAGCCGATTGATGGCGACAGTTACAAGCAACCTGTCTCACTGGTTCAGATTGATCCGGTGCAAGTAAGCGGAATGACCATTGCCGGCGCTCTGGATACTACCCTCGCTTACCGTGATGAAGTGATGGCCTGGACCACCCGGGTGGTAGACAGCGTCGAGCTCAAAGACAGTGAGCTGGTGTTTGTAGGCTATGGTATTGTTGCACCAGAATACAACTGGAACGACTACGAAGGGCTGGATGTCGCAGGCAAAACCGTGGTGATGTTTGTCAATGACCCGGGCTACGCCACCCAAAACCCGGAGCTGTTTAATGGCAATGCCATGACCTACTACGGCCGCTGGACCTACAAATTCGAAGAAGCCGCTCGCCAGGGCGCAGCCGGTGCCTTGATTATTCATGAAACCGAGCCGGCCAGTTATGGCTGGGGCGTGGTAGCACATGGCTCCCCAATCAAGTTTGATTTGATCAGCGAAAACAAGAATATGGATCGCTCCAAAATCGAAGGCTGGATCACTGCAGAAACCGCAGGTCGTTTATTTACCGCCATCGATACCGATATTGAAACCTTGCGGGCTCAGGCATTATCTGGGGACTTTAAGCCGGTATCACTGAATAGTACAGCGTCCATTTCGGTGAAAAATAACTTCCGTGAGCTGATCTCCAGCAATGTGGTTGGTTACATCGAAGGCAGTACCTACCCGGATGAAACCATTATCTATATGGCGCACTGGGATCACCTGGGCATGGATTTCTCCAACCCAAGCAACCCGGTGTTTAATGGTGCCCAGGACAACGCCAGTGGCACCGGTGCCGTGATGGCCCTGGCCGAGTACTTTGTGCAGCAGCCACAACCTGAGCGCAGCATTGCTTTTGTATTGGTGACAGCCGAAGAGCGTGGCTTGCTGGGTTCTGCCTGGTATGCTGAGCACCCGGTATTCCCACTGGAAACCACCGTTGCCGCCATCAATATGGATGTAATGAATGTGTATGGCCCGATGAAAGACATGGTCGTTGTCGGCTTGGGCAACACCGATCTGGAAGAAATTCTGGTGAAGTACACCGAGCAACAAGGCCGTTATGCCGTGCCTGAGCCGAACCCGGAAGCCGGTATCGCCTACCGCTCTGATCACTTCAGTCTGTCGAAAAAAGGCGTGCCTATTTTGTATGCCAAAGGTGGCAATGACCACTACCAGCATGGTGCTGAATGGGGTGCGGCCCAGCGCGCGGAGTTCAACCGCTGCTGCTACCACAAAGTCACCGACGAGTGGAGCGACGACTTTGACCTGCGTGGTGCGCAGCAGGACATGTTCCTGTACTTCCGCGTTGGCAACGAGCTGGCCAACAGCCGCCTGTGGCCGAACTGGTACCAGGGTAATGAGTTCCGTGCCATCCGCGATGCCAGTGCTGGTGCCCGTAATTAACTAAAGCCAGCAAGATCAGGGCAGCCACGGCTGCCCTTTTTTATACCCGTAAACCATGCATTATCTGCTCAAAAATACCCGGGCACAAAAAAAGCACCCGAAGGTGCTTTTTTAAAGTCGGATGGCAACTTACGCAGCCAGACCTTCTTTTGCTTTGTTGACCAAAGCGGTGAATGCCGCCTTGTCGTACACAGCGATATCGGCCAGGATCTTACGGTCGATTTCCACTGAGGCTTTTTTCAGGCCTGCAATGAAACGGCTGTAAGACAAACCGTTCTGACGGGAAGCCGCGTTGATACGGGCAATCCACAGTTGACGGAACTGACGCTTACGCTGACGACGGTCACGGTAGGCGTATTGGCCTGCCTTAATTACCGCCTGGAAAGCAACACGATAAACACGACTGCGGGCACCGTAGTAACCTTTGGCCTGGTTTAACACCTTCTTATGACGCGCGCGCGCCGTTACACCACGTTTTACTCTTGGCATGTCAAGCTCCTATTCGTTATGCGTATGGCATGCAGCGGTCAAGACCGGCAATATCAACTTTAGCAACCAGGGTTTTAGGGCCCAGTTGACGCTTACGCTTGGAGCTTTTCTTCGTCAGAATGTGGCGAAGGTGTGATTGCTTGCGCTTAAAGCTACCAGAAGCTGTTTTTTTGAAACGCTTCGCGGCACCTTTGTTGGTTTTCATCTTTGGCATAGTATTAAAACTCGCATTGTAGTTAACAACGAATAATAAGGCGTCAGCCACTGGCCAAAACCAGCGGCATGCGCTTGAAAGCCTTATTACTTCTTATTTGGGGCCAGCATCATGGTCATCTGGCGACCTTCCACCCGGCTGGGGAAAGATTCGCACACAGCAATGTCTTCCATATCGGCTTTAATCCGATTTAGCATCTCAATGCCGATTTCCTGATGCGCCATTTCACGACCACGATAACGCAGTGTGACTTTGGCTTTGTCACCCTCTTCAATAAAGCGACGCAGGTTGCGTAGTTTGACCTGGTAATCGCCTTCATCAGTTCCAGGCCGGAATTTTACTTCCTTAATCTGGATCTGCTTTTGCTTTTTCTTCTGCT
Source organism: Alkalimonas cellulosilytica (assembly GCF_036325985.1). Taxonomy (NCBI): domain Bacteria; kingdom Pseudomonadati; phylum Pseudomonadota; class Gammaproteobacteria; genus Alkalimonas; species Alkalimonas cellulosilytica. Next base: position 20,969 of record NZ_JAUHLI010000025.1, read on the forward strand.
CTTTCAGAGCCTTACTTTTTTCAAACAGGAACTTACCATAATCCATCAGCTTACAGACAGGAGGTTCCGCATTTGGGCTTACTTCCACCAGATCAACGCCGGCTTCTTCTGCCATGGTCAAAGCTTCAGCAGTAACCACAACACCCAACTGCTCTCCTTCGACACCTACCAAACGTACTTCACGTACATTGATTTCTTCATTTAAGCGGTTCGCCCGCGGTGCTGCCTGATTCTTTTTTCCGACTTTAATGGTTCGTTCCTCCAAGAAAAGAATAATTACGACTTGGTAGCAATTTCTGCCTGCAGCTTAGCAATAAAGCCCTCTACCGACATTTTGCCCAAGTCTTCCCCCTTACGGGTGCGCACCGCCACGTCACCGGCTTCCATCTCTTTATCGCCGACAACAATCAGGTACGGGATCCGCTTTAAGGTATGCTCGCGGATTTTAAAGCCTATTTTCTCATTTCTCAAGTCACTTATCACTCGAATGCCCTGAGATTTGAAAGTTTTTACCAATTTCTGCACATAGTCGGCCTGATGATCGGTAATATTCATCACCACCACCTGGGTTGGTGCCAACCAGGCCGGGAATAAACCAGCGTATTCTTCAATCAAAATACCGATAAAACGCTCCAGCGAGCCTAAAATGGCGCGGTGGATCATCACTGGCGGCTTGCGCTCGCCATCTTCATCGACAAATTGCGCGCCCAAACGCGCTGGCATCGAGAAATCGAGCTGTATAGTACCACATTGCCAGGCCCGGCCGATGGAATCATACAAAGTAAATTCAATCTTAGGACCATAAAAAGCCCCCTCACCTGGCTGGTACTGGAATTCCAGACCATTGCGCTGCAGGGCTTCGGCCAATGCCTGCTCGGATTTATCCCAGCTTTCATCGCTACCAATGCGCTTTTCCGGCCGGGTCGACAGCTTGATATCGATGTTGTCGCTAAAGCCAAAATCTTTGTAGACGTCGTACACCATTCGGATGCAGCTAGTCACTTCATCCAGAATTTGCGCTTCGGTACAGAACACATGGGCATCGTCCTGGGTAAAGGAGCGCACCCGCATCAGGCCATGCAAAGCACCCGACGGCTCGTTGCGATGCACAATGCCAAATTCAGCCATGCGGTATGGCAGGTCACGGTAACTTTTTAAGCCCTGATTAAAAATCTGCACATGGCCCGGGCAGTTCATCGGCTTCACCGCGTAGGTGCGTTTTTCCGACTCGGTGGCAAAGATATTGTCGTGGTACTTGTCCCAGTGGCCGGATTTTTCCCACATTGAGACATCCATGATCATCGGTGCACGGACTTCTTCGTAGTCGTACTCCACCAGTTTTTCGCGCATGTAATTTTCGATGGTTTTATAGATTTTCCAGCCATCATCGTGCCAGAACACCATGCCAGGTGCTTCTTCCTGCCAGTGGAACAGATTCAGTGCCTTGCCAATTTTACGGTGATCGCGCTTTTCCGCTTCTTCGAGCTGCGTTAAATAAGCCGCTAATTGTTTCTTATCCGCCCAGGCAGTGCCATAAATGCGCTGCAGCATCTTGTTGTTGGAGTCGCCACGCCAGTAAGCACCGGCAACTTTCATTACTTTAAAATGCTGACAAAACTTCATATTGGGTACATGCGGACCACGGCACATATCGATGTATTCTTCGTGGTGATACAGGCCTGGCTGATCGTCTTTGCTAACGTTTTCCTGCAGGATTTGCAGCTTGTAATTCTCACCACGGGCTTTGAAGGTATCGAACGCTTCCTGCCAACTGACTTTTTTCTTAATCACGTCGTATTCGGTTTTCGCCAGCTCCAGCATGCGCTGTTCGAGCTGCTGTAAATCGTCGTGGCTAAGCGAATGCTCCATATCCACGTCGTAATAAAAACCTTTGTCAATCACCGGGCCGATGGCCATTTTTACATTGGGCCACAGTTGCTTGATGGCATGGCCAAGCAAGTGCGCGCAGGAATGGCGGATGATCTCCAGGCCTTCCTCGTTTTTGGCGGTGATGATTTGCAGCTCGGCATCCTGCTCAATCAAATCGCAGGCGTCAACCAACTGACCATTGACACGGCCGGCGATGGTCGCTTTCGCTAAACCAGGGCCAATGTCTTTGGCTACATCCATCACAGAAACTGAGTGTTCGAATACGCGCTGACTGCCGTCAGGCAAAGTAATTACAGGCATGACTTGTCCTTTTTCCAGTGGTGGCCCATACCAAGGGTCACATATGAATTCAATAATGTTTACCCGTTTCGGATGAAACACAACGGATAAAGCTGAGACGGTATGCCTTGCGGACCAGTCGATGACCCCTACTAAGAGCCATTTGATGCACAACGCGGAATACCGCTTGTTTTCAGCGCGGCTATGATAACACCTGCCCCCGCGAAGCTCCATACAAAGTCATGGCCGTGGGTGAATTTTCTTAATTTTGCGCCATACTAAGTACACAAAGTTCAGATTGGAGCAAACACCATGTGGCAAGCCATTGCAGAACACATTAACAGTGAGCTGGATACCGACTTTAAAGTGGAAAAAAAACAGCAACTGAGTGGTGGTGATATCAATCTGGCTTACCATATCTCTGATGATAAACACGACTTTTTCATCAAACTGAACGAAAAAGAACAATTGGAGCAATTTATCTCGGAAGCTATGAGCCTGCACTGCATTGAGCAGCGTCACGCCATCCGTGTGCCTAAAGTTATTTGCTACGGCCAAACGCTGGATAAGGCTTTTCTGGTGCTGGAGTATCTGCCTTTAGTAGATGAACACAATGCGGGTTGGGAGACTTTGGGGCTTGCCATGGCCAAGCTGCATGAAGACAGTGGCCAGGCCATGTATGGCTTTGATTGGGACAGCACCCTGGGACGAACCAGTCAGCCCAATAAGTGGCAAGGCAGCTGGAGCAGTTTTTTTTCGGAGCAACGCCTTGGCTGGTTGCTGCAACTGCTGCAGGAGCAAGGCTTTGGCTTTGGCAAAATCGACTTTCTGGTCGAGCAATGCCGGCAGCGGCTGCACCATTATGAACCCGAACCAAGCCTGGTGCATGGTGACTTTTGGCGCGGCAATGTCGGCTTTATGGCCGATGAAGCCGTCATCTTTGATCCGGCCAGCTACTATGGTGATCGGGAAGTGGATATTGCCTTTAGCGAGTTGTTTGGCCGTTTTCCGGAGCGCTTTTATCACAGCTACCAAAATCAGTACCCGCTGGATAAGAACTACGGTGAGCGTAAAAATTTATACAACCTCTACCATGTACTGAACCATGCCTATATGTTCCGTGGCAGTTACCTGCTGCAAGCCCAGGATATGGTCAAGCAGCTGTTCTATTGATCCCTTTATGTTGATCCAAAATAGGTTTCGGCTGATAGAATACTCCCTTTACCAGCAAAAGTGATGCTTCTATGAGCTTAACAACTTCCCCTGTCGCCCTGATCACCGGTAGCGCCAAGCGGCTTGGTCGCGCCATGATAGAACGGCTGCATCATCATGGCTACAACGTCATTATTCACTACCACAGCTCTGAACACGAAGCGCAGAACTTTGCAGGTAGCTTGAATCAGCAGCGCCCTGACAGCGCCTGCCTGGTGCAAGGCGATTTGACCGATAACAACAGCTTGCTGCGTATTGCCAGGGAAGCAGAGCAGGCTTTTGGCCGGCTGGATGTCCTGATTAACAATGCCTCGGCTTTTCATCCTACCCGCATTGGCAGCGCCAGTTTTGACGACTGGGATCAACTGATGGGTTCCAATGCCAAGGCACCGTTTTTCCTGAGCCAGGCATTGGCTCCAGTGCTTTCAAAGCAAAACGGCTGCATTATCAATATGGTGGATATTCATGCCGAACGCCCCTTGCTGGAGCATCCCATCTACTGCATGGCTAAAGCAGCACTTTTGATGCTAACAAAGTCGCTGGCACGCGAATTAGCGCCTACAATAAGAGTGAATGGGATAGCACCTGGCGCCATACTCTGGCCCAGCAACGACATTGCAGCAACAGACAAACAAATGATCCTGCAGCAAATCCCATTGGAGACACTTGGCACTCCGGACGATATTGCCGATACCGCCTTGTTTTTGATCGAATCGGGTTATGTGAACGGACAAATTATTGCGGTCGATGGCGGCAGAAGTCTGGGGGGAACAAAAAAAGCCTAACAGCCTGTTACAATTGGAGGCGGTATGTCGGTATTACGTCGCACCATTGAATGCCCCTTTTGCGGTCACCATCTGCACATTAGTTTTGAGGTGACCGATGAGGATCAGGATTACATCGAAGACTGCAGCAATTGCTGCAATCCGATCCATTTACGCGTGCACAAAGACGATTTGCATCACAGTGTGCAGTTGTTTGTCGATGCCGATGATGAACAGTACTACTAAGCCTGCTGCCGTTGCTGCATCACCCGCTCAACCGTTTGCACAATGGTGACGGTTTGCTGATCCAGCTCAATATTGAGCCGATCACCCACTTGACGCTGCCCCAATGTGGTGATGCTGAGCGTTTCCGGAATTAAGTGCAATTCAAAACCATCCGCATGCACCGCTCCTACCGTCAGGCTGGCACCATCTACTGTAATAAAACCTTTGGCCAGAACATAAGGCAGATACTCTGCCTCCAACCGCAGTCGCATACGGCAGTTGTGCTCGCTGCGTGCAAGCTCGATCAGCTCCGCAGTGGTTTGGATATGGCCAGACACCAGATGGCCACCAATTTCATCGCCAAACTTTAATGAGCGCTCAAAGTTGACCCAATCGCCCTGTGCTAAAGCGCCCAGATTGGTTCTGGCCAGGGTTTCATCAATCACATCAAAAGTGACCCTGCCAGCGGCTTCATCAAAGGCGGTGACCGTTAAACAGACCCCGTTAATAGCAATACTGGCTCCCAGGGCTAACTGCTGCAACTTATTCGAAGCTACGGCAAGGGTTAGCTGGCGAAAATTAGGGGCAGAAGCTATGGCGGCAATTTGGGCCTGACACTGAACAATACCTGTAAACATACACCCTCTGTTGTGCTAAAGTATGCGCCCGTTCCTGCAGGGGCAACTCATTGATCACTATGCTACCTTTTTCCCGCTTTGAAGCCAGAACAATTTTTAAATTATCCGGCCCCATCGTGCTGGCCCAACTCACGCAAACCCTGATGTATTTTGTCGATACCGTGATGGCCGGCCGGGTCAGTGCACTGGATATGGCGGCGATCGCAGTCGCTTCCGGTTTGTGGCTACCGGTGATGCTGACTTTGCAGGGCTTACTGCTGGCGCTCACCCCTATTATTGCCCAGTATTTTGGCAGCAAAAAAACCGAACCGGTGACGCATTACACCCTGCAAGGCTTGTATCTTGGTCTGGCACTGGCAGCTAGTTTATTCGTGGTGATGCAGTTTGCCGATCACTTGCTGGACCTGCTGAATATGGAAGCAGAGCTGCGGGAAAAAACCAGCTTGTACCTGACCTTTGTCAGTTACGGCCTGTTCCCGGCCGCTGGCTACATGGTCATGCGTAACCTGTTTGAGGGCATTGGCAACACCAAAGCCAGCATGTGGATCAGCTTTGTTGGCATCCTGGTGAATATCCCGGCCAACTACGTGTTTATCTACGGCAAGTTAGGCATGCCGGCCTATGGCGGTGCCGGCTGTGGTATCGCCACCAGCCTGGTACTGCTGGCGATGTTCCTGGCCATGCTGGTGTATGGCTGGTTTAGCCGCAGTACCGCCCCCTATCGTTTCTGGCCGGCCCGGCTGACGCCAGATTTTAAAGCCATCTGGCAGGTAATCCGCATCGGCACCCCCATCGCCTTATCGATTTTCTTTGAAGTCACCCTCTTTGCCTGCATTCCATTGATGATTGTGCATCTTGGCCCTGTGGTGGTCGCTGGTCATCAGGTGGCGCACAACTACAGCGCCATTGTCTTTATGATCCCACTCAGCCTGGGCATGGCAGCAACCAT
>NZ_JAUHLI010000026.1:0-25628 GCF_036325985.1 Alkalimonas cellulosilytica
TAACCAGTGAGATAATTGTCGTATTGTTCATACAGCCTCCCTATTGAGATTGAATTTAACACATTCAGATATGCAGCGTGAGTTTGAAGACACAAACTTCATAGGAAAAAATCGTGAACGGCCACAGCCCAGTCCCGGCTCAGAGCAGATTAATTTTCAACTTGAGACATTCCTCATTTTTGCCAATAAAACAAAATCCTCACTCACTGTTGACCGAATAGTAATATTTTCCCCCTCAGTCAAAATCCCAAATATTCTCACATACTGCCCAATCGGAAATGCCTGAAGAGCCGCTAACAGTGATTTCCTCTTGACTTCAAATACCGGGCCCTGGCGTTGAACTACACTAGAATCAATTTGCAACTCACGCTCTGCCGCCATAGCCTCAATATCAATAAAGGCAGACAATTTATTATCACAAACTGTGAGCTTTACCACATCATCGATTTTTTTTGAGCTGATCCCCAAGCGAACCAGCATGTGTCGTAATTTGTCGGGACATTCTTGAATCCACCCCTCTTGAGATTGCGAAATAGCTGGAGGTAAAAATGTTTTTTCGAGCCCAATACATGCAATCGTTGCCATTATTGTGTTTTGGCATAGAATCATTTTATCAACTGAAGGATAAAGCCTAACTGCATCAATTCTGGCCGAAAGCATAGCACCTACAATATTTTTAAAGGCCTTGAAATCTTCAAAACTCATCAAGGATTTAAAATCCTCACCTGAGGGCTGCGTTGACAAACAAAAACTAGCGAAAACTTCCTCTGACTGTAGTTCGATAAATAGTCCATGCTCTGTCTGTTTAAGCAAAAAAACGGTGCTTTCCAAATGGTGATTTTCCTGTGCAATTTTAAAAGTGTTTTTTATTACTCCTCCATGTCGCTGCTTTAAATTTATTTCTGTTTCCGACTCGAAATATTCAGGCATTTTAAAATAGTTCAGTAGCGTTTCTGGCTCTGAACTTTTGAATTCGTATTTATAGTTTTCTGATATAATTGCAAACTCAGGCTCTTCATCTAAAATACTGATTTGGTTTGCACTAAAAATCCGGAGATTATTTACTAAAACCTCAAACCCTATAAATTCACTACTAGGCAAATACCGCAGGACCCGACCTAATTCCAAAAACGAAATTGTTTGAGCCAAACCCTCGTCAAATCTAGCGGTCAATTCAATGGTTACTGCAGCCTGAATCGGCGTGATATCTGAACGAGTGCGTATTAGTAATTCTTTACCACCAGGTTCGATTTGTAATAACAGCTCGGTACAGGTAGATATACCAGGGTCACAATGGAATGTTTTTGGTACAACCCTGATGTAGTTACCCAACAGATTTCTACGAATATAAAAAATGTTGTTCATGATTATTCCTGATGGTATTTTAAGAAATGGACAAGCAGCATTAACACGTTCAAAAACATAAGTGACTTTTTCGATTTTTTTCTAATAAATGGCAGCTCCAACTCCAATTTTTTTCCCCCTTCTTTAAAATTCACTGAAAATTTGAATGCATCCAACGCGTCTAACCATGATTGAGGAACATCCTCGACCAATGTGCATCTGATGATTAAATTGTTCCCCTGATAACCGAGCAGGTTTAGAGTGCGTAGGACGCGTTTTAGAGAACGAATATCGGTAATTGTGGTATTGCTGATAATGCGTGCTGTGGCTAAAACAGAATTTTTATTGGGCTCAGTCCAAACGATCTGATTTATCCGCTCCAGCAGACGCAAAAATGCAGGCTGGTTAATCACGGATTTGATGAGGGAGGCGTCATAATCCCTGCAATGTTGATAAAAGTACCTCTGCAAACGCTCGTCAATGGAAGGACATGGTAGTGTGCAATATTCAACCAAAAGTCGTATAAATTCAGAAAAATTCAGCCGAGTGCTAACTGTTTTTTTATCTGGTGCATCCTCCTGATATCCGATATCTTGAACGGAATTCCAACCCCGACACACATGAGAAAATAATTTCATCTCGTCGTATTGCGCATTTTTTGGCCAAACTGCATATCGATAATTATTTTCAGGTAGCAGCTGCAGCACCAACCTCCTGTCGGGAGTTTGCGTACGCAGATGACTCTGCTCCCAACTCAACAAATACAACAGATGCCAATAGGAACTTGCTGTAATTGCTGGAGATGAATGTCCCAGTTGCGATGCAACAAACTCCATGACGGGTATTATCGGAGAAACCTCTCGCCCTAAGCTCTCGAACAAATGGCGAATGCGACTCAGGTTATGGTTGTCAAACAAAGGTGACCGACAAAAATAGTAGCGCTGACGCCAGTCAAGTCGCTGATTAACTAGTATAGAAATTATCCACAGCATATTGTTCGCTGCACAATGGCGCAGGGAGTGAACAACGAAATCAGCAATACCGCTGAGATCACGAACAACCTGCAACGCCTGCGTCAGTGAAAAATCGAGTACGTACTCATCAAATAAATAATCTCCGCCTGCCCTTTTGCTGTCTACCCATTGTAAAAACGATTCGCAAACACATTCAGGCATAAACGCGGTTGAAACTCGCCTGACTGCGCAGTGACTCTTCCTGCGCTCACGCCGTGAAACATAAATCCATTCGGGAGTAATATCGTCAAAATGCAGATGCGCGGCTTCTGTGTAGCGCAGGCCCAGGTAATAGCAAAGCTGCATAAACCAGTAAATTTGCTGTTTCTCTGGAGCTGCGCTTGAGGCCAAAAATTCTGTCATTGCAGTGTCAAATAGTTGGAGTGGGATATAGTGTAAACGGGTACTGCTGGCCGCAGCTCCGAGGTAGTCCAACAAGGCTGTATCAAAAAATTTCAACCTCGACCGCTGTACCAAAAACTTGCAAAAATTTGACACGGTGTTTTGCCTGTCCGGCGCAGTAATGTTTTCAAACGCCTCGATAACCTGCTCTGTCAGAACAAACTGTTTTGTCTCAGATGACTGAGCCGCCTCTATCAGAGCATTATCCGACCAGGCATCCCGAGCAAATATTTTTAATGCAGAGGCATAGTTTTTGACCGTTGATGCTGCCAGATTCTCTTTCCAAGCTGATCCTGTCAGAAAGAGATTTTTGCAATAAAAAACTATTAAATAGACTATCGAGCTGCAACTTTTGCGGCAGTATGACTCAAGAGTTTGCAGCGAAAACCTGGCTTCATTGAATGCCGACGAATTTCTCAGCCCCTTCGGCTCATCATTCTCAAATTTTGTCAGAATAAAATTCAACTGCGCTAGAGCGCCTAAGTCGTAATCTACTGAATTAAATGCAATTTTTGACAGAATTTCATTCTGGTTATCCGCATGCTCAATGATGGTTTTTGAGCGCTTTTTTAGTGGCGCAGGCTGTATGGCATTTATCGGGCGAACTCCCGCTAGAGCCAGCAAGACTAAAGGCAATGGGAGCTGCTTTGAGAGTGGGCTCAGCGTCTGGCTATACATGGGTGAATCTAAAAAAACTGCCGCAGTTAATAGCGCTCTCCAGTTTCCCCGATATTCCATCAGCGAGTTGCTATAAGCCCATTTTTCGAAAAAATTTGCTGGGTTACGTAAAAATTTTTTTAGGCTGGATGAGGTCTGTAACCGCCTGAGCAGTAACAGCCCCATGGCATCTAAAAAAATCAAATGTTTATCGTTTTGAAAAACAGCTCGGCCACTGTTTTTTAGTACTGTAATTGAATCCGACAGCAACAACGTTTTTAACGTGGCGAACTGAATAACAGAGGCGCTCCTCGCTAACAGCAGTAACATAGCAGGCAATCTCACTGACTCATCGTGATGCGAAACCCCTTGCTGTGCCGCATCAATCACCTGCTCACACAGTGATAATGGCGGGTTATCACAACTCCAAAAGGGGGGGGACTGCCTGACCGGCAAATATTGTGGTGGGGGCAGTATATTCGTTTGTTCGACTGCGTAATGTTCATACAACACCCAGAGGCTACGCTGCAGGACATGTAATTCGTGCTCTGTCGATGCACTGTCGTACACAGCTGATGCGTTATCGACCAGCAATCGAACTGGCACTCGTCCGGCTCTAAATAGATGGAGGCTCTCTAATACATGGATCGCGAATGGAATTTGCGCTCTAACCGTGCGCTCCTCAGCAGCAAGCGCGCTCACCAGTAGTTCAGCTAACTGCATTTTTTGCTCCCACGAGTTGCGTTAAACGTTTATGAATGGCCGCATCAAATGACGCAAACTCATCATCAACCCTTTCGAGCAGCGATTGCTGTAAACGAATCAGCTCCCTAGGTGATGCCTGCGCATATCGATGAAAAACACTGACGCCTGCCCGGCTGTGATTGAGCAGCATGTCCAACAATGGCTGTTTGAACTCCGGCACCCCTTGAATGTACCGTTGAGCAGCAGTGTGCCTAAGGCTATGATTTACAATGTTGTCGTTGGTTAGTTCGGCTAATTTTTTATTAGCCAACGCCCTGTCAAAATGCACCCAGGATTCATCCCAGCTCATCAATAGATGACTAGGCTCAGCAACATTTTTAGAGATTGAAAAATCCTGAGCACAGCGTCGCCACAGTGAAATTAACTCAACCAGATTGAGTGGCAGAATGATTAGCCTGAGTTCATTTTTGGATCGAACACGTTTATCTGCCACGGTGAAAATCCCCAATTCCCAGTGCATATTGTCCACCGTTGGAAATGGAATTTTTGTAGGCCTCAGGCCGACCGTGCTGGCGACTCTGAGGTATAGATAAAATGCGATTTGATTCAGACAATCATCAGTGCGGACGCCAAAATCATTTACCAGTCGATGAAAAATCGCGTTGTAAATCTCAGGACGCAACGCTCTTTTCGAGCCTACCTCCGTGTGATAAGGATGGATAACAACCCGTTCACCGGATTCGAAAACATTGGCATTTTTCCAGTGGATCCCCACCTGAACGCAGAACCTACGCCATGCCGCGGTAATCGTTTCAGACAGTGTTGATATTGCAACAGATACATAGTGGCTCTGCACGCAGGGCTGGCCTGACAAAAATCTGAAATAGGTCTCTGGGACTTGTTCACGAGCAAACTGCTGAAAGGAACGCTCGAGAGCCTTTTTCGTCAGCCCTTTAATATGCAGGCCGGAGCGCCTCAAACAATCATTCAACCAGGCCCTGTAATCAAAAGATCCTAGCTCTGAGAGTCGGTTTAAATGGCGCCGTTTAGGGGGAGTAACCCGTATCAGAGCATTTAGCAGGTACGTTGCGGGGTATGGCACGGTGAGCGATAGACGCTCCTCGGCCGTATGATGAATTCTAGGATCTCGTGTTTGTGGAGAGGCTGTTTTGATTAAATTGGCTGGCAATTCTAGTTTAGCAGTGAGAAATCGAGCATCCAGACGTAATTCATAGACAAGACAGGCGCCCAGGCTGTCCATCCCAATTGTGATTTGAGACCGCTTATTAATCAGTGTAAGGTTTTCGGGCTCCGAAATACCGAACAATGCCAAAAACAGGATCAGTAGGCTATACGACGTTTCAGGTGGAATTTTCGACATTTCCCCAGTCAACAAAAATGGGGCTGCCTGTTGCAGAAAAACACGAAACTCTTCAGGTAGCGCTGTATGGATCCCAGCAATAACAGCAGATTCATGTGCATAATAGGCTCGCTGTGCACCGTTCAAACGCCGTTGAAACTGACGGCGCTGCTGCTCAGTCGTTAACAAAATTTTGCTGTCACATCCGATAATTTCGTTAGACGTCTCTGCATTTTCATCTGTCAACTGCAGCGCGTACATCGACGTAGTGGTCTCGTTGTTATCAATCAATTCCCTGTGCTGATTATCCATACGCCCCCTGCACTCTCTCTGATTGCGCGTTACCAAAGGCGTCAAAAATGGGTGCAGCCGTTTTAACTCCGGATGTCGATTGTCTGCTCGTCGCATCCTCACCTGAATTTCTAACGAGGTTAAATCAAGCAGCGCTGGAAGAGTGTGCAGCTCGAGGCTTGATTCGATGACTGTTTTTCTGAATGCTAAATATGCGGGGTAATCTGCCGCTCCACGGCAATCAAACACGTGCATTAACAGACAAATAGTCCTGTTATTTGTGTCATCAACGTAAGGGCTGGAATGCGGCTCACCGATTTGCAGCAATGTTGCTAGAAATGGATTGTTTTTCAGATAATTATAAAGATCATTCCGCTCTCTAGCCTGTTGAGGTGGTGTTTGTATCCCCTGAAGGACGCTATGCATCTGTTTCATGTGATCGAGCTCCGATCCTGAGCACGTCGAAATCTGGATCAGATAGAAAATTCCCCGTCGTAAACGCGATACCGCCAGCCCGAATGGAAAATCCTCAGGGATATCAAAAAAATGCGAAATCTCAGGATTCATCACGAGTTTTCCCCTGCGTTTTCGGCAATGGGATCTCATGCAGGAACGCACTGAGATTTACAGCCTCTGTCTGTTTAGAGGGATAATGTTTGGATTTGAGATACAGGGTCGAACGATGCACGCTCAAAATGTCTGCCCAAACAGCCGTATGGAGGAATTTTTCGATTTCGAGCGACCTACTCCAAATGCGTTCATAATGCGGGATGATCGTTTTTTTTATCGCGCACAGGCTATCGAATATCAGGGCCTGTAGGACACGTTGTTTTAACTCTGTCTCAGTTTTGACGGGGATTTCTAAAACAGTGATTTTTTGGTTTGGAAATTGGACTGCTAGCACTGATAAAAGCAGAAAATTATCGAGAGCATAAATTTTCCGTTTAAATTTTAGAGCACGACCGTGCTCTAGGTAACGCCACAACGAATCCATTTTTTGCGTTGATAAAATTTTAACGAGCCGATGCATTTGCAGATTGATATCAGCAGGCACATCAAATGGGAGCATGTGTATTTTATGTAACGAAATTTCAGTCATTGCAGCTACCCCTAAATTTTGGAATAGTCGATACAATATGCTTTTTTAGAACGTCAGATGACAATCAGAGGTATCGAAAATGGCATGCCAAATAAAAAAAAACGTCAAATATACCCACTATAGGTACAGACATACTCACTAAACGAGCACAAAGCTGTTTTTCAGTACATTTGCCTAGAATTGTTTGGAGAGATGAAGATGGGTAAAAAATAACCTTTTATTAACTTTTCATGGCGCGTCATTTTTGGGAGGGCGGCCGTGCCCCGCACTATATTGAATCCCCCACTCAGGACACTGATGATCTTGTTGTTTAGCAAAGCGGTAAACGCGATATAAAAGCATGCCAGCTGACACAAGAATTGCTGTGCCTAATATTAAAAGGAGATTCACCATCACACTTCCTCCTATTACTGCGTTATGAGTGTAACCATGTTAAGTGCTGGCAACAGCTCTGAACAGTGGTCCGGACTTTTATCTGTCCACTTTGCATACACATACGCCGGTCAAACGCTGACAAAATCCAATTCTAGCGACGCACTGTACAAATAAACAGTTATTTTATGCAGAGAGAATCATGACTGCCACTTATCTGGCCGAAGCCTGCGTGGGCACCCGCCTAGTGATACCGCTATTCTTGCAAAAAGTACCGGCACGCTTCCCCTCCCCGGCTCAAGATTATGTCGAGCGCATGCTGGACTTGAATGAGCTGTGCATTCAGCGCCCGAACGCGACTTTCTTCGTTACATTATGATTAGCCCTGATGGTGATAGGTTCAATCATGCTGACTTGCCACATTGGATTATTGTTGGTCGTTCAATTTTGAAATTTTTTACTTACTTACGTATTTAGCGCCTGTATGTTTTAAGTGTTTTTTTAGCTTCTTGATTCGCTCTTTCTCTTCTTGCTCTCTTTGATATTGAGCTTCCTCTTCTTGCTTTCGTTTCAGCGCGTCTGCTCTTTCCATTTCAGCAAGCTGCCCCGCAAGATCTTGCCTCATCACATCGGCAACATATTGAATATATAACGATTTCGCGCCATACTCATCCTTTGAGTTTGCTATTGCCTTCACCCATAGCCCCTCTCTGCGAACGCCTGCTTTCATCTCGTTAGCGACCCGCTCAAAAATAAACTCTTCATTCGCAAGCTCTGCCGTAGGTTTCTTTTTCTTAAAAAACATATATGACCTCATATGGAAAATTTGTTACTTGTAAAAGTTGATAAGTCATATCGATGAACAGCCCAACTTCGGTGATAGCATCCTTAGCTCGCGAAATAATGCATGCGACACCCCTGGTGGCAGCTCGGGCATCACATCAAGGCCAGTTCGATGCTCAACGGACAGAGTTGTCACCTCGAAATGACAAAAGTTTTCGCCTCGGGCGATACTTTGCTCCATAACAAACGATGAAACAAGTGGGTGCTCGTCACCAATCAGGGCCACCACCTTGAAGTAACCGGATGGAATGGTGTGCCTTTTATCGCTCTCTGGCAGGGTACCGAAATGCCACTCATACAGAGGACCGGTGACAACGTAAACCTCATGACCTGCTCGTGCAAGTCGTCTGACAGCGTCCTCTAACCGTGCCCATGGCCCCTGATTCAGCGCCGCTGCTTGTGGTGTAATGTTCGATAGGTAGTTGGTAGTTGCCCAGTGTTCAGTATTGCTAAAGGACGCCAGTGGCACCTGATGCCCCCGATCGGTTCCCAAGACTGCATTGGCTCTGGTGTAATCCTGTGGAGACATCGTCTGCGAAGGATGAATATCGGGATCCTGTCGCCAATTCCGACTCCTTGATGGCCCGTCGATGGTTGCAGCCGTGACACGGTAGGCCACCCAATCCGAAAATTTTGTTTCTGCGTTGTTTTGAAGGGTATAGATTTCTCGCTCTATGATTTGTCCTGCGGCGCCAAGCGGGCAACCATGCAGACAGTGCTGTGCATAGGCTATTGAGCTTACGAGAAACGCTGCAAATGCCATTGCTCTCAGAAGATGTTGAGGTACGGCGTGAACTGCTTTGCAGACGTGCTTGAGGTTGACTGGATGTAGCTTCATTTTTATACCTTACTCAAGTGCAGTTTACTCAGGTTATCGTTGCACTACATTGCATCAAGTTTGCTGCCATACCAGGATAGAACGTCCTGATAACTGGCAAATGACCGATTAAGCCTAAACACAATCGTGTTATCGATACTGACCAGTGAAATGCAAAGCTGCTCATTGAAACTATCAATTTTTGGCAAATGAACAAGACCACGGCCTGTTTGCCGCCATCGTTCAAGCTGCTCCATGAACTCCTTTTCATTGACTTGGCGTGATTCCATGCTCACATATTCCTGTAGATTAAAGTTAAATGAAATGTAGCCAAAGAGCATAGGTTTGGCAATAAATGCTTGGACAAAACCAATGACCTACCCAACAATCGAGAATACGCTTATACTGTATATATGTACATGTATAACGGTAAAGACTATGACGGCGCAATTCATCGGCACTGCACTTGTTGGCAAGCCAGTAGAGCTTCCTTTCTTTAGTTGTCGGGTAGCAGCAGGCTTCCCATCTCCGGCTCAAGACTATGTCGAGCGCATGCTGGACTTGAATGAGCTGTGCATTCAACACCCGAACGCCACCTTCTTCGTACGTGTTGAGGGCGACTCGATGATTGATGCCGGCATTCATTCCAACGATGTGTTGGTGGTCGACCGCTCCATCGATGCCGTGCATGGTGACATCGTAGTAGCAGAAGTCAGTGGCGAGTTCACGGTCAAAGAGCTGTGCACCAAACCCTACCTGCAACTGAATCCAAAAAATCCAGCCTATCAGCCCATTCGCTTGCGCTCAGGCGATGAGCTGAACATCTTTGGGGTGGTCACCAGCGTGGTTCGTCAGATGAAGCGCTAACATGGCATCCCATGTCTTTGCCCTGGTCGATTGCAATAACTTTTACGCCAGCTGTGAAAAGCTGTTTCGGCCAGACTTGGCCACTACCCCGGTGGTGGTGCTGTCCAACAACGACGGTTGTGTGGTGGCCCGCTCGAAAGAAGCCAAGAAGCTCGGCATAAAAATGGGCGTGCCGCTATTTCAGGTGCGGGACTTGATGCAAAAGCATGGCGTCATGGCTTTCTCATCAAACTATGCGCTTTACGCCGATATGTCGCAGCGGGTGATGAACACTCTGGAGCAATTGGCCCCACGGGTTGAAGTGTACTCCATCGACGAGGCCTTTTTGGATTTAACCGGGGTAGCGCACTGTCAGGACCTCACCGAGTTTGGCTTGACCGTCCGGCACACCATTCAAAAATGGACAGGGATGACGGTCTGCGTTGGTATTGCCCCCAGTAAAACCCTGGCTAAACTGGCCAACCATGCCGCCAAAACCTGGCAAAAAACCGGTGGTGTGGTGGATTTAACCAGCAAGGTCCGTCAGCGCAAACTGCTGGGCTTGCTGCCGGTGCATGAGGTTTGGGGGATTGGCGGCAAACTGACCAAACGGTTGCAGCAGCTTGGCATCGATACCGCCTTGCAACTGGCAGATGCAGACCCAAAGTTTATCCGGCAGCACTTTTCTGTTGTGGTGGAGCGCACGGTGCGAGAGCTCAATGGCGAGTCCTGCATCGATTTGGAAGAAGTAGCGCCCACCAAAAAACAAATCGTTTCAAGCCGCGCCTTTGGCGAGCGCATTACCGACAAGCAACAGATGCATGAAGCAATCAGCGAGTACATCAGCCGAGCCTGTCAAAAGCTTCGAAAAGAGCAGCAAGAGGCAAAGCACCTGACTGTCTTTCTTCGAACCAGTCCCTTCAGCGACAAAGACGCGCCCTACAGTGCCAGTAAGAGCGTAGCGCTGGATGCACCAAGTGCAGACACCCGCGTCTTTCTGGCAAAAGCCACCCAGCTGTTGGATGCGCTGTGGGTAAACGGCTACCTCTATGCCAAGGCCGGAGTAATGCTGGCTGACTTTTATGATCCAGGCGTTTATCAGCCAGGCCTTTTCGATGAGCCACTCATGCAAAAAGAGTCCGATCAGAAGCTGATGCAGTTGATGGACAACCTCAATACCAAATTTGGTAAAACCATCTGGTTTGCCAGCCAAGGGGTCAAGCAGGAATGGAGTATGAAGCGTGAGTTGCTGTCACCGGCTTACACAACAAACTGGCGTGATCTGCCCAGGGTCAAATAACTTGACGGTTCCCATAGGGAGTTTTGTTGCCTATATTTAATGCAAAGTTTATGAAGCCATGCTGCTCCAACAGGCTGGCTTATCAAGTGCCATGATCGAACTGGTTAAAAAATCCGTGATAGTTGCGCTCGCTTGGTATGATGCCAATGCTATGCGGTAGAGAATCATCGTCAGGAAAACGCATGACTGCAATTCGAAAATTCGTTCCAGCTGATACGCCTACGGACATTTGGGCAGAGCTGAAACTGCCAAATGAAGATGCCAAAATTCGGGCGATTGTGAACTCGGGTTTTCGTGTTGGGTTGTTGTCCCATACAGCAGACATTCTTGGTCTGAGCTGCGCTGCTGTTGGCAACGCCCTTGGTATAGTCAGCACGACACTGGCCCGCCGGCGAAAACAGGGACGCTTCAACCGAGAAGAAAGCGATCGCATTTACCGACTTATAGAAATGACAAACCGAGCCACAGGTTTGTTTAAAGGTGACAGAAATTCCGCTGTCCGGTGGATGCAATCATCAATCCCTGCGCTTGGACAAAAGAAACCGATCGACATGATTCAGACCAGTGCAGACACACTGGCAGTTTTAAAGCTGATCACCCGACTCGAGTTCGGAGTTCATTCCTAATTGAAGTGAGCTTTGGTGAGTTTTGGAGGAACTAGGCTTTCTGAGGGATCCCCACAAATTTAAAGCCCATAGTATCAGCTCTTTTCCAATTTGATCACCGCCCAATCCAGCTCACCAACCCAGAGCATGATTTGCTCTATGGCAGCGGCTATCTGTGCAGCACTTAGCCTGAGCCGCTCGAACTTGCATTGCTGCATGCCCAGATAATTGAAGGATAGCACCCGCCTGTTTCGCACCGTATTGGCCTGAAACTGCCGGTGTAGGCCCGCCATCTCTGTAGCAACTCCCAGCATGTAATGCAGCCAGTTCGCCAGAGCGGCCAGTAAAATCAGGAGCGCCAAACGCGTTGGCTCCGTGGTGCCATGCGCATTGCTGCCCAGCCCATAGGTGCCGCTTTTCTGGTCCCGGAAGCTGGCTTCGATTTGCATGCGTTTGCCGTAGCAAGTTGCGATTTTATTGGCATAGTTTAGGCACTTTGGCAGGGACGACACCAGCAGCCAGGGCTCTTTGTATTTGCGCTTTTATCCCGTTTCCTGAGTTTCCAGCCGGTGCCGACCAGCACCGCCTGAGCTTGATAGCACTTGGCTTTGGTGAGCTCAATGCGCCCCAGGTGATTCGGATTGCAGCGGGCTTTTTTGTACAGCTCCTGCACACTGATAAATTCATCGTGTTCCGGCAATTTCACATGCTGATTGCCGCGAACCCGGCCGATGAAGTGCCAACCGCTCTTGCGCACTGCTTTGAACCACGGGACTTTAAAGCCTGCATCGGTGACAATAACAGGCTTGCAGTCGACAGGAAGCATGAGTTTCAGGCGCTTCAGGAACTGGCTGTGCACACGTGGACTGTTGTAATCATCGGTGGATGTGACCATTTGCAGCAAGGTCAGTGAGCGGCCTTCCAAGGCAAGACTGGCTCTTAATATGTGGTTCTACTTCTTGGTATCGGCATTGCTCCAGTCCACCAGGATGATAGGGTGCTTGCTGTTTGCCAGAATGGCTCTGGTCATCAATGCGTAGATGCAAGGCATTTCAGCCAGGAGTTTGTTGTTGCTAAGCAGTCGGTCTGCCCGTTTGATGCTGTGTTTTTCGCAGGTATCGCTGTCTATGCCCCGGCCAATGGCGGTAACCGTACAGCGCTGATGCTGCAGCAAGCTTTGTGTTGCCGAAAGTAGTGATGAAAATCTGGTCTTATGCATCCGTGCAGGGGTGACAAAAGAGAGAAAATGAGCGAGCATAGTTTTTGCATTCATGGTTGTTAGTGGCTTGGTTTAGTTTTGGCGAACGATCAGATCGTGAACGGCCATGAATGTTCCCTTCTCGCCTAACTTTTTGTTTTAACTAGCCCATTTGTGGGGATACTTCAAGTGAAACATAGCAACTTTAAATCCTTTGAATATGCTACAAGAATTTGTGTCGATAAGCTGAGATCGACTATCGTATCGCATGATTTAAATAGGGACAATCTCAGTAGTAGGATACAGAATGGCTTACACGATTCTCGACGGTGAGATCCTCGCCAACGGACATCCATTGGCGCCTGAACAGCTATTCAAGCTTGCTAGGTTCAGCGTCGTGATGGATGGCAATGACATCGAATTGACCGTTTCGCGTCGACCTGCGGAGCTGAGGTTCAACTTCAACCCTGATGTGACCCCATGTTTTACTCTACATTTCAGGGACACTCAACTTGCCCCCTGCCAATTGAAGACATTGGTAGAATATGGCTATTTCATCATCGACAACAAAAAAGTCTTTTTCGTCAGCGACCGCCTGCGTCATCATTTGATTGAAGCTGCTAACGAACTGGAATTGCCTCGTTTGCTTAGGCTTCTAAGAGAATTACGCAGAGAAGGTCTGATCAGCGAAATTCCAGCGACACTCATAGACCGCTTTAGGGTCAAAAAGCAAAAGAACTGGACGCACAGGAAGTTTTTTGTGCGCGAGCTCTATCCTTACCAGCAGTTTGGTGTCGAGTGGCTGACATTCTGCGCCAGAAATGGCATAGGTACTCTCCTTGCTGACGACATGGGCTTAGGTAAGACCGCGCAGGTTATCGCTTTGTGTTGTAACGTTCTGCAGGATAACCCAAACGGACACATCCTTATCGTTGTTCCTAACCCCTTGCTGGACAACTGGTTAAGAGAATTCCGTTTTTTTGCCCCAGAGCTACACCCATATTTGCACTACGGTTCGCACAGGGAGGGATTGAGTTCTTTGCTAGAAAAGCAAAACATCATTTTGACTCCCTACACCACCTTGGCTTCCGACATTGCGATGCTGGAAGAGTTGGCTTTTGATCTCGTACTCTACGATGAAGCTAGTATGCTAAAGAATCCCAGCTCTGGTAGATCACTCGCCGCAAGACGGCTTGATGCCTTCGCATCCGTTGCTATGAGCGGCACGCCAGTCGAAAATAGTCTGATGGATGCATGGGCACTTTGCGATCTAGTGTTCCCCAACTATTTAGGCAACGAACAGGACTTCCGGTCACGGTACGTTCATCGAAACATAACTTACACGCTCAAGTCCAATCTTGATGAGCTGGAACAGAGTCTGCAGCAGATTACTCTGAGACGGATGAAAAAGGATGTATTGGGGCAGCTGCCAGAAAAAATCGATATCCACACTGCGATTACGGCAGGCGCGCAAGAACGCAGAAATTACGATGCTCTAATTGACGCAATACTTCAGGATGCCGCAAAAGGTGGCGGCGGCATCCTGCCGCTCATCAACAAGCTGCAGCAGTACACGGCGCACCCAGCGCTGCTTGATGCAGCGATACCTCGCGACGTAAAATCATTGGCAGCCTATAGTGCAAAGTTTGAACTACTTCTAATGACGCTCGATAACATCGCTGCATCCGGTGAAAAAGTGATCATCTTTGCCACATTTCAGAAAGTAATTGACTTGGTCCACTCGGCCATCCGCGAAAAATACGGCACAAAAGCCGGTGTCATCGACGGGCGCACGCCAAATGAAAAACGGCAGTCCCTTATCGACGATTTCTCATCTTCTGCCGGCTTTTCAGTTTTGCTACTGCACCCGAAGACTGCTGGCATGGGGCTGAACATCACAGCTGCCACGCATGTCATTCACTATTGCCGGCAATGGAACCCTGCCCTTGAAGAGCAGGCAACAGCTCGCGCCTGGCGTAATGGACAGCAATCGGTGGTCAGTGTGCACTATCTGTATTATGCGAACACCATCGAAGAAATGATCGATGAACGGCTACGACTGAAGCAAACCTTAAGCGAGCAGGTCGTAACCGTCACCGGAAACAAGGAAACCGATAAACAGCTCATGCTGGACTACCTGGAATCACTCACGAAATGACAATCATGGACCTACAAGAAGAAGACTTCCGCCCTTCTGCTGCCAGGCTGGTAGAAAGCCTGCGAGACACCGGTTACAGCGAAAAAGCTGCCTTTGCCGACATAGTCGACAACTCGATTGCCGCCAACGCCACTAAGATCTCTATTGAACTACAATACCTGATGGGAGAATTCAGGGTCATGATTACCGATAACGGTGAAGGCATGACGGATCCCGAGCTGAAAAATGCCATGCGCTATGGCTCCGACAAGCGTCCTAACCCGAAATCGCTTGGAAAGTTTGGCATGGGCTTGAAAACTGCCTCGACAGCTTTCTGCCGTCGCCTCGTAGTCCTGTCGCGCAAGGAGGGCTCCAACGCTGGTCGCAGTTGGGATCTGGACACCATTTGCGAGAAAGACAAGTGGGAGCTGGAAACGCCAGACCACGATGACTATTACGAGGACTTCGAATCACTTGAAGCGTTTGCCGGTGATGCCGGTACCATGATTATTTGGGAAAAGATCGACCGGTTGGTCAAACAAGGCAGCGACAAACAGGTCGTCAAGCAGATCAAAGCACTGGGGAAAGAACTGAAAGACGAGCTGAGTGCCGTTTTTTTCAAGTTCCTTGCAGCCGGTGAGGTAGCAATCTACATCAAGATTATCGACGAGCCCGTTATCCAGCTGAAAGGGTGGGACCCATTGTGTGCTGGCCTAGTCACAGCTAGCAATGCTCGCCCTCAATTGCTGAAAGAAAAAGCTGTTCACGTATTGCTCGATGATAAACAGCATGGATTTACCATCAAAGGAAGCTTGATTCCCTCGCAGAATGATCTTAACGCCGAAGAGCAGGCTGCCGTCCGATACGGTCTGGACAACCAAGGTTTTTATATCTACCGAGAAGGCCGGCTGATTTGGCATGATGGCTGGCCGCACCGCATGTACCAAAAAGAAAGCAAGATTACCCGACTGCGAGTAGTACTGGATTTTACTCACGAACTTGATGACGTCTTCAGCATCGATTTCCGCAAAAGCCGCGTCATCATCCCAATTGATGTGCGTAAAGAGCTGCAAAGCCTAATCGCACCATGGCGACAGGCGCTTCTAAGTGCACAATCAAAACGCAAAGACAGCAAAGGTTCGGATACAGGTATACCGCGACATGACCCAGCGAACAACGCAATCGGCAAGCAAGATGGCCATACTAAGAATGCCGAAATCAAGGTAAACGGTGAGTTGGTGACTATCCGTAACCAGAATCAGCCGCAGCCCGTGCCGCTCCCTGATATACGAGTTTATGGTGACAGGACAGTCCGCGTTCATGAAGAAGACTCACTTTCAGGGGACAGCCTTTGGGAACCTTCGTGTGATACGGTGGGCAATACCTGCGTCACTCTGGGCAGGTCTCACCCCTACTTTGCTAAGATGTATAACGTCTGCAAATACAGTGACGAGGCCGTCAAGGCCCTAGATATGCTGTTATGGAGCTTGGCCAACGCAGAGCACGGAGAATACTCTGAAGCCAATCAGCACACACTGAAAGGATTCCGGCACAAAGTCAGCGAGACTCTGCGCTATTTGAGTCTTGAACTGCCCGATCCGAAGGAGGACGTCGAATGAGTTACCAGTACGACCTTGCCGACTTCAAACGCTACCTTAACGATCGGAACAGGGCTTACCGTGTTGATGGCCTGATTTTCTGGCAGAACAGGATCCCTCTTCCGATCGACCTGTTCAACCGAATTTTCGATGAGTCAGACCAGATTGTGACCGACTATATCTACCAGCTTGCTGCCAGCACCCTGGCATTCAGTAAAGCTAGGACATTTGATGAACAGCTGAGGCATCCCGTGAGCGATCTGCCGACGGACAAGCTCAAAGAGCATTACGCCGAGTTGTCAAGCTGGGTGGCGGCTGAGCTGCCAGATAGCTGCAGGATTGTCCGAATGGTTTACGAGGCAGCGGAAATACTTGGCGTTCCGGAATTCGAATTTTCTCGTGACCGAGTTACAGCTGCTTTGCTCCATCAGGGGAAAAAGTATGCCCGCCTATTCATGCCAAATCCTGTCAGGGAGCTGGTCGAGCGGTTTGCGGGCTGTAATGCCATTGGACAGGATAATACCGACATGTTCGGTAACATCATCGCCGACCGGTACAACATCTACCGTTCAGGCTTTAGCGATGCCCTTGCCATTATCTTCAATGCCTTGCTGGACTTCCGCTTGTTGTTTTCCGGCAAAGGTAACAGATTGCAGAAGATCAGCGTGATTACGTCGATCCCTACAAATCTTGACATCCGCTTTGCAGCCACTATCGATGGCTCGTTGTGGGAACCAGGCTATGAAGATGACCATTACGTCACGATCAATAACAAGCACCCCCTGATCAGAAAGCTGTCCCAAGAGCAGTCTCCCGCACTGGCCGAGCTACTGTTCTTCCTTGCTCAGTTCGAGAACTCACAGTTTTCCGACCAGAACAAGAAGTTCATCGAGAACATGCGGCAAGCCCTTTCCAGGGAGCTTTGGATAAAAAATGACCGCACAGACTTAGCAGGTGTCAGATAATATGCTTTCCGAACTTAAAATGGTGGGAGAATGGTTCCAGAACGAGCCTAGCGAGGCTTGGGACTTTAAAGAGATCGTTTTCGATACCAAAACGAAGAATAAACTTTCCGACCTGAACCAGCCCAACCGAACAATCACCGTATTAGATCACTCGGCAAAAGTTGAGCTCATTGGCAGGAGCAAGAATAGCTGTTACATTCCTGGACAGTACTTTGTCTATGCATTAAAGCTGCGCCCTCTGCTTACACTACTAAAAAGCTACGAAAGGGTACTCATAGCGCTGAGCAATGAAGTTAAATCCAAGAGAGACGTCATCAAAGTGTTGAGCAGTAAAGATCGAAAATCTGTAGCAATCAGTAAACTTGATTGCTACAGCCAAGAACGATTTTTCGAAATTTTTGGAAACGATTCGGCTCGGCTTAATGCTAAAGAATTCTACAAAGATAATGATTCCCACCGAACATTTTCTGATTTTTTTAGCTCGATCTTGCTGGCTGCTATTCCCGTACCCAATGCTAGCTCTGGCACGCTGGCTGATCTGCTTTTATCCATTTCTGAATATGAAGAGATTTTTCTTCATATTCAGAAATATTACAACGATGCGATTCCTTGGCTGTTTCGGACTGATGACGGCGACGAGCTAATGCTCCGAGTGATGTCCACCCTTGGCTGGGATGGGAAGTTGGATGAGCTTCAGGAAAACGAACCAGTAAGCTGGGGAGACATTGCCGATGTCTTCTTGTTGAGACCAACACCAGAACCCAGTAACGACAATTACATTTCGACCCCTGTTCATTATTTAGAGAGTTGCAATAAGTACGTTTTCGTGCGGAAGGGCCTGCTGGGACTCAATATGTTTGACACTGTATCAGCAAAGATTGCGGAGCTCTGGCCTGGCATGTGCGTCCGGCGGAGGGGCGGCAAGTATTACGTCGAGTCGGACAAGCGCGATTGCATGAAAGGGCCACCTATCACCGGCGGCACTAATAGCATCTTCTACGGAGCACCAGGCACCGGAAAGAGCTACAAGGTACATCAGGTATGCTCTTACGAAACCGACAAATTCGTGACTGTTTTCCATCCGGATACCCAGCATTCCGATTTTGTCGGTTCCCTGAAGCCTGTTACCGAAAGTGGTTGTGTTGTCTACCGATTCAGAGCAGGGCCTTTTACCGATGCGCTGGTCCATGCCCTGATTAACCCTGACCGGAAAGTCACTCTGGTTATCGAGGAAATCAACCGCGCCTCTGCTGCGGCAGTTTTCGGCGAACTGTTTCAGTTGCTGGACCGAAACCCTGACGGGGGGAGCACATACAGCATCCGCACTGCCGACCCTGACATGCTTGGTTATATCAACCATCTGCTTAAAGATAAAGGCTTTCCTTCGCTGGAAGTGCTTCGGATACCGGCCAATCTATCGCTTCTTGCCACCATGAACAGCAGTGATCAAGCCGTTATGCCACTTGATACCGCATTTAAGCGGCGCTGGCGCTTCGAGTACTTACCAATCGATTTTAGCGTCGAAGGCGTTCCTCAGATCGCGCTCACGCTTGCAACAACTAGCGGTGAAGTTACTCTCACTTGGCCGAAATTTGCCAAGTGTATTAATGCTGCACTGGTAGAATGCGATGTTGCTGAAGACCGGCTGCTCGGGCCTTTCTTTCTAAGTGCCAAAGAACTTGAGGACCAAAGAGCGGCTATGTCCGCACTGGAGGGCAAGCTATTCATTTACCTGTGGGATGATGTTCTTAGACATCATGGGCACGAGCGCATCTTTTCTAATGTTTACAAAACCTATGGCGCGTTGTCTGCTGCCTTCAAGGAGGGGAAGCCGGTTTTCTCGCTGCATATTGAAGAAGCTCTTGCGAAAGTTGGGGAGAGAGCTGACTCAGCAGCGGAAAGCTTGGCATCAGATAGCGGAACGGATCAAGATGCAGTCGACTGACATTCTGTATCTTTCGGACCGCATGCATGTGAACCATGCAGATATTCCGGATGGTGTGACGGAAGTACTGAATGAGCATAGGTTGGTAGATCCTGATAGCGGGAGAATATATTTCTGTGGTCTGCTTAGGGTTGGCTGCAAGTTTATTGTATTTTTGCCACGCAACCATGCTGGTTCGCCTGAGCCGGCAGATCGTGCGGCCTACTACCTGCTGCGCGCCATTGTTAGGTTCTACCGAACGCGAGATAGCGGAATACGAGTCAATGATCATGGAAAGATGGTCGTCGGTGGCGAGTCGCTTTCCCTTGCTGTGGGACTCATAGAGGACTATTTGGCCAGTGGTCTTTACGTTCGTCGTGCACGCGTGCGAACGACCAACAATGGCAAGACCAGTTGGACGAGAACCATCGCCCGCAGTACAGCTTATCCCAGCACAGGCGGGCCAGTTTATCTAGATCTTGCAACAACTCGGACACATTACAGCACCGACTGTTTGACGACATGGATACATGCATCAGTCATGAGGGAGTTGTTGGTAGACTACGGCATACTGTGGCTGGGACGAACCAGCGTAGTGGATCAGAAACTGGCGAACATGACCAAACCAGCCGGAACAGCAGCTTCTTGGATAAAACATCTCGTAAAGGAGTTGCAGCTGAGCTACTCGGAAAGGGACATCTTCTTAATCCGCAGCTTAATCGCATATATTGAAAGAGAGAAAGGCACGGAAAGGGGAAATTTGCTGGTAGGCGTTCATAAGTTTCATGTTCTTTGGGAAGCTATGCTGGATGAATGCTTAGTCGGAAAACTTAATGTGAATGACAGATTACCTGTACCGGCATATCTCACAAACGATGACAAGATGGAGCTTGTTGCAGGCAAGGGACAACGTACAGACACGGTTCTGCAGGATCCTATCACGCAACATATAGCGATCATCGATGCCAAATATTACGACGCACATTCACCACAAAGTGCACCAGGCTGGCCGGATTTGGTTAAACAGTTTTTCTATCAGCAAACCATACAGCACCTTTACAAAAGCAAGCACATCACCAACCACTTCATTTTTCCTAGAAATGTGAAGGGAAACCTGAAAGCTGCTTTCGTTGCTGAACGGGATAGCAAACGCGCAGCGGCTCCAAACCGCCTGCTGAGTTACGCCCCAATACACTGCCATTACCAAGATCCGTTAGCCCTATTGCGGCATTACGTGACAGGGGAAAAGCTGGTCACCCTGACCAAAGAGATATTTGATGCTAGTGCAGAAATATCAAGTGGAGTAAATTATCCGTACTATACCGCCTGACAGGTGGAAAAATTGATGCAAGACAGGACATACAGCAGCCATTTGCGCTTCTGACAAATCTCGCACTGATTGACTGCAGGCTTACACAGTGCTACTTTCTTGCCTGGAAAAAAACCGGATAAGTAGACCTGTATGACAACCGAAATTGTAGACATACCGCAATATATCCAAAGCCTGAGACAAAAACTCGGATTAGGTGTCTCAGAAATGGCAAATTTGCTCGGAATGAATGCTTCAGGAGAAAGAACCATTCGTGGCTGGGAAACCGGTGAACACGCGCCTACCCCAGCTAAAATGACGGCTATTAGAGCGTTGGAAGCATCCCTCGAACAGCATTTCCAAAAGGCGCCATTCAAACAAAAACCAATCGAAGAGGCTGACTTCACGTTTATCGACCTTTTTGCAGGTATAGGTGGTATAAGATACCCTTTTCAGAATCTAAACGGGCATTGCGTATTTACGTCTGAATGGGACAAATTTGCTCAGAAAACCTATCTGGCCAACTATGGCGAGATGCCTAACGGTGATATCACAAAGATCCACGCTAAGGACATCAAAGACCACGACATTCTCTTAGGTGGCTTCCCTTGCCAAGCCTTTTCACAGGCTGGCCTGAAGCAGGGGTTCAGTGACACACGCGGGACCATGTTCTTTGAGATCCAGAGAATACTGGCTGAGAAAAAACCTAAAGCGTTCCTACTGGAAAACGTCAAGCAGCTTAAAGGCCATGACAAAGGGCGCACTCTGAAAACCATTACCGACATACTGCGTGGGGAACATGACCAAGAAATCCCTGAAGACATCCCTATGAGTGAAGAGGCTCGCCACGCGTTGTCTGAAAAGCTTAACTACTGGGTGAGCTACAAGGTACTCAGAGCGGCTGATTTCGGCGTACCGCAAAACCGTGAACGTATTTTCATTGTTGGTTTTAACAAAGATTACTTCCGCGGTGTGGATTTTGATTCGCTTTTCTCATGGCCGGAAGCGCCTAAAACGCCAACCCGTGTAGGTGACATTCTGGAGCCGCAGCATGTGTTGGATGAAGAAAAGCAACTGCTTGGTAAAGACAGGTACACAATTTCAGACAAGCTCTGGGACGGTCATAAGAAGCGTAAGGAAGAGCATAAGACCAAAGGCAACGGCTTTGGTTTTTCACTGTTCAATGCGGACAGCGAATATACCAATACTATCAGTGCGCGTTATTACAAAGACGGTTCAGAAATTCTTATAGACCAAGAACACCTTGGCAAGAACCCTCGTAAGTTGACACCTAGGGAATGTGCCAACCTGCAGGGATTCCCAGAAAATTTTATCGTCGATGCGGTTTCACAGGGGCAAATCTATAAGCAGTTCGGGAACTCGGTCTGTGTGAAAGTCATCGAAGCGATGGCAGACAAGTTGATTTCAACACTCAAGGCTGCTGAAAAGAAAACTTCGCAGGTAAAAGCCGCATAATGTGAAAAATTGGATTTTACGTAATAGCACGTTTTGCGAACCTAATCTAATCCAACCCTTTCAGCTAGCGCTGTTTTCACCATAGCGCTAGCTGTCCTTAACTCACGCCTCTATACAAAAAATTATAAACTGCTAATTTAGTTTGGCACTCTAAATGATTTATGTCCATAAGTTAGTTAGGTGAAGATCCATTAAGTCCATCCTTTCAATGCAGTTTGATTTGGCTTATTCGTTCCCGTGTTTTGGCTTCCCAGCTTGTTGGTCCCCCTTTTCCCGCTTCTAATTCAAGCGCACGAAACAGCAGCCACATCATACAAATGAACGAAGCGGCAATCGTTAACAGCATCGCGATTTCATAACCGTTTAGCATTTTTCTTTTCCTTCTTGGGTTTTCGTTGCATTAACACCAACGCTCGGCTTTTCCGCTGCTCTTCCTTGTATAGCGCCGCAAAATAGGTGGCAAGTATCGTCATCCCGATTGCCATAAAAGCAAAGAATGCAATAATCATTGATACGGTTGTCATGCTCATAATGCCTCCGAATGTGGTTTAAGTTTAACTGACGAATTTGGTTTTAAGCATGCTTCCATGCTTTGGTATTCACGCCACAAATCAGAATTGGCATTTGCGGCATGACTAGAGGGGGCTAACCGAGGCTCATCGCAATTGGGGCTTCGGTATGTGTTTTTACTTTTTACGCAACGTGAAACGCTTCAGTTGGAACCACAAGCGGGTGTTGAGGATTTATCGGGAGCTGGAGCTTAATTTACGGATAAAGCCTAAGAAGCGCTTAAAGCGCGAGAAACCAGACGCACTGGCCGTGCCTGAATCAATAAACGAGTGTTGGTCTATGGACTTCATGCATGACCAGCTTGAAGATGGTCGCAGCTTCAGGTTGCTGAACATCATTGACGATTTTAACCGTGAAGGTTTGGCGATTGAAGTCGACTTCTCGCTACCGGCTGAACGCGTTGTACGCACACTTAATCACGTTATTGAATGGCGAGGAAAACCCAGGCAGATCCGTAGTGACAATGGCCCGGAATACATCAGCGCTTTACTGGCTGAGTGGGCTGAAAAACATGATGTTGAACTGAAGTTTATTCAGCCTGGCAATCCACAGCAGAATGCTTATGTGGAGCGGTACAACCGCACCGTTCGCTACGAATGGTTAAACCAATATTTATTTAACAGTATTGCCGAGGTGCAAGATCATGCGACAGAATGGCTCTGGTTTTACAACAATGAACGACCAAACAAAGCCATTGGTGGCATACCACCGAAATTTAAAAAGGCTTTATTAACACAACCTTCTACTTCTAACGTCCATTAAAAATGGGATGATTACCCCTGCAGTTGATTATAGTTTTGAGTTCTCAGAAAAAGAGCGACTAAATAGAGAGCGGTCGCTTCTTCATGTTGCGGCGACAAGAGCAATTTTAAATTTATTTATTAGCGGCTACGGTACATTGAGCAACCTTATTTCAGCTCCGCAAAATAGTTTCTGAGTATTTTAAAAATAATCTATATGTGCTGGTTCTCTCTTTGGAAGAAAACTATTATTCGGATAAAAAGGCAATCCACTTATGAGGTATTTCTAGAGAGTATTTCATCGAAAGGCTCTCAAGCGTATTCCAAAATGCTTTTTTCTTAAATTGACTCATTGGTTTCTGCCAACGCTCAGCTTCCGAAAGTTCAGATAAATTGTGCAACCCGAGCCTGACTAGTAGGTTCCAACTGGGCACAGTATATAATATTGAATAATTTATTTCTCCTCTAGGCGAAATATGGCCACAAATACAATATGGCACTTCTTCTCGAGCCAAATTGTTTATATAAAACTCATTACCTTTATTTAACATCTGTATCTGGGTCATGTCCGGGTACATCGAGAGATATTCATCTAAAGATAAAAATTGTTCTTCTTCAACTGCATTTTGACTAAAATCCATTATGAAATCGTTGAAGTGCGCTGCATCTTGACCTTCATGAAAATCAGCCCAACCTGAAAAATCAACAGAGTGTGAGCACGAAGGACATTCAATAGTCCCAGAGAATGTAGCTTTGTACTCATCCTGACTTTCATTGTAATAATTTCCTGGCAGGGAGTCGAAATTACCGCAAAAAAAGCATTTTGGACACACCACTTCTTCGCCAAGCATAGACTCTCCTTAATATTTTCACGTGCAGTTTAAAATTATATTTTTACTATAATTGGAAATTTTTGACGTTAAGGCTTTATCAGTCTTTTTTCGAACAACACCGTGAAAAGCTGGTAACTGTCAGATCAAGTTTTCGTTTGTAAAATTCTGTTTTATTTAAAATCATAGCCTATTTTTTTCAATGGAAAATTGCTCTGCTGACTCTATCTATAAAGTATTATAAACACAAACTATGAACTCACAGTCTGCAAATCGAACAAACACTCGATACTTATCACTTTAACCCTATTTAGCAAAGTTTTACCTTTCATGCAAACCCTTGCTAAGTAGGTACCCATCAATTGAAAGGGCCCTTTACGGGCGGCTCATCGCTAGTATTAAACTGTTCTTCATCTAGGAACAAGTCATACGCAGACTCGCGTGCTTCAGCTGTTGCATCTTTTATTGACTTAACATTGTACAAATATTGTTCACCCTTAAAACGCCTGGATGAACCTGATACATAAAGTGCATCATTATCCTCAATGAGTGAAGCTGGTTCAAAGTAGTCAAATACCTCTTCAGGTCCATCAATTAAGCACTTCATGATCTTTTTATCATTTAAGCACTTGAGCAAAACTTTTAGAATTTTGGGATCAATAACTCCAGCCTGCTCGTGTTTTTTTACGAGCGTGTAGTTTCGTTCCCACTTAAAAAAACTATGCTCTTTCACACCAAGCTTTAGCTTTTGAATTTGCTTGTTGATATGCTCATGTTTTTCTTGAAAGTAGCGGTGGCAAGTCTCAGGCAAATAGTCTAAATAGCCACTTTCAACAGACATCCTAAACAACATCATCTCTGGAATTGACACCTTGTCTAACCGGCTTTTTTGGAAATATAAGCGGCCATCTTTAAAAAATGATACCACTCCAAATAATGGAGCATAATTATTTAGATCTCTCCAGATCTGTGTGTCAGACGCCTCATAACCATGGCTACGTAAAGCCGTGATTATATCGCTTCTGGAAATGCTATTCGGTACACAAGGAATTACGTCGATGAAAGTGGTAAGAATGCGGAAAATAGTAGAGTTTTGCATATTGAGCCCTCGTAACGTTAACAGAACCTAACGAAGGCTTAACCAATAAAAAACAATATAATGAGTAGCAGTCAACCATCAGACGATAGCAGTCAACCATCAGACGATAGCAGTCAACCATCAGACGA
>NZ_JAUHLI010000027.1:0-21817 GCF_036325985.1 Alkalimonas cellulosilytica
TAGCAGTCAACCATCAGACGATAGCAGTCAACCATCAGACGATAGCAGTCAACGATCAGACGACAGCACTCAGAATTGTCATTGTTAATTGGTTAATATTATCCTCAACGATTTAAATTGAGGTGCGTTCGTTAGCTACAGTTAAAGTTCCGAGCTACCATGCTCAAACAGGTTTTAAGTACCTGCATAGTCCATTCAACTAAAAATCAATGTTTAATTTCCCTACAGCCGTTAAACGATGCAGGGAGAATATATCCAACATCTCGATATATCCTCTTCATAATTTCACATGCTTACCTATCGTGTCAAATTTTTTTTGAGCTTTGCATCAGATGCAAAAGCTATCGTTACAGTACCTCTCAAGCAGACCAAAACACTTTGAGAGGTACTACCATGAACAAGTCCACAATCAACCATGACTACGACCCATTACAAGACGAAGACTTCAAATTTTTGGATGTTTTGGACGGTATTCCGGAACCTGCTGAGTCAGACGATAGTTTCTTTCGTGGTGGTACCCGCCCCCCCAAACAGCTAGATTGGCATAATGAATACCATGAGCGGGAGCAGGCACGACCAAACAGATTCGCCTTTGAGTTTGAGTCTCTTTTCTTATCAGAAAAAAATCCTGCTGTGGCACAGCTTACAGATCAGATAGCATTTATAACCGTGAGCCAGAGTATCCACGCAGGTATCTTTACACAGTTTCAAGTAGATGAAACGAAACTACAACTTGTTCCGTGTGATGAAACCATGATTTTGGCAGCCATCATGGGTTTACCGAAGCTTTTAGCTAGGATAGCCAGTAAAGCAGGCAAAAGTGCGGCTACTCTTATATTTCCTCAAGCAGCTCAGGAGTGCAGAAATGCGCTGAAGGATAATATTATCAAGCGCACATTTGCTATCGATGGGAAGGGTACGAACCAGACCTGGTTTTACTATGCTGCAAACATCAAGCATAGAATCATGTTTACAACAGAAGCACGTGCTCTTTTATCCTATCTCATCAAAGAGACTGAGGACGAAATCTCTCGGTTAACCATTGATGAGGATAACCTTGCTCTATTTTTCCAAGGGCGGTATCCATTTCAGTCGCAAAGTGAAGCACTTGCAGAGATATGCCGGTTTAACAGACACAAGCCATCTGTGTTTTATGTGCACCAGCAAATTCAGCAGCTCAAAAAAACCATCCAGACCCAAATCAAAGGGCAGCAAAGTGCAATTCAAGAAGTCACATCGATGATTGCCTCGGCATTTTCCAACCCGAAAAAAGGGCCTCTTGGCATAGCTACCTTTATGGGAGCCCCGGGGGCAGGAAAAACAGCACTGGCTGAAGCAATGGTAGATGGCATTAATCAGGTTTTTGCTGCGAACTACCAAAAGCTTTTGCTTAATATGGAGTTGTATACTGATGCTAGAGATGTCTCGAAGCTTTTCGGTTCTGGCTCTCAATATGTCGACTCATCTTTGGGAGATTTAACTTCTGCTGTCTCTGTACATCCTCGAACCGTTATCATCTTTGATGAGATTGAGAAAGCACATCCAGCGGTGATTCAATCTCTGCTTACACTTTTAGAAAAAGGTGAAGTCGCCGATTATACTTCCAATAAAGTGGTTGATTTTAGCCAGTGCTTGTTTGTATTCACCACCAACCTTGGGTATAAGACGAACTCTAAAGTCATTGCCAACGATACCTTATTGGATCTGAAGACACTGTTGGCGGGCGATGCTGGTAAGGCAAGTTTATCGCCAGAGTTAATTAGCCGATTGTCACGTGGGCATGTGGTATATTTTCACCCGCTAACGCCGAACGACTTACTTGAGGTTGCAGAATTAGCGGCCAGTTTTGTCCGTAGCCAGGAGAAAGCCATTAATTGGCCAGAAAACTTTGCCGAGCTAATTGTGGAGACTTTAGGAGGCAATTTGGAGCCCAGATCCATTCATGCTCAGGGCTCCAAGTTGCAACGTGCGGTTATGGAATACATTTGTACATCGTGCGATACCTTACCAACGCATCCCCGCATTGAGGTCGATATCCCTGAGGATCTTACCGATTATCAGTTTGCCGTTATCAGCACAGATAAGCAGCTGAAGGCTCGCTTCAAAAGAAAGTTCCCTAACTGCATGACGTTCAGCAGCTTATCCAAGATTGAGAAGCTCATGGATAATGCCACGATTCAAGCGGTGCTCATTCACCGACCATTGTTGGATGACGTTACCGAAATACCGGATGTGCATGAATTGAAGTTTTACAGCTTTAATATACTCTTTGAAGTGGAGTCCTTACCTAAGATTGCAGGATTAAACAAGCACTATGCCTTACCTGACTTTGGCGCTGACGCACTTGATACATTGGTGAAGCAAACAGCCAAACGCACACGTTTGCTGCGTAAAGTTAATGAATACCAGGCGCGAAATATGGCAGTGGCATTCGAGTACCAAATGCAACAACTAGGGACGACCTTCAAAGTCTCATTGGTGAACCCTCGGTATGAGGTGCTGTTCTCCCCGAAAGATTTTGAGCCTAGTTTCATGCAGCAACCTTGCATCCCAACGCTGAAGTTTGATGACTTACACGGCCTGAAAGAATTAAAGCAGCAAATGACTTTTGTGCTTAAACGCTTGCGTAATGAACACGACTTTCAGCTGGATATGCCAAAAGGTTATCTATTGGCAGGCTCGCCAGGCACAGGCAAAAGCTACTTTGCCAAAGCCGTAGCCGGTGAGTGCAAGGTGCCATTTATCCCAGTGAATTCTGCTGACTTAATGGTTGGCAATGTTGTTCAAAACATTAATCACCTATTCGATACAGCAGAACGCTATGCTCCTTGCATTCTATTTTTCGATGAGATTGATGCTATTGCAATGAGCCGAAAAGGGGCTT
Source organism: Alkalimonas cellulosilytica (assembly GCF_036325985.1). NCBI lineage: Bacteria > Pseudomonadati > Pseudomonadota > Gammaproteobacteria > Alkalimonas > Alkalimonas cellulosilytica. The sequence goes on from NZ_JAUHLI010000027.1 coordinate 2,885, forward strand.
CGCATTTTAGTATCTCAGCAGTCAATACATTGCTAACCCGACTGGATGGCTTTAACAACAGCGAGTACCCGGTTTTCATTATGGCTGCGACCAATTCACCCTCTCAGCTGGATCCGGCAGTGATACGCTATGGGCGATTTGATAAGGTGGTCACGATCCCTGCGCCGGATTTAAGTGCCCGCAAGCAGTTTATGCGCCAATGCGCCGATGAATATGGCTTCACGCTCAGTGATCATGAGTTGGGTGAAACCGCTAAACGTTGTGGTGGTGCAACCTTTGGCTTTCTCCGTGCGATGTTTCGTGAAATTCAACTGCAGTTGATTAGCAGCGACAAATCCTTTCAGCCCAAGATGCTAAACGAACATCTGCTGACACATCAACTCGGCCAAAAGAAGCAAAGCTATACCCATGATGAGCAACAACGATTGCAGATTGCCTATCATGAAACAGGACATTACCTGCTTACTAAAAACTGGTCGCCAGATGCACACTGTGTTGCGCTTTCAATAGAAGAGTTTGAGCATGCAGGTGGGGTTACCCAGTTCGATGTTGTGAAGCAGCATAACGTGAATACTCGCGCGAGTGTCGATGCCCAATTGCAGATCTTACTTGCTGGGCGTGCAGCAGAGGAACTTTACTGCCAACATGAAGCCGATATCACTAATGGTGCATCATCGGATATTAAACGCGCCACGGAACTGGCTCGTTGCGCGCTAACGCATTGGGGGCTATCGACGTCACTAGGAATAGCCGATTTCAGCCAACTTCCTACCCTACAGGCGAGGCTGGAGTCAGAAGTGCTGCACTGGTTAGAGACAGCTTACAAAGCAAGCAAACAGCATCTGGAGCAAAACTGGGACTTGGTTGCTGCTATTGCCAATGAGCTTCACAAGAAGCAAACCCTGACACAGAGTGAGCTAGATGCGCTGACTTCGGACTGCAGGCATGGGAAAACAAGCTTGAGCATGCATTAACCTTCAAAACTAGAAATAGCCAGTGACCATGCGTTACTGGCTATTTGCTATTTCCAAATAAAAATTCACCGCCTCGTCAAAACCCTCGCCTAAGTTAAAATCAAATACACTTTCCGAAGAAAAAATTTTTATTAATTAGAACAATTGCATACGGAAATAAAATTCTCAAAAACTTCATTGAGAGCAATGAGGCTTTTGATAAATCAAGTTTCTGCTTATAGTTTATTCAACTGAGACATGATGTGAATTTGGAGAGAGTTTATGCGATTCAACAACACCAATAAATTTATACCGGCAAACTTAGATAACGCTATCCGTATTATCTGTCACGCGTATTCATTGCAGGATCACGAGGTTAGAGGTCCTCTTCACACCTGCATCGAGTTTAATACAGACACTGAGACATTTTCTACCGAGCGAATCATCAACTTTTGGTTTGACCACTGCTACTGTGATTCGATGCCGAACAACAATGATGCAGCATAAAAGACTTTTGAAGGAGCTTAATATGTCAGATACCATCGAAAGAATTTTTGTAACCTTTATCGATATCATTCACTCATCTGAGAAACTTTGGACAGAAGTTGAAATCCACCAATGCTTACATCAGCAACAGTATGATGTTTCACGCTCTCAGCTAAATAGGGATTTAAATCGCTACCATCGATATTTCCAAGTTGAGCGGCTTGATAAGTATAACTCGGATCATGCAACCCCTGTTTACAAAAGGAAAGGTAAAGATTTTAAGGCTGGCCACATGACACCTGCTGAATTTAAGCTTTTTACATTGATAAGCAACTTGCAGGATCAAGACGCGATTCAGTTGCCAATTGACTCACAGGAGTTATTGAATAAAAAACTTCAGCAACTTGAAAAGAGTAAGGTTCTTCTTTTCAAAAACACCCCTGGGCACCCGATTGTAAAGTGGAGTGAAAACCAGCACCTGCTTCACAAATACCGGTTATCACAGCAATTCAAAGAGCAGACGATGAATGATATTTCTCAGTGTATAAATGACAATAGTTCAATTACTATACAAAGGCTCCAATTTGGCAAGGTAAATACTGACACCCTAGAGGAGGTAAGTCTGTTTGAAAAGTCTGATACGTTGTACCTTAAAGGGAGGTCCGAGTTTGCAGGAGGTGTCTTTGTAGACTTTACAGTCGACAGCATTATTGTAACCAGTACAGAAGACAGTAAATCCAAAATAAAAAATGCACAAGATAACACTAAGATAAGGCGCTAAAGCTAAGGTATTTTTTACTTCATAATTTATATTTTCATAAAACAGTATTCACATGGTTTTATGACTCTTTATCTAGCAGTGTTCTCTGTCCATTTCTATATGGAGCATAAAATACTTGTTATTGAGTGGCAGCACTAAGACTTAGCGCACGGTAGATTTAAATGATTTTTCTATATGCAAAGTTAATTAACGCTGCACAACCATGATAACTTGGAAATCTGCTTACTTATATAATATTGACAATCCTCCTAAATATAACCGAACTCACAGTATTTTACGTAAAAATCTTTTCTAAGCCAGATAGGCTGAAATCATCATCGACATTAGGAAGAACAGCGTATTCGACCCCCCCATTTCTCCGCAACGTAATCTTAATTTCCAAGTTCTCCTCAAAAATATTATCTCCTTCCACATATATCTCACCGTACCTCGAAAACAATTCCAAATCAGACTCAGAAAGATCACCAAAGCGTTGGATATACTGGGATTCAGTTAGTGCCTCTCCATTATCATAACTCAATTCAGCACGAATAAACCCGTGCGCGCCTTGAGCATCAAAATAAAATGCCAAACACTCAACTGATTCTATATGTGGTTGACCATCGCTGCCGGTAAAAATATCGGAAAAACCATCGCTTTCGCGAACTAGAATATGTACTAACTTATCCTTTATGGCGAGTACACGTAATTGTTCAGAAGCATCCCCCGAAATTAGTAAGTATATTAAATCCTCAAAGTAATTTGAACGCTGCAACAGAACAGAATCTTTGTTATTTTCTTCAGTTTTACTTAAATATCCACCTGTCGCCGCCAGCCCTATAACTCCTTTTGCGATCTCTTTTTTGATACTTTCATATTTACTTGCAGATATTCGACTTATCTCAGAGCTGCAAGCGAATAAATTTTTTGCTACACCTGCCAAAGAATACTTACTTCCGCAAAAATCACTAATCAATTTCGAATAGGGCTTCGTGAAACAATAACTGTAATTATCAATGCAGCTATCACAAATATGAATTTTTACATCAAACAAGCCTGCCACATAATTCCCGCTTATCGCACCAAAGTATTTAAAATTTCGCGACGACGCGTATAAAACTCGCAGATGTTGTGGTTTTATATTCCCCCCCTGTTCAGGAGGATTGTTCTCTAAGAAATACCCTCCATTTTTGCCGCAAAATGGACAAGCAAGCTTTTCTTCTGTTTTTTTGAGATTCGACTGCTCTGCTTTAAAACTGTCACTAATCGCCTTGTCCGTCTTAGTGCCATCAAAAATAAAGTTTCCATCCTTATCTAATTCGTAAGGCGGAAACCCAAAGTACCCCAACAACTCTTTTGTTGAGCCGTGAAAATATGCCAGTCTTCTTCTGGTTTCCTCTCTTGGGATAACCAGTCTGTCACTTTTGAGTAGTTTGTATATATGAGCCTTGCTTACTTTTGATTTATCAGACAACCAATCAATCGGCCCCATAACCTTACCATTTTCATCTTTAAGATGACTTAGTGGTTGCTGCGAATAAACTTCCTTTAGTCGTCGCTGCAGCCACTCACCACAGGTGTCATGCAGTTTCCATCCCGCACCGGTATGTGTACCTTTTTTTTTCATTGCATCAGTGTCCAATAAGTAGGGCTTGCCTGCATCAGCATCAAATAAAAAATTTAATTAAGGTTGCTAACTAAGATTCAAAAACAACACCAGTCGAAAGCCAAGCCAATAGCTTAAACAGTGCCATACTCAACGGGCTTGCAGCAAGTAGCAAAGATATACATGCAGAGCCAACTCCAACAAGAACCCATAGTAAGCCTGCTTTAAACAGGGCAACTGCCGTTAGCAAAGCACCGCATAATGCCAGGATCAACAGCATAGGTAAGGTGGTGCTTAACCTAATAAGATCACCATAGGCTTGGGTATAGGCTTTAAATCGCCATAGATTTTCGGACTCCAGCAACCAATGCATAACCGTGTACTGAACCATGTTGTAGTGCCTTTCATCGATAGACTGCTGCGAGCGGTGAAACTCGCGGACCCAACGGTTTACCTGCTCATTGTCTCTTTCAGCCAACTGTGCTAGCAGTCTTACACGGGATTGAGGTGCCCCGCCCAACATCCATAATGGCGCTACCCGCTCAGCCAAATAAATAAATTCAGCTTGCTCAAGTGGAGGCATCCCTGATTGATGAAATGGCATTAAATACCGTCCTTCCAGCCCCTTTGCTTGTAAAATCTCATCGCTGTACGCACGGCGCAACGAGTCCAGCAAATTCATTTTGTTGTGTGGTGACTTTTCTAAAAACGCCAATTGTGCTGTTAGTTTTTGCCAGGCGAGATCGAGATGGCCAAAATTCTGATGATGCCTAAGGACAGCATCAATGAATGGCAAGCCATCATAGCGCTTTTCGTTCTCAAGCATCAAAATAGGTGCCAATAGCGTCAAGGTGCCGCTGTGCTTGGTTGTCGCATCACGCAATCCATTCTGAAACACAGCTCGCGTCTTTAAAGGGGACGCAGTAACATAAAACAAAGAAGTAGCTGCGGATAATGGCGCATACATGTCCGGCCCTCTTAGTTCAGACTGGGCAGAAAAATATGCATTGGCGACCAACCTGCGTACTTTTTGCTCGTCAAAGGTATCGGTTCCATGATGATAGAGTCTTGCGAATTGCTGTAGGTTAAACAACTGCTTGTGGTACAAATCGATTAATTCGTGCTGTTCTGGCTCTAACTGATTGACCAGGTACTGAATGTAGCGGCTGTAATCCGCTGGAGCAGTAGTAGGTTGGTAAAACGACCAAAAGCTTTCCTTGCTTGGCTCGGCCAGTATTCGCAATGAGCTTTGATAGGCTTTTACTCTGTACTCAGCAGGTATCAGGCTGGGTATCGTTTGAACCACTTTGTGCATGACAACGATGGTTGATAATAATGCCACAGCCCCCAATGCAACCCCACAGGTGTATCCAAGAAAGTTATTGCCTGTAAAGAGTTTAAGTTGCCAACGCAGCACCAGCACAGCAACACCAAGACCGACAGCAGCATAACCATACATCTGATAAATTTCTAAATCAGAAAAAGCGGTTAAACGGCTTTGCAACGACCACAGCACAACTACGGATTGTATTTGCAAAAACAGATAGATGATAAGTACAACTGGAAAATACCGCATGCAAAACTCCTTTATTCGGTTGGGTCGATATAAGCAACCACCAGCATTAACACAAACAGGCTGCTGCCCAGAGCATCCAACGCAATACTGAATACAAGCCACCAATCACGAAGAAATGAAATATATGTCAGGTGCTTGCTGATGAGGGCCATCACACAAATGGCAGCAACAAGCTTAAATTTCGGAGCTGCATAATGGCAAAAGCATACGATTTGCTTTTTGAGGGACACCCTGCCCCTCACGCACTCGTGAAACCACAAAGAGTGTGCGAAAACCAGAGCGCTAAGGGTATAAATCAGCACGAAAATCGCACTATTTACCACTGACACCAGCAAAATTAATGCGTAGCTTTTTGTCAAATCAACCTCTAACCGATTAAGCCACCAAGGAGCCAGCACCTGATTCAATTGGTACACCAACACATAAATTAAAGCGAAATAACAGACCGAAGCCCAAAAACACGCCTTCAACACAGCCCAAAAAGAGTTGGCTCTGGGTCGCTGCGACAGGACGGCACTTACGGCCAGATAAAACAGGACGACAGGAAACAGAATATTTCCGAGATGCCAGAACAAAGACTTCAGAATATGAATGGAGTCCTCCCTGCCGGGAAACCAAAGTTGATTAGAAACAATGGTCGACGCCTCAATAATGCACATCAACGCAGTCAGTAAAAAGACCGGAACCAGGCATGGGAAAATTCTCTCGGATTTTGCCAGCTTCATGGCTTTGGAGAATGGCAAAACCACGAAGCTCTGAGCAATGCTGTTAATCACAGGCAAAGATCCCTTGATTGTGACCATAAGCACTTAATGGGTACAACGAAGTGGTGCAGTCAGCGCCCCCTTGAGGGCAGTCTCTGAAGAAATAAACCGTGCTATCAAAGTCCAGTACATTACGTGGAAGCACGACATCTCCATCGGCAAACTCTGCAACCACATGAAGATTGGATTGCCCTACAGAGCGTGCATACAGCACATAACGACCTATCGGTGCTGTCCCGCCATGGAACTGAAGGCGAACTAAGTCACAAAAAGCAACCTTATTCCCGAAGTGCTCGATATACCAACTTTGTTCGCATGGGGTGAATGCCTTTAGTGCGGGAACGATCTGGCTTAAAGCGCCGGCCTCGGCAGCACGCAAAGACTGAATAAAATCGGCTGCGTGGATCATGCCATAACCACAGCCTTTCATGGCGCAGCGACCATCTTCATCCACCAGCGGTCGCGATGCCGCTATGGCAGCGGTTCTGAACCATTCAGGCTGCCAGTCAAGGTCAATGTCTTTCATTCCCAGTGCGACAATACCTGCAACAATTGGGCTGGCAAAGCTGGTTCCTGCCCAAAAACACACCTCTGAGCTCGTACAAAGGCCGACCACTTCACTACCAAGCGCCATGACATCAATCGCGCCATAATTACTGAAACTCGCCTTTGACGAGTTAACTGTTAAAGCACCAACAGATAGAACATGATCACACGCTGCAGGCACAAAGTTTTCAGCGTTCTCGTTGTTGTTGCCTGCGGCTGCAACGACTACAAAACCAGCGGCAACGACTTTGTTGATGGCATCCTGAAGATACTCTGGGCAGAAGTTATTCTCATTGATATAAGTTGCACCCAGGCTCAGATTAATCACACCCGGCTGCCCCTGATAAGGAAAGGACAAGTTGTCATCAAAAAATGCCGGGGCACCTGCCAACCATCTTAGCGCATCACTTACATCAAACAGTGAACCTCTCGAGCAGTTCATGACACGCAGAGCATGCAGCCTGACATCGTTAACTATACCCGTCATGCCTTGCTCATTGTTTATGGTTGCAGCAATCACACTGGCAACACCCAAGCCGTGAGGATTGCAATACTCATTGTACTCATCCTCAAAAAATAGCTCTGAGCGCTTGGCATCACCCGTGGTGACAAAAGATGCACCTGAGTAATACTCAAGATCTTCGTGAGGGTAAAAGCCAGCATCCATCACAATGACATCGATTGTGCGCTTGGGCTGTGTGATTAAGGCCCAAGCCGCCTGAATGCCATGGTTGCTTCGTTTGACTTGACCAAAGCGAACTTCAGGCTCATCCCCAAAATAAAACGTTTGCTCGTTGAAGAAAGGGTCGTTGGGAAAATCATTCTCGTTCCACGACAGAGGGGCGCTAAGAGGCGCACTCTGATCAGACTGGAAAATGATGTCCGCTTCAACACTCGCAAACCAGCCGGTTTTTTTGATGCTGTCAATCGCATGCTGCAAAGACCAGCCCTGTAAGTCCAGTTCAACCAATGAATACTGCGGTTGAACTGTAGCCATTTGCGAAGAGGCTTGTGCACGCAGCTTATGGCCCGCCTGCAACGCTGGCAAACACCACTCTCCCTGAAAGTCCGGTGTCGGTATACACCGCTCTTGTGCCCTGGAGAAACTTTGCGCATACAGCATGCCTGAAGCTTCAGTTGGTTCCTTGTGCTGAATCACGATGCGTGCCGGCTCAGTGGCATAAGCATCCAAAGCGAATACTACAACAGACATTAAAGTGGAAAAAACTGGTAATGTTTTCATCATAATGACCTCGTCTTAGTCCATGCAATCGACAGCGGATTGCAGTGTATTCAAGAAATGAAATTGCCTAGAGAAAACCCAGCCATTGCCATCATGGGAGCCCAGAGCAGGGTTTCCGATAAACTGCGATAATCTGGCTTGCTCTGTCAGATAAAATGCATCTGTAGCCAGCTCTGGTAGTAGTGAGGAAGGCAGCTTGAACTGAATTTGCTGTTGCAGCTGATTGGCCGGCCAAAGTGCAAGGAGTAGTTGCTCTTTGATCTGAGTAAGGTGCACATCAAGGGCTTTTTCATCCACCGCCTTGCTGCGATAGTCTGCCGTAATATCTAACTGCGTGAGTGAAATCAGATTGGAGGTATCAAAATCCTGGAGGGCTGATGCAAGGTGTTGAAGCTCTTGCCGATACCAGGATGATGACAGATGCCCCGCCATCTGGCCCAAGTGAAAGTATCGGTCTAATACCCACATACTCTCTTGCGCTATGGCTTCAAGACTAAAGTCTTCTCGCCATGCATCCAGCAGCTGCATCTTTAATAGTGCAGAAGTGTTTTTCAAAGCAATGCTGTGGCGCTTAACTAAGGCGCCCGCTGGTGACTGATCTTTTACCGTGAGCGTCAACTCAAGCTCGTTATCCTGAAACAGTTCATGCACCTGGATGGTGATGACTCCTTTCTCGGGCGAGTAATTAACTGTTGCAACCTCATCAGCAAGCGAAGAGCTCAAACTAATAACCGGGGTGCCATAAGGCTGATGAATCACAAAGGGAATGGTACTTTTTTCGTGCTCCGATAACGATGTGGGCACTGAACTAACAGAGAGCGTCATTATTGGCGCAAACTCTGCCACTACACGGCAATTTGCTTGCACCGAGGGAATAATAAAAGCGCTCCCCTCAAGTCGCCCACCACAGCCAGAAACCTGAATGATTTGATGGTTGGATGCCGGAGAAACACGTAATTGAGTGCTGTCGCCTTGTTTCACCTGGGTGACCGCAGGAGTAATGCTACCAGCGCCAACCGTCTCCGTGCTTATGTCAAAGGACGGCTTGGAATCACCACATGCCGCTAAAAAACCAATACCTACGCTGACAAAAGCGATCCGGACTCTCGATGTAAAATGGCTCATACACACCTCTCATCTGCCTGAACAAATTTGAAGATACATGGCCGCTTTGCATCTGATGCAAAAGCTCAAAAAGAATTGAAATTTTTTTGAGAAAGTTTTTTTTAATACTGATACCATTCTCCAAGTGACTGAAAATGACATTTGCTGTGTTTCACGCGCTTAGCAAAGCCGCTGGAGATGACTTTAAAGAAGAGTGTGAATCTGATGCGGTCTAAAATTATTTATAGCGTGTTAGTGTGCCAAGGTTGAGCTAGACCGCATACCATCTTGCGGTCAGCCTATAGATGAGTTGGTGAAACAATTGACTAATTTGCAAATTGGATAAGCTGACAAAAAGTGTTTATCTTAACTTGTTGCTGGGTATTAATTGCATAGCTATTGGCCAACTTAGGGTTACCAACAACTACAGCCAGAGATTGAGCTCTGGAGATAGCTACATTTATTCTGTTCTTATCAAATAAGAAATCCATTCCTCTTGGTGAGTCATTCGCATCGCTTGAGCACATGCTAAAAAACACAACTGGTGCTTCTTGTCCCTGAAACTTATCAACACTGCCAACTTTTGCATCAGAGCCCAATGCTTGCTTTAGTTTATTCACCTGAAAATTATAAGGTGCGATAAACAGCATATCGCTCCATCCAATGGGTCTTGTCTCACCATCCTTGCCATTGAAAGCCCTACCTAAGATCTCTTTAGCGGCAGCGACAATTGCCTCGACTTCCTCATCGCTCGCCTGAGTATTCCCATCATGTTCAACCGGAATATAAACTACTCCAGCTTCTTTTCTAATATCGCCCGAATAATCGGCAGGCACTGATATTAATTGTCGATCATTTTCAGGTGCCGAATTTAATCGTCCCTGGTAAATCGCATGACTGATAAACTCATTTACTGCTGAGTGCATTCGATACGTTGTTGCAAGGAAAACTCCTTTATCATCAGGAATAGTGGGGGTTTTATGCAGCAAATAATCAAGCGTTGATAATCCACTCTCCGCTGGATGCGTCCCTTGTACTGGTTGGCCTAACTGCATTTGATCGCCCATCAAGATGATGTTTTTAGTTGCTCGACTCATAGCAATTAGGTTTGCTATTGAAACCTGACCGGCTTCATCGATAAAAAGATAATCAAATTGCCCTTGCAAGTCTTCTCTTGAAAAACCCCAAGCGGTTGTCCCTATGACACAAGGCCGCTTTATGTGATTCACAATTTCACTATTCTTGAGGACTTCAACACCAAGCTCTTTGAGCTCCTTGTCAGTATCTTTAGTGCAGCCGAATAAAGCACTAATGTTTTGCTCATGGCAGTATTTGGCTGTACCCAGCAATAGGTTGTTGATCGCTTTATGCGAATTTGAACTGATACCTACCGTTTTACCCTGACGAAGCAGCTCGGCAATAACATGCTTTCCAGTGAACGTTTTTCCAGCGCCGGGTGGTCCTTGTATGGGTAAGTAAGAGTTTTTCAGATTAACGATGGCTGCAATAATCTGTTTTAGACGCTCTTCAGGATCATGGCTTGTGGCTATTGCCTGACCGGGTTCAATACCCTCAATCCGTGGATAATCACGTTTAAGAAAATCCAAAATCGCACATTTCCCAAGTGAGTTTGCTGCATAATCTTTGACCACGGCCTCAATAGATTTAGGTATTGGCTCAGGATGCACGTACTCATCAGGAACTAAGCTGATTATGTCAGGTGGCTCTGCTTTTGCTTGAACACTAATAATACCATCGCTTAATTTTGTATAGTCCGGTATAAGAGTTACTTTTAATGGCTCACCTTTATCGTTTTCTTCACCGAGTATATAAAAGGACTTAGTGTTAGCTAACTTAAACTCCTGATCCGGATTAAACTTATACTCATAAACTAAATTTCGCGCCCTAGCTGTTGGTTTAAAGGGCTTAGTATCAGTCCGTACGCATCCAGCGAGACAATCAATGTCATCCAGTAACTCAACATCAGTAAGCCCTAAGCGATCAAATAAACGCCAGAACACCGGCTTAGACTCGCGCCGATGGAACTCTAATGACCATGCTAAATTTTCTGTAACCGACGAATTTAGCGGATCAGTCGCCTTCTCCAATAAGGCTTGGTGTAACAATCTGTCGCGAAGATTAATTCGTTCGGATATCTCTTCAGATATTTCAGGTTCAATGACCTCGGCTTTACCAAGGTATTTAATCCCATGGTCAGCTTGCCGTGCACGCAACCAAACAACTAGTTCCTGAGTGCTATTACAGTCATCTATATTGTAATCCCTGATATCATTTAGTATTTCAGATGTCTGCCAGCTAGCACCATCAGGGTTCTGACGCCAATTATCGTACACAACAACCGAATCACCGCCTGTTCCTACCTCTGTTTCGCGCTTACCCCTATACAAATGTTCTACATTCTTAATTGAATATTTAGGTTCGCCAATCAACAAACCACTTTTAACGACCTTGTAAAGGTCAACAAAGACTTCGTTACGTAGCAACTGGTCAACCTCATGCTCACAGATACCATAGCGACTCATTAATTTCTTGCACGCAGCTATCTCATAATTAGCATAGTGGTATATATGCATTGATGGATCTTGTTGCCATCTGGCATAAGCCCAATCGATGAAACTCTTAAACGCTTGTTTTTCTTCTTCAGGTGAATGCGCCCAGAAATCTATGAACTGTCGCTCGCCATCATTATTAAAGTAAGTATTTCCCCATAGATATTCCAAGCCACCATCGACTAATGGAAAACCCTCAATATCAAAAAATACATCCAGATCTGAATGAGCAGGTAACAGCGCTAGCCCTTGCTTCTTTCCTGCGCCTGGCTGCAACACTTCATATAGCGGAGTTTCTTTGCCTTCACTGGCTTTCTGAATTTTGGCTTGGGCTTTTAAACGTGCAAAAACTGCATCATTAATTCCAGTTATCCGAACCAAGTCAGTTGCTGCCAGTGCATCCATGGTTGCAATTCCAGCGGCATTGAGCTTTTTAATTTGAGATCGAGTTATTGTCGCTACTTGAGATAAGTGATCTGTTTCTTTCAGTAACTGCTTTGCAAACCCCTCCCAATGACCAAATGACTTTGAGTCTGCCGGATCGGGCATTTCATCACTATCAAAGTTTAAATGAGCTTTCAGAAAAGATTCTCGGATGGATTCATAGTAGTAGAAGTAGTCATCAGTTCTAAGCCTTTGATGCTGACCGTCTCCAAGCACGATAACCAGGTCTTTGGAGCGACACCCTTGTATATGAGCGAGCATATCTTGATAACAACACACCTGTACGGTGAAATAGGGCTTTAGAGTTTTAGATAGTTTTGTATCCCAAACTTCATAATGATAATTGCCAAAATTACTTGCTCCCTGAACCTTAACCAGAAAGTCAGCGAAGCCACGAAAAGGTCCCATACTGAGACTGGCTTGATAAAGAATATCGGCCCCAGCCTTCATTGCAGATAGAGTAGCAGCCTCTTTATCACTCTCATTGCTTATGTCGGCAATAGATAATCCATCTGCTTTAAATTGGTCTAGCACTAAAGATTCATGTGCACCACCTTTATCCTGCAGCATGCTCATCATGGCATCTGCCGGATCACGTGCAGGCGCTTTATCAGGCGCTAGAATAGCAACGTGATCCATCCAGGAGGCAAAAGGGCTTTCTATAAATAGTGTTAAATCTGACGGTGAAAAAACAATGGAGCCATCATGTTGAAACATCATCATATTCCTCATTTTGATGCATTTACTGAGGTTTGTATTCTACAAAAAAATTTGAGATATTAATAAGCTACAGTGAATTGATGTCTTTTACAATGAGATGATGCTGAGACATTTTAGTAACTCTTGTGATGCTCTTAAACATGCGCTCTACTGATTTACTCACTTTGTTATACAGTGCTGAAATGTCTGCTTTTGGCACATTGTGACGATTCGAATTTGCAGCCTTGCACTGAGCTACTATCCATAACCGGTTATGAGTATCCCCATGCTTTTTGAGCATCTTCACCTAAGTCTCAAGTGGGTTTAACGTTTCTCCCGTTAATCCTCACTGTCGTGAGATCGTATCTCCGGAATTTTATCCTCTGAACATGCTTGCTCTGGCTTCGATGAAATTGTCGAAGTTGATGTTTCTGACTGGCTCTGCTCCGCTTTCTCTCTCTTTTCCTGCTCCAGTGCTCGGAGCAACCGCCACATCATGAACACAAATGATGCGGCTATCGTAACCAACATAGCTATTTCATAACCATTGAGCATGTTTATCTCCCTTGAGAACCACCTAAACGACCGCACTTAACCAATTAGCAGTGGTCATTAAGCAGCATAATTCGATTGAACTTGTCATTTAACAATTGGCACCTCGTGCACAGCAAAACACTTGGTGCCAATTTGGCTACTGAATGACGATTGAGTCGGTAACTTCAGTAGTAGGAAGCGGGGACACCATCTCATGCGCTTTCATAAAGAGATTTAACCAACGCACAAAAACTTCATGGACATCGCCTAAAGTACATTGCCATGGTTCGATTCTGAAACCAGATGCCAGATTGGCAACGGAGCTTTGAGGATCCGCTACCAGTTCAAAGCCCGGGCTGCTGATTTTTAATCGCTCCAGTTGTTCGGGGCTAATGCCACTAAAAGACGTACTGAACCCCAAATAGGTTGACCCTGTCTCTTCAGATGCCCATCCCCCTTTTATTTTGCTGTACACGCAAGCCTGTCCGAATGGAGTAGATAGCTCCAGTACAATACCCACCTCTGGATGCGCTGCAATTGGTTTTAAGAGGATGGCCTCCTCGGCCAAGAGCAGCAAACTAAGCACCTTTGGACTAATGGCTGCAATGGGGTCCCCATAGGTGTTGTTGATATCTGCATCAACGACCTGATGGTGGCGTAGGTACAAATAGGTACTAAAGTTTTTCATTTCTTTTTGGTGGCAAAATGCCGGTGCTGTTCTTGATTGCTTATCGGTGTTTGATGTCATGCTGTGCTCCTCTTGTTATCAGCAGAGTCATAACACCACAGTTTCGAATTCACGCCACAAAACGGGCAAGGCTATATAATGTACTATGAGCTGAACAACTCAAAGCCTATCGCAGGCCAGCATACAAGGCAGCTGTTAAAAAATGTCTGGCCGCTCGCTGAGAAAGTCGTTATCAGCCTCAGGGCTTTCACTCAAAGTTAACCAAACTTTTTTTGCTGGCGAGATCCGTAGCGACTCGCCATGTTTTTCGATGAGTACATGAGATACCCCCTCAGAGAACTCGAACACATCCGGCAAAAGAACAAACTGCCCTTGCTCATCATCAATGATAGGGGCATATATTGGAGCATCTTTGTTCATCGAAGCATTCTCTTTTGGTTAAAATTGCAGCGGTTCATTCACTGATGTTTGGCATTTAGTCTGGGTTTCACATCTTAGCGGTACTGGATGAACCACTTTAGCTGTGCCCCATATCAACAATAGCTACCAAATGACTATGCCCCCAAAGCAAATTACGCCTTGGTACCAAGGTACTTTTGTTTGGCAACCCTCATAGCGCAGTACAGAGTGACACCAATGGCCGAGAAGCCAACGGCAAGTGCAACCAGCGAATAGGTTTCAATGCTCATACATTCTCCTGCAAGGATTCAAGATCATTCATCAACCAAGCATGACACACTTTTCAAATGGCGCCATAAAATGAGCACCGCAAACCGACAACAAGCATTTGTGGCAGACTCAATGTCATGCGTTGCATGGATGTACTTTAGCCATCAAGCACTTCTGGCCATTTTCGAACTCATTTGATCTGCTAGCTGCAATGCCGGCGCTAAATAGGTTTCGGCCTTGTAACCATAGCGTGCACCGGGGCTGCTGCAAGTCCAAATATGCCGTAATAGAATGGCAGTATCAGCATGCTCGTTATCTAGCCAACGCAATGCATCCGAGCACACTTCCAGAGTCATTTCATCATGATCAACCAGCTTACCGAGTTGGCTTCTTCGCATGTTGCTTGCAAGTGTTTTGGTTTTACCGATGTCATGCAGCAATGCTGCCGTAATGAGTACATCGCGATCAAACTCATTGCAAAGCGGGAGTGAGGCGACAATCTCTGCTGTTTCTACACTGTGCTCCAACAAGCCACCCTGATAATTGTGATGATAGTTCAAGCTGGCAGGTGCAGATAAAAATGCCTGCAACACCTCACTTTGCCAGAACACACGAGTAATAAATGCTAAGAGCATTTCAGATTGGATGCCCATCAGCATCGTTAAAAACCGCTCCACGACCCACTCCGAAAGGCACCAGTTTACAGGCAGAGCTTTCCAAAATAGCGCAGGCTCCATCATGGCATTGCTAAGCCTCAACAGCTCCGGCTTCTTCGCAACAATAAACCCTGCTTGGGGGCGCATGGACAGCTCCATCGTTATCACACCATTCATAATAAATGTGTCCCAGCGGGGCGCCTCATCAAACAACAAGACCTCACGTACACCCGAGATATCTGCGACTTTAATTGACCAGTATGGCTCGCCGAGTCTGGATACCTTGGCCACGCAACCAATCAGGCGAAAGCTTCCAAAAAAGCATTGAGTCCTCTTGTTTAACGTCGTTAAACAACCAGGGAATATTGGAAGTAAATTATGCATCATGATGCACCTCCAGATGTTGGGTTACCAAACGCTCAAAAGCTGAGCCGTCCTGACGTGTCAGGTTAGGAACGTATCTGCTGTAAACACGAAAAAGCATCTCGGTTGTGGTATGCCCCATTTGCCAGGCGATCCACTCTGGATTCTCCCCTGCCGCTAACCATAAAGTGGCCGCGGTATGCCGAGTTTGGTACTGGCGACGCTTTCTGAGCTCAAGCTTCTCAAGCAAGGGGTACCATTTGCGTTTTAACAGGTTGTGCCGACACAGTGGCTTTCCTGCACTGTTGCAAAACACATAGTTACTATGTTCAGTTCGCACCTTTTGGCGGTAAAGCGCAGCTTTTACCGGTGCAGACATCGCAATCTCACGCTGGCTGCCATCGGTTTTGGTGTACTCTTCCTTACCGTTAACGATGGTTTCCCGAACCAAAATCAGCTCATTACTAAAATCAACATAGCGCCACTTAAGGCCCAAAATTTCCCCCGTGCGCATCCCAGTGAAAAAGGCGACCGTTAACAAGTCACGATACGTTGGTTCGGCATGAGCTAAAATCCTATTGATTTCATCCAGGGTGAACGGATCCACATCCGTTTTTTTCACCTTGGCTGGTTTGAGCCTTTCGATTGCGCTAAACTGAAATCGGTCGGCTGCTTCACTGAGGATCATTTGAAGAACCTTCAGATGGCGGTTGATATAATCAGCTGAGAGTGCCTTTCCATCTTCGCGACGTACTTTCCCGAGTGAGGCGCGAAATTGGAGTAATTCAGCTTTAGTGATTTGGTCGACCTTTCTATCCTTAAAGTAGGGTTTAATCCTCGTATCGAGCAATGTCCGAATGGTCGAAGCGTACGAGTCACGCCACGTAACCCGCATTTCGTCATACCAGGTATCAGCAAAATTCCCGAATAAAGGGTTATCGCCCATCCGTGTAAACTGGCGCTCGTAATTCAGTTTCTGCTCAACCTTGTCAGCATTTTTACTGTTAGGGAAATACCTACGGTACTCGAAAGTGCCTAAGGTGATTTCCGCTTCAATGCGATCAAGTAACTGCTTTAATTTTTTACGATTAGCAGCGTTGTCAGGTAAAGCCGTTTGCTCACGAAAGCGTTGATTCTTATATTTAAAATCAATGAGCAAATTCTTTGAACCCTCTCTGGTTCTGATACTAGCCATGAGCATGACCTCCGTTTGCCATTGGAATCACCAATCCCCAAGTGGGTTTAGACATATCTCGTTCAATCGCTTCCCACAGATATAAAATTTTCCTGCCACCAAACGGTCTGATGTAGTGGACCCCTTCAAGAAGCACCCTGTCTTTAAGTTGCTCCCGTATAGTTCGGGAGTCATACTTGATTAATGCAGACAGCTCACTGGACGTTAAATAAGTCGTTGCACTTTTCATGGTAAACACCTTTTTTTTGAGTTAGTCTAGATGGCATAACGCTACCCTATAAGTCAAAATGCCATTCTGAATGCAATTTAGCATCTAAAAATGGCATTTGCAAACATTTTTTGTCATTTTGGATGACATTTTGATATTTGAGGTGTAAATTGATTAAGTGTCACTTAGCCAGGTTAATGGGTGAGCACAAGCTAAAGGTTACCGATGTTGCACGAGAGACGGGGCTTAATCGAAATACGATAACCCTGCTTTATAAAGAGACTGCACAGCGCGTTGACTTTGAAACCATTGATAAACTTTGCGATTTATTTAACTGCAAAGTTGAAGATTTGTTTGAGAAACAATGAGCTTGGAGATAATGTAAATGTCTGATTCATATGAAGAGGAATTTCTCGGATATACGATTTTCGTTGAAGTCTCCGCCGATCGCTATAATCCCGCATTTAGCTGGTCTGTCTGTAAAGATAATATTGAATATGACTCTGGTTTAGCATTTTCCAAAGATTATGCAATTGCAGAGGCGGAAGCTGCTGCGACTAAATTAACCTCTGCGGGTAGAATATTGAACACCCTTGAGTAAACTTATTTATACCTCGTCCTAGTGGAAGTTAATTGACCGTATGATCAAACAACCGATCCCTATATTTGATGTTCAACGTCAACTATCTTGGCCGACCGGTTATCCTAATTGTCGCCAAACATACCGTGAGTGTCTTAAAGAGATATCAAGCAAGCCAGTGCTCGGCACCTTAATTAACTTTTCAGATAGTTAACCGTAACTCACCTGATACATAGCGTTACCTGCAAGAATAATTTTTAACTTCACGGCGCATTTGAGTACTAAATTGAAACTCTAGCGCTATTGAGAATAGATTTATTTAACGACTTGGTTAACGAACCTTTAGCAGCAAGTGCTATATTCTCGACTAACTGACTAAGGGAGTCATCCAACGTACCTATTATTTTGAAACGCTCGATAGGTATACTTACGTAACTAAGGTTAGTTCGTCCGCTAAACGAAGTTTTATGTCCACTCGTTCCGCCTTTAGCATTTTTAAGGTTCCTCAACGCTTCTCTATCTAACTTGCAAGCTACAACAAAAACATTTTTGCGCATTAAAGGATCCTGAAGCAAATAGTTAGGGCTTAACACATCAGTCCACTTGGGCTTAATCAGAATCATGTGAAGGGTGCTAATTCCACAGTCAGCTAGGTCACTCATGACATTCAATTGACCTTTATTAATACCAAAAAAAAGTTTACCATCCTTTTCAAATGGGTACTTATGTTTGACTTCAAACTGCATAAATTCACCTGAGTCCATTCTGACAATATTATCTACATCCCAGACAGCAGAGAAAAATGGGCTAATAACACAGTTCTTAAATAAGCGTGGCAATACGACTTTTTTAAATAAGCTCTCGCCATAGACGCCTTGCAGTCCACCCCAAAATGCTTCCATATAACGCTCATCATCGCTGACAATATCTTCAGGCGGCTGGTACTTAATTTCGGTCATTCTGCGTTTTTCCATCATGAAACCTTGAGCCGATCTCTCGATTTGTTTTGTTCCCCAAGACCGAAGAATAAAGTCTTTTTGGGCTTGGTCATATGTGCACCTGAGGACGTGGTAGGACTCCTGCATCAAAATATTCGTTAACTGTTCAACATCATAGTTAGGTTGGTTTATATATTGCCACAACCACCAAGCTGGCTTGCTCCATTTACCATCCGTTCCTTTATTTAAAGATTTAACCAGAGTCACAGGTAGACTGCATATACCATGAGCGACCAGCTCGCTAATAAATTGACTGAAATAACCTTCGACAATCAGCCCTTCCAGCATCTG
>NZ_JAUHLI010000028.1:0-19357 GCF_036325985.1 Alkalimonas cellulosilytica
AGCAGTCATAGCAAAGCCGAATGATGAATGGTAACCACCGTTAGACTCGGCGCCATAAAAAAACGTACACACCACTATGCGCAGTGTGTACGTTTAGATGTAGTCTTTAGCAGTATGGAAAAAAACTCTCTGCTGGCGCCCAGTACGATTAAAACTGCATTTCCGGGATATCGCCGCTTACCACCAGCTTGCCGCCAGTTTTTTGCTGAATCTCTTCCACCGAAATACCTGGCGCTCGCTCCAGCAGATGGAAAGCGCCATCCCGTACTTCCAGCACCGCCAGATCGGTGACGATTTTCTTCACACAGCCCACGCCGGTCAGGGGCAGGGTGCAGTCCGGTAACAGCTTGCTGTTGCCGTGTTTGTCGGCGTGCGTCATGGTGACAATGATGTTTTGCGCGCCGGCCACCAGATCCATAGCGCCGCCCATACCTTTCACCAGCTTGCCTGGGATCATCCAGCTGGCGATGTTGCCGTGCTGGTCGACTTCAAAAGCGCCCAATACCGTTAAATCGACATGGCCGCCGCGGATCATGGCAAAGCTTTCGGCCGAGCTGAAAATAGCGGCACCGGTGGCTGCGGTCACGGTTTCTTTGCCGGCATTGATCATATCGGCATCGATTTCAGCTTCGGTTGGGTAGGGACCCATGCCCAGCAAGCCATTTTCCGATTGCAGCATCACCTCGATGCCGGTTGGCACGTAGTTGGCGACCAGGGTAGGAATACCGATGCCAAGGTTAACGTAGAAGCCATCTTGCAGTTCCTGCGCCACTCGCATAGCGACTTGTTCACGTGATAAAGCCATTGCTGCCTCCTTAACCTTGACGAACCATGCGGCGTTCAATGCGTTTTTCAAAGTTGCCTTTGATCACGCGCTGCACATAAATACCCGGGGTGTGAATTTGGCTGGGTTCCAGCTCGCCCGGCTCGACAATCTCTTCCACTTCGGCCACGGTGATCTTGCCGGCGGTGGCCGCCATTGGGTTGAAGTTCATCGCGGTGTGGCGGAACACCAGGTTGCCGTACCGGTCGGCTTTCCAGGCGCGGACGATGGCAAAATCGCCAGTGATAGCCGGTTCCAGCACATAATGGCGGCCATCAATTTCACGGGTCTCTTTGCCTTCGGCGACCGGAGTACCGTAACCGGTGGCGGTGAAAAAGGCCGGAATACCGGCACCGCCAGCCCGCATTTTTTCAGCAAGCGTGCCCTGCGGCGTCAGTTCGACTTCCAGCTCACCGTTTAGCAGCTGCTTTTCGAACAGAGCGTTTTCACCGACATAGGAGGCGATCATTTTCTTGATCTGCTTATCTTCCAGCAAAATGCCCAGGCCAAACCCATCGACGCCACAGTTGTTGGATACCACCGTCAGCTCCCGGGTACCCATTTTTTTGATCTGGGCTATCAAGCCTTCCGGAATACCGCACAGGCCAAAACCACCGGCAATTACCGTCATGCCGTCTTCCAGCCCGGCCATCGCTGCTTCGTAACTTTCTACGACTTTATTAAACCCTGCCATTTGTAATCCTCATTGCTTCGAACATCTGACGTCCGCTGCTCATAATGAGCAGAGGTGGATGTATCTTTTGGTGTGAACCTGTCAGGCAAGGATGCCTGACAAGAGCCCCCTGGGAAGGGTTCACGGCGTGTCACACCAAAAGATACGCAACCTCTGCATGCTCCGAAGAGCCTGAATTCAGCTTAATTTTTAAGGCACTTCGCCTGCAAAGCCAATCCTACTTTAGAACTAACCGGCTTGCCGAGCTCGGCGCAAATCGCCCAGCCTGCTTGTGCCAGCGCATTTAAATCCACGCCGTGCTCAATGCCAAGGCCATCTAGCAAATAAACCACATCTTCGCTGGCAACATTGCCGGACGCCCCGGCGGCATAAGGGCAGCCGCCCAGGCCAGCCACGGCACTGTCGATCACCGCAACACCGCGCAGCAGCGCGGTGTAAATATTGGTTAACGCCTGGCCGTAGGTATCATGAAAATGCACCGCCACTTGCTCTAGTGGCACCACCGCCAGCACTGCATCCAGCATCGCAGCAACGGTTTTGGGCGTGCCGACGCCGATGGTATCGCCGAGTGAAATCTCGTAGCAGCCCATCTCCAGCAAGGCTTTGGCGACCCGGGCCACTTCGGCCGGGGCCACATCGCCCTGATAAGGACAGCCCACCACGCAGGAGACATAACCACGCACCCGGATGCCATCGGCTTTGGCGGCGGCCAGTACCGGCGCAAAGCGCTCCAGGCTTTCGTCGATGCTGCAGTTGATGTTTTTCTGGCTGAAGGCTTCGGAGGCGGCACCAAAAATGGCCACTTCATCGGCACCGGCGGCTTTGGCGGCTTGGTAGCCTTTTAAGTTGGGGGTCAGGGCAGCGTAGCAAATTCCGGCCTTGCGCTCGATGCCAGCAAAAACCTCGGCCGAGTCGGCCATTTGCGGCACCCACTTGGGGGACACAAAAGCGCCGGTTTCGATGGTATCGAGCCCGGTAGCGCTCAGCTGATTGACCAACTGGATTTTAGCTCCAAGCGACACCGCGACTTCATTTTGTAGACCGTCACGGGGCCCGACTTCGACCAGGCGAACTTTGGTTGGCAGCATCAGGCGTCCTCCGTTTCCAGCTCGACCAGCTCAGCACCATCCTGCACCAATTCACCGGCCTGATAGAACACGGCTTTGACGGTGGCATCGGTAGGGGCCTTGATGCTGTACTCCATTTTCATCGCTTCCATCACCACCAGGGTTTGACCGGCTTTGACCTGTTGACCGGCTTCCACCAGTACCGCAACGATGGTGCCGTTCATCGGCGCTGTCAGGCTGCCGCTGTCGTCGCTCAGCTCGGTTTCGGTCAGTAGTTCAGTCTGATAACTGAAATCGTAGCGATGGTGGCGGATAAAGACACTGATGGTGTCCTGGTACTGACTGATCCGCACCCGGGTCTTGTGCTCACCTAAGGTGGCAATCAGTTCATCGCCTTGCAAACGGGCCTGGCAGCGCAGCTGCTGGCCATCCAGCTGCACCAGCACCGCATCCTGCAATTGCTGCAGCTGCAATTGGTGGCTGTGTTCCTGATGCTGCAGGTTCAGCAGTTGCATCGGCTGTTCGTTCAGACGCCAGCCATGGCTAAACTGCCAGGGGCTGAAGGCATCGCTGCAGCTTTGCGGTTGCTTTTGCGTTTCCAGAATGTACAAAGCTGCCAGCACCAGCGCTTGGTTGTTTTCTTTGGTGGCTGGTGCGAACAGCGATGCTTGATGATGCTCAATAAAGTTGGTGTCAAGCTCGGCCGCGACAAAAGACGGATGCTCAACCAGACTGGTCAGGAAGCTCAGATTGGTGGTGACCCCGGCGATGCGGTAATCATCCAGCGCCCGCAGCATACGGCTGATGGCACGGTCACGATCTTCATCCCAGACAATCAGCTTGGCGATCATCGGATCGTAGTAGGGGCTGATTTCATCGTTCTCGACCACGCCGCTGTCGACCCGCACATAGCGGCTGGCTTCCGGCTGGCGCAAATAGGTCAGTTTGCCGGTCGCAGGCAGGAAATCGTTGTCCGGATCTTCAGCATAGACCCGCACCTCGATGGCATGGCCATGCAAGCTGACTTCGTGCTGCGCCAACGGCAATGGCTGGCCGCTGGCAACCAGCAATTGCCATTTCACCAGATCCTGGCCGGTGATCATCTCGGTAACCGGATGCTCGACCTGCAAACGGGTATTCATTTCCATAAAATAGAAAGAGCCGTCTTCATCGAACAAAAATTCAACGGTACCGGCACCGCGGTAATCAATAGCCTGAGCGGCTTTAACGGCAGCTTCTCCCATTGACTGACGCTGGGCTTCAGTAAAGCCTGGCGCAGGAGCTTCTTCAATCACTTTTTGATGACGGCGCTGGATCGAGCAATCGCGCTCGGCCAGATAAACGGCATGGCCATGGTTGTCGGCAAACACCTGGATCTCAACATGGCGCGGCTTGGTCAGGTAGCGCTCCATCAGCATTTTGTCGTTGCCAAAACCTGCCATGGCTTCGCGTTTGGCACCGGCCAATGCATCGGCAAATTCACTTTGCTGCCACACCACCCGCATGCCTTTGCCGCCGCCGCCATAAGCCGCTTTGAGCAGCAAGGGGTAACCAATTTTTTCCGCTTCTTTGGCTAGGAAATCCGGTGCCTGCTCATCGCCATGATAGCCGGGTACCAGCGGCACCCCGGCTTTGGCCATAATGTCTTTGGCGGCACTTTTTGAGCCCATGGCTTCAATGGCACCGACCGGCGGGCCGATAAAGACCACACCGGCAGCGTCACAGGCTTTGGCAAAATCAGCATTTTCCGATAAAAAGCCATAACCCGGGTGGATGGCTTCGGCACCTGCCGCTTTGGCGATTTGCAGAATTTTATCGGCTTTTAAGTAAGAGTCTTTACTGGGTGCCGGCCCCAGTAAGAAGGCTTCGTCTGCCATGTTGACATGGCGGGCATTGGCATCGGCTTCCGAGTAAACCGCCACACAGCGGATCCCCAGCTTGTGCGCGGTTTCGATAATACGGCAGGCGATTTCGCCGCGATTGGCAATCAGGATTTTACGAAACATGGGTTAATCCTTGGGCAGCCAGGCGGGGCTGCGCTTGGTAAGAAATGCAGTCAGACCTTCCTGACCTTCGGCCGACACCCGGATACGGGCGATGGCTTCGCTGGTGTGTGCAATCAGGGCGGCATTGATGGGCTGCTGGTCGACATCGGCAATCAGCTGCTTGGCCGCAGTCACGGCGGCCGGGCTGTTTTGCAGCAGCTGCAGGCAGAGTTTTTCAGCCGCTTCGGCTAAACCGCCTTCAGGGACCAGCTGATGCACCAGTCCCAGTCGCAAGGCTTCCTCGGCAAAGAAGCGCTCGGCGGTTAAAAAATAACGCCGGCTGGCCCGCTCGCCAATGGCCCGCATTACATAAGGGCTGATTACGGCCGGGATCAGGCCAATTTTCACTTCGCTTAAGCAAAAGCTGGCTTTGGGCTCCGCCAGGGCGATGTCGCAGCAAGCCACCAGCCCCAGAGCACCGCCAAAAGCTGCGCCCTGCACCAGGGCGATGGTTGGTTTTGGAAAGCGATCCAGGCTACGCATCAACTCGGCCAGCCGGCCGGCATCGTCCAGGTTTTGCTGGTAATCTTTGGCAGCCATTGAACGCATCCAGTTCAAATCGGCGCCGGCAGAAAAGTTTTTGCCATTGGCTTTTAGCAGCAACAGCCGCACAGCAGAGTTCTCTGCCAGTTGCTGCAAGGCGTCGATGATTTGCTCAATCATCACATCGTCAAAGGCGTTGTGCACCTCGGGGCGGTTCAGCGTCAGACTGGCGACGCCCTGAGGGGATACAGACAGCTCCAGGTAGGATTCAGCCATTACAGGTAATCTCCAGCATTACATCCGGAACACGCCAAAGCGGGTGTCGGCAATAGGGGCATTTAAGGCAGCAGCCAGGGCCAGGCCAACCGTCATCCGGGTTTGGGCCGGATCGATTACGCCGTCATCCCATAAACGGGCGCTGGCGTAGTAAGGGTGGCCCTGCTGTTCGTACTGCGCGACGATGGGCTTTTTCAGTGCCTGCTCGGCCTCAGCCGATAAGGTTTCGCCTTTACGGGCCAGGCCATCTTTGGTGACCTGCGCCATCACGCCGGCGGCCTGCTCGCCGCCCATCACTGAAATGCGGGCATTGGGCCACATCCACATCATGGTGGGATCATAAGCCCGGCCGCACATGCCGTAGTTGCCGGCGCCATAGCTGCCGCCAATCAGCACGGTGAATTTAGGCACTTCGACGCAGGACACTGCCATCACCATTTTGGCGCCATGCTTGGCAATGCCTTCGGCTTCGTATTTTTTACCGACCATAAAGCCGGTGATGTTTTGCAAAAATAGCAATGGAATTTTGCGCTGACCGCACAGCTCGATAAAGTGAGCACCTTTTTGCGCCGATTCAGAGAATAAAATCCCGTTATTGGCGACAATGCCCACCGGATAGCCGAAGATGCGCGCAAAGCCACAGACCAGGGTACTGCCGTAATACTGTTTAAACTCATCGAAATCCGAGCCGTCAACCAGGCGGGCGATGACTTCTTTCACATCAAACGGCTTTTTCAGATCGGTGCCGACAATGCCGTAAATTTCTTTGGCATCATAGAGCGGCTCTTCCGGCTCGCGCACATCCAGCTGCTGTGGCTTGCTGCGGTTTAAGCGCGAGACCGCATTACGGGCCAGTTGCAATGCATGCTCATCATTGACCGCATAGTGATCGGCCACACCGGAGATTTTGCAGTGCACATCGGCTCCGCCCAGCTCCTCGGCGCTGACTTCCTCGCCGGTAGCGGCTTTGACCAGCGGCGGGCCGGCCAAAAAGATGGTGCCTTGTTCTTTGACGATGATGCTCTCATCGGCCATGGCCGGCACATAAGCGCCACCGGCAGTACAGAGTCCCATCACCACGGCAATTTGCGGAATGCCTTTGGCCGACATCCGCGCCTGATTGAAGAAAATACGCCCAAAATGCAGTTTGTCCGGGAAAACTTCGTCCTGACGGGGCAGGTTGGCACCGCCTGAATCCACCAGGTAGATGCAGGGCAGGTTGCAGCGTTCGGCAATTTCCTGCGCCCGCAGGTGCTTTTTCACCGTCAGTGGGTAGTAGGTACCGCCTTTCACAGTAGCATCGTTGGCGACCACCATGCACTCGACGCCGCTAACCCGGCCAATACCGGCAACCACACCGGCACAGGGTACGTAGTCTTCGTAACAGTCCCAGCCGGCGAACTGACCGACTTCCAGAAAGGGCGAGCCCGGATCCAGCAGCTTTTGGATCCTGTCGCGGACAAACAGCTTGCCACGCGCCGTATGACGGGCGATCAGGGCTTCACCGCCGCCGAGCTTGATTTGCTGCACCTTGGCGTTTACGTCCTCTACCAGCTGCTGCATCGCAGCCTGGTTGCGCATGAATTCTTCGCTGCGCGGGTTTACTTTACTCAGAATTTTTGTCACTGCTGTCACCTGTTGCTGGAAACTGCCCGCTGTAAAATTAATTCGACTCGGTGAAAAGCTCACGGCCAATCAGCATGCGGCGGATCTCCGAAGTACCGGCGCCGATTTCATAGAGTTTGGCATCACGCAGCAAACGTCCGGTCGGGTACTCGTTGATGTAACCATTGCCGCCCAGCAGTTGAATGGCATCCAGTGCCATCTGGGTGGCGAGCTCGGCAGCGTACAGGATCACCGCAGCGGCATCTTTACGGGTGGTTTCACCGCGATCACAGGCTTTGGCCACGGTATAGACGTAAGAGCGGGCGGCATTCATTCGGGTGTACATATCGGCTAGTTTGCCCTGCACCAGCTGAAACTCACCAATTGACTGGCCAAATTGTTTGCGATCGTGGATGTAAGGCACCACCACGTCCATGCAAGCGGTCATAATGCCGAGTGGGCCGGCAGAGAGCACCACGCGCTCGTAATCCAGGCCACTCATCAGCACCTGCACACCACGGCCGACTTCGCCCAGCACGTTTTCTGCCGGCACTTCGCAGTCTTCAAACACCAGCTCACAGGTGTTGGAGCCGCGCATGCCGAGCTTGTCCAGTTTCTGCGCTTGGCTAAAGCCTTTAAAGCCACGCTCAACAATAAAGGCAGTGATGCCTTTGGAGCCGGCATTGACATCGGTTTTGGCGTAAATCACGTAGGTGTGCGCATCCGGGCCATTGGTGATCCACATCTTGTTGCCGTTTAAGATGTAACGATCGCCTTGCTTGTCGGCGCGCAGTTTCATGCTAACCACATCGGAGCCGGCATTGGGCTCGCTCATCGCCAAAGCGCCAATGTGCTCACCGCTGCATAGTTTAGGCAGGTACTTTTGCTTTTGTGCTTCATTGCCGTTGCGGAAAATCTGATTCACGCACAGGTTGGAGTGGGCGCCATAAGACAGAGCCACCGAGGCAGAAGCCCGGCTGATCTCTTCCATCGCCACCACATGCTCCAGGTAGCCAAGTCCAGAGCCGCCGTACTGTTCATCAACGGTAATGCCGAGCAGGCCCAGATCACCAAACTTGCGCCATAACTCGTTCGGGAACGCATTGTCGTGATCAATTTGCTCGGCACGTGGGGCAATTTCTTCGCGGGCAAAGGCATTGACCTGCTCACGGATCATGTCGACGGTTTCGCCAAGGTCAAAATTCAGAGTTTTATAAGTCGTGATCATGGTGCTGTTCCACTGTTGATTCAAAGGTTGCTGATTCAAGGGTTTCTGATTCAAGGACTGCATTGGCGGCTTTGTTGCCGCTGTGTTTGGCCTGACTAAGGGTTTCGCGGCAGCGTTTTTCTACCGTAACCAGCTCCATCAGCACCACTTTAATGTCGTCCATTTGCTGGTGCAGTTCGGCTTTCTTTTGCTCGATCAAGGCCAGCATGGTATTGAGCTGGGTGACGCTGCTTTTATCGGCATCGTACAGCTCGAACAGTTTGCCGGTTTCCGCCAGGCTAAAGCCCAGCCGTTTTCCGCGCAGGATCAGTTTCAGGCGCACCCGATCCCGTTTGCTGTAGATCCGGGTCTGGCCATTGCGCATCGGCGTCAGCAGACCTTGATCCTCATAAAAGCGGATACTGCGGGTGGTGATATCAAACTCTTTGGCTAACTCACTGATTGAGTAAGTTGTTTCGGTTTTTTGCGTCATGGTGGTCTTCCTGAAATCTGCCGACAACTATAAGTGAAGTTTACGTAAAGGTAAAGCTGGGGCCGGTGTCGTGCACTGGTCTGAGCTGGTGTTTTCCAAACCGCTGTAAAGCAAAGATGCCAAACACAGAGCGCTGACCACTGCATTTTGCTGAACAAAAACGACAAAACTGCACCATAGTGGTATAAGGTTGACGTTGGCGTAAACGTCAATATGGTGTAGTCTCTGGCGCAGACTTTTTAATTGACGAAGCAATGACGGAGAGAATCTGATGGCCGAACAGGATGCAATTGTGATTGTCGCAGCCAAGCGCACTGCGATGGGTGGTTTTATGGGCGGTTTGTCGAGTGTCAGCGCCACTGACCTGGGCGCCGTTGCGATCAAAGCGGCGATGGCCGAAGCCGGTATTGGCGGTGATGCTGTCAGCGAAGTTATTATGGGCAATGTGTTGCCGGCCGGTCTTGGCCAGGCACCGGCCCGTCAGGCCAGCTTAAAAGCCGGCTTGCCGTTGTCAGCGGGTGCGACCACCCTGAACAAAGTATGTGGCTCGGGTTTAAAAACCGTCATGCTGGCGCACGACCTGCTCAAAGCCGGCTCGGCCGATGTGGTCGTGGCAGGCGGTATGGAGTCGATGTCCAATGCGCCTTATTTGCTGGCCAAAGCCCGCGCTGGTTTTCGCATGGGCCATGGTGAAATCAAAGATCACATGATGCTGGATGGTCTGGAAAATGCTTA
The DNA here is from genome assembly GCF_036325985.1 of Alkalimonas cellulosilytica. Classification (NCBI taxonomy): domain Bacteria; kingdom Pseudomonadati; phylum Pseudomonadota; class Gammaproteobacteria; genus Alkalimonas; species Alkalimonas cellulosilytica. The sequence goes on from NZ_JAUHLI010000028.1 coordinate 9,429, forward strand.
CGACGGCAAAGCCATGGGCTGTTTTGCCCAGGACACTGCCAACGAGTACGGCATTGGCCGCGAAGCGATGGATCAGTTTGCTGTCGACTCCCTGACCCGGGCGCAAAATGCCATTGAAAGCGGTGCTTTTGCCGATGAAATCGCCCCTGTCAGCTACAGCACCCGAAAAGGGGAAGTCACCTTTGCCATCGACGAGCAGCCTGGCAACGCCAAAATCGACAAAATTCCAGGTCTGCGGCCTGCTTTTGCCAAAGACGGCACCATCACAGCTGCCAACTCCAGCTCCATTTCTGATGGTGCTGCTGCCCTGGTACTGATGCGCGCATCCGATGCCAAAGCCAAAGGGCTGACGCCACTGGCCAAGGTGGTGGCGCATGCGACCCATTCGATGGAGCCGGCACTGTTCACCGTAGCACCGGTTGGCGCCATGCAAAAAGTACTGGCCAAAGCGGGTTGGGACAAAGAACAAGTCGATTTGTGGGAAATTAATGAAGCCTTTGCCATGGTCACCATGCTCGCGATTCAGGAGCTTGGCTTGGATCATGCCAAAGTCAATGTCAACGGCGGTGCCTGTGCACTGGGCCACCCCATCGGCGCTTCTGGCGCACGTTTGTTGGTGACTCTGATCCATGCGCTGCGTAAACGCAATCTGAAAACCGGTGTCACTTCGTTGTGCATCGGCGGTGGTGAAGCGGTGGCACTGGCTGTGGAGCTGGTGTAACGGATCATCCGATTTAAATGAGTAGTCCGCCGGGCAAGCATACTAATTACAAGCTTGGCGGCTGATATTCGAACTCGTGGGAGAAGCATTGTATGACCAAGCAAGTCCAACTATTTATTGACGGCGCCTTTATTGACTCGACAACCGAGCAATGGATCCCGGTGACCAACCCTGCGACGCAGGAAGTGATTGCACAAGCTCCTTGTGCCACTGCAGATGAAATGAGCCGTGCGATTGAGTCGGCCAAAGAAGCCTTTAAAAGCTGGAAAGAAGTGCCGGTATCCGAGCGGGCGCGTTTAATGATGCGTTTTGGCAACCTGTTAAAAGAGCACCAGACGGAAATTGCTGAGATCATTTGTCAGGAACTGGGTAAAACCATCGAAGATGCTAAAGGCGATGTCTGGCGTGGTATCGAGGTGGTGGAGCAGGCCGCGAATATCCCATCGCTGATGATGGGTGAAACGGTCGAAAACGTAGCGCGCAGTATTGATACCTACAGCTACATTCAGCCATTGGGTGTCTGTGCTGGTATTACACCCTTTAACTTCCCGGCGATGATCCCACTGTGGATGTTCCCGATGGCAATTGCCTGCGGCAATACCTTTGTACTGAAGCCATCGGAGCAGGATCCGATGACCGTGAATCGCATTGCGGAACTCTTCGCCGAAGCCGGTGCACCGAAAGGGGTACTGCAGGTGGTGCATGGTGCCAAAGAGCAAGTCGACACCATCTTGCATCATCCGGATATCAAGGCCATTTCCTTTGTGGGTTCGGTTAATGTCGGCCAGTACATCTACAAAACCGGCACCGACAACCTGAAGCGGGTGCAGGCCTTTGCTGGTGCCAAAAACCATATGGTCATTATGCCAGATGCCAACAAGCAGCAGGTGATCAATGCCCTGGTGGGGGCGTCTGTTGGTGCTGCTGGCCAGCGCTGCATGGCGATTTCGGTTGCCGTCTTTGTTGGCGCAGCCCAGGACTGGATCCCGGAAGTGGCCGCTGCCATTGGCAAAGTACGGCCAGGTGTTTACACCGATCCGAATGCGGCCTATGGCCCGCAAATCAGCCCGCAAGCCAAAGCCCGTATTTTGTCGCTGATTGAACAAGGCAAAAACGAAGGTGCTACCTGCCTGCTGGATGGCTCTGATTGCAGCGTTGAAGGATTTCCTAATGGCAACTGGGTTGGCCCGACTGTGTTTAGCAATGTCACTACCGAGATGGAGATCTACAAACAGGAAATCTTTGGTCCGGTGCTCACTACTATGAGCGTCGACTCTCTGGATGAAGCGCTAAAAGTCGTGAATGACAGCCCTTACGGCAATGGCACGTCTATCTTTACCGCCAGTGGAGCTGCCGCTCGTAAGTACCAACATCAGGTTGAAGTCGGTCAGGTGGGGATTAATATTCCAATTCCGGTGCCACTGCCATTTTTCTCCTTCACCGGCTGGAAAGGTTCGTTCTACGGCGATCAGCATGCCTACGGTAAGCAAGCGGTGCGTTTCTATACCGAGACCAAAACTATTACCGCGCGCTGGTTTGATGATGATATTCAGGTGTCCGGCCCGAATATGTCGATTAATTTACGTTAAATCAGACTCAGCAGTGAGGTCCAAGTAGATGAATTTTAATTTAACCGAAGACCAACAAGCTTTTGTTGATGTGGCAAAGCAGTTTGCTGAGCAAGAGTTGGCACCAAACGCGGCTCAGTGGGACCGTGATCATCATTTCCCAAAAGACGTGATTCAAAAAGCCGGTGAGCTGGGTTTTTGCTCCCTTTATACCCCGGAAGATGATGGTGGCATGGGACTGTCTCGGCTGGACTCGTCCATTATTTTCGAGCAGCTGTCGATGGGCTGTACCGCTACCACGGCCATGCTGACCATTCACAATATGGCGACCTGGATGATTGCCAGCTGGGGCAGCGCCGATGCCAAGGCCGAGTGGGTTGAGCATCTGGTCACCGGCCAGAAGCTGGCGTCTTACTGTCTGACCGAGCCAGGCTCAGGCTCGGATGCGGCAGCGCTTCGCACCACGGCGAAAAAAGACGGCGCTGAGTACGTGTTAAACGGCTCGAAAATGTTTATCTCCGGCGCCGGCAGCACGGAAGTGTTGGTGGTGATGGCGCGCACCGGTGAAGCGGGTCCTAAGGGTATTTCTGCTTTTATTGTACCGGCCGATGCCAAAGGCGTGATTTACGGCAAAGCCGAAGAAAAGATGGGCTGGAACGCCCAGCCAACCCGTTTGATTACCTTTGAAGATGTGCGTATTCCATCGCATTATCTGCTGGGTGAGGAAGGCCAGGGTTTTTTATTTGCAATGAAAGGGCTGGATGGTGGCCGCATTAATATTGCCACCTGCTCCATTGGTACTGCGCAGCAAGCCTTGAATACGGCGCGCAACTACATGCTGGAACGCCAGCAGTTTGGTAAGCCGTTGGCAGCATTTCAGGCGCTGCAATTCAAACTGGCCGATATGGCGACTGAGCTGGTGGCTGCGCGTCAACTGGTGCGGATGGCAGCCTTTAAACTGGATCAGGGCGATAGCGAGGCCACCGCATACTGTGCCATGGCCAAGCGCTTTGCCACCGATGTTGGCTTCCAGGTCTGCGATCAGGCCCTGCAGTTGCACGGCGGTTATGGTTACATCAAGGAGTACCCGCTGGAGCGGCACTTCCGTGATGTCCGGGTGCATCAGATTTTGGAAGGCACCAATGAGATTATGCGGCTGATCATAAGCCGCCGTCTGCTGGATGAAGCCGCGGGCGATATCCTCTAAGTACGTTTTACACCCAAGGAGTCTGTGATGGCAGCATTAACGCTGGAAAAGCGCGGTCACACCGCGCTGATTACCATGTCAAATCCACCAGCCAACACCTGGACCAAAGCCAGCCTGCAGCAGTTAAAGCAACTGGTGCTGGAGCTTGAGCAGGATAAAAGCATTTATGCGCTGGTGATCACCGGCGAAGGTGACAAATTTTTCTCCGCCGGTGCCGATCTGAAGTTGTTTGCCGATGGTGACAAAGCCGTCGCCTCCGATATGGCGAGGGTGTTTGGCGATGCCTTTGAAACCTTAAGCCGGTTCCGTGGTGTCAGTATTGCCGCTATCAATGGCTATGCCATGGGTGGCGGCCTGGAAGTGGCGCTGGCCTGTGATATCCGTATTGCCGAACAGCAGGCGCAAATGGCCTTGCCGGAAGCCAAAGTCGGGCTTTTGCCTTGTGCCGGTGGTACCCAGAACCTGGCCTGGTTGGTGGGGGAGGGCTGGGCCAAACGCATGATCCTTTGTGGCGAGCGGCTGAAAGCCGATACTGCTATGCGCATTGGGTTGGTGGAAGAGGTGGTCCCGACCGGTCAGGCGCTGGACGCCGCGCTGGCGCTGGCAGAAAAGGTAGGCGAACAAAGTCCATCGGCAATCACCGCCTGCAAGCATTTGATCCAACAAGGGCGAAGTGGCACCATGCAAGGAGCCTTACCACTGGAGCGGGAATTGTTTGTCGCCTTGTTTGATACCAAAGATCAAGTTGAGGGCGTGCAGGCATTTCTGCAAAAACGTCAACCAAGATGGGTAAATGGATAATGAGCAACGAGCATTCAATTGTGCAGTATCAGGAACTGACCACAGAGCATGGCAAACGGATAGGCCTGGCAACGCTGAATTCAGAAAAGTCACTGAATGCTCTGAGCCTGCCGATGATTGAGTCTTTACTGCCACAGATGCAGCAATGGAAAGACGATGCTGGCATCGCCATGGTGGTGCTGCAAGGCAGCGGCGACAAAGCGTTTTGCGCCGGTGGTGATATTCGCGATCTCTACCAGGCGATGAAAGACCACCCGGACAGCTATGCCCCCTACGTCGAAGAGTTTTTCACCAAAGAGTACAGCCTCGATTATCTGATCCACACTTTTGAAAAACCGGTGCTGGTGTGGGGCAATGGCATTGTGATGGGCGGTGGTCTTGGCTTGATGGCAGGTGCTTCGCATCGGGTGGTCACGGCCAGCAGCCGTATTGCTATGCCGGAACTGGCCATTGGTCTTTATCCGGATGTCGGTGCCAGCTGGTTTTTAAACCGGATGCCAACCGGCTGCGGCTTGTTCCTGGGTTTAACCGGCGCTTCCATCAATGCGGCCGATGCACGCTTGGTGGGCTTGGCCGATCACTTTATTTTGCATGATAAAAAAGCGGCGGTACTGGATAAACTGCTAACGGTGAAATGGGGCGATACCGTAGCGCTCAATCACCAGAAACTCGCTGATGCGCTGCGTGATTTTGAAGAGCACAGCCGCACGCAGCTACCACTTAGTCAGATCCGACCGCATCAGGCTGAGATTGCCAAATTGGCTGAGCTGGATAACCTGCCTGCCGTGATTGCTGCCATTGATGCCATGCCTGGCGATGACAGCTGGCTGCAAAAAGCCAAAGAGGCACTCAGCTATGGCAGCCCTATCACCGCTCATATTGTGTTCCGGCAATTGCAGTTGGGGCAGAGCATGATTTTGGCCGACAGCTTCCGGCTGGAACTTGGCATCAGTGTGCAGTGTGGTCGTATGGGTGAATTTGCGGAAGGGGTTCGTGCGCTGCTGATTGACAAAGATCGTCAGCCGAACTGGCAATACCCGAATGTTGAGTCGGTTCCGAAAGAACTGATCGATACCTTTTTCACATCGCCGTGGACTGCCAGCCAGCATCCGCTGCGGATGTTAGGCTTGTAAGGAGTTTACCATGGCAACGATTGCATTTATTGGTCTTGGCAATATGGGTGGTCCTATGGCCATCAACCTGGTCAAAGCAGGCCATCAGGTCAAAGCCTTTGATTTATCGCTGGAAGCTCTGGCAACTGTGAAAGCAGCAGGCGCCGAAGTCGCTGCCTCTGCGGCCGATGCCGCTGCCGGTGCAGACTTTGTCATTTCCATGCTACCGGCTGGCAAGCATGTGCTTGGTTTGTATCTGGGCGAGCAGGGCATAGCTGCGCAGATCAAACAAGATGCGCTGGTGATCGATTGCTCCACCATCGATGCCGACAGTGCCCGTAAGCTTGGCGCAGGCTTGGCTGAGCAGGGCATTGCCTTTATTGATGCCCCGGTCTCCGGTGGCGTGGGTGGTGCTAAAGCCGGTACTTTGACCTTTATTGTTGGTGGCAGCGAAGCCGATTACCAAAAAGCGCTGCCGGTGTTGCAGGGCATGGGGAAAAATATCTTTCACGCCGGTGCCATTGGTGCCGGTCAGGTGGCGAAAATCTGCAACAACATGCTGCTGAGTATTTTGATGGTGGGTACCTCCGAGTCGCTGCAAATGGGCATCGACAATGGGCTGGATCCAAAGGTGTTGTCGGAGATTATGCTCAAAAGCTCCGGCCGTAACTGGACGCTGGAACTCTACAACCCCTGCCCGGATGTGATGGAGAATGTGCCTTCCTCCAACAATTACCAAGGCGGTTTTATGGTGGATTTGATGGCCAAAGATCTTGGGCTGGCGCTGGAAGCGGCGACCCAAAGCCAAAGCAGCACGCCGATGGGCGCTTTGGCGCGCAATCTGTATGTTGCCCATCAACGTGCTGGCCATGGCAAACTTGATTTTTCCAGTATCTTTAAACTGTTTGAGAAAAAAGCATGAATCTGAACAACAAAATCATCGCCATTACCGGCGGTGCTCAGGGATTAGGGCTGGAAATGGCACGGATGTGCGCTGCCGAAGGAGCCCGGCTGGCCCTGATTGATATGAATACCGAGCAGTTGGCAGCCGCCAAAGCGGAATTGTCGGCTAGCGCCGAAGTCAGAACCTATCAGGCCAATGTCGCCAACGAAGCGGAAGTTGAAGCTACTTTTGCGGCTATTGACAGTGACTTTGATGGGTTGGATGGCTTGATTAACAATGCCGGCATTTTACGCGATGGCTTGTTGCTGAAATACAAAGATGGAGAACTGGTCAGCAAGATGCCTCTGCAGCAATTTCAGTCGGTGATCGATGTCAACCTGACCGGCGTTTTCCTCTGTGGCCGTGAAGCGGCTGCTATTATGGTGCAGCGTGGTACTAAAGGCGTGATCATCAATATGTCGAGCGTGGCCCGTGGCGGCAATATGGGTCAAACCAATTACGCGGCCTCCAAGGCTGGCGTGGTTGCCATGACGGTTACCTGGGCGCGAGAGCTCGGCCGTTACGGCATTCGGGTTGGCGCCATCGCACCGGGTGTCATTCGCACCGCCATGACCGATGCGATGAAACCTGAAGCACGCGATCGCTTGGAAAAAATGAAACCGGTCGGTCGCCTTGGCGAAGCCAGCGAAATTGCCCATACCGCCAAGTACATTTTTGAAAATGATTTCTTCACCGGTCGGGTGATTGAGATTGATGGCGGCATCAGCATGTAATCCATCACAAAGCGAGCTTCGGCTCGCTTTTTTTATGCGAGGAACTCCGATGAAACATTTCCTATCTAGTCTTAGCTTGCTGGTAATAGTGCTGCTTGCTCCTGCAGCATCAGCAAACAGCAACCAAGCGGACATTACCGCTTTATTGCATCAGTTTTTGGCGGGAGCCAGCCGCAACGATGAGGCCATGCACCAGCGTTTTTGGGCAGACGATCTGGTGTATACCAGCTCGGCTGGCGCTCGCTTTGGTAAAGCGACCTTGATGCAAGGTGTACGCCGCGGGGGACCTGTTGCGGAGGCCGATATTCGCATGCACTATTCGGCAGAGGATATCCAGATCCGCATTTATGGTGAGGTTGCTGTGCTGAACTTTACTTTGCTCGGTAACAGCGATGCAGAGTCGTTGCGTTTTTACAACAGCGGTACCCTGGTACGCAACGGCACCGGTTGGCAGGTGGTATCCTGGCAGGCAACAAAGGCAGCTGATTAACCAGCCATCGGCTGTGCGCGTGTTTTGGTTGCCAACTCAGGGTGTTTGCTGATGAGTGTGCGGTAGTATTTTTTGTAACGCTCCTGGTTGGTAATGCTTAACTCACTTTGTTCAATCAAAGCTATGGCTTGCCTGGCGGGCTTCATGGTTTCTGCTGTCAAACCGGTCCCTTTGCTCATGGCCTGCAGCATATTTAGCGCAATTACCGGATTGCTGGGCATAAACTGAAAAGCCTCGTGGAATAGTTCACTGGCCCGGCCATAGTGTCCATGTTGATATGCTTCTGAGGCTTCCAGGTTGATGGTTTTTATTTTATCTTTCAGTTCCTGGTGCCGGTTTTGTTCCATCTTCAGCATGAGCTGCTGGGTTTCGGTTAGGAAGTCATCTTTGGCCAGGTGGCGGCGCATTTCTTCAATGTAATACTCGCTTTCATACAAATCACCAATTTCGAAATAGGCTTTGGCGGCATCCATGCAGCTGTCTATGGTGAGCTTTTTACTTTTCAAACCAGTAATGCCATGGATGAGTTCCTTTGCTTCGGCCAATTGTCCTTTGGCTGCCAGGATTCGGCCTCGAACCAACTGGACCTCCTGTTGCACCAGAGCCTCATTAAATCGCTTGCTCAGTCCTGTGACTAATTGGCTGGCATGTTGCAATTGAACGGCTCGTTCCATGACCGATTTTGTTTGTGCGAGATCAATTAAAGCCCGGGCTTGATTAAGGTAATTATCCGCGGTGTCATGAATAGAGTGGCGTGCAGCAGCCACCAATTTGCTATGGATACGCGCTGCAGCCTCTTTATCTCCGATGATACTGGTTAAATTACTCAAGGTTTGCTGGCGGGTAATGTTCTTTGGCGACAATAAAGCGGCCTCTGTCAAGGTATCGCATGCCCGCTGAAAGCGGTTTTGTTTGACCAGCAGGCGTGACAGCCAGTCCAGAGTTTCTACCTTGGTTTCATCAAACTGGGTTAAATCAACCAACTCCAGTTCACTGTCCTCCCAACGTTCCTGCCGGAAGCCTGCAATGGCGTAACCCAGCCTGGCCCAAGGGTAGTTCTTATTTTCTTTGAGCGTCCGGTAGTAGTTTTCAGCCTTTTTATAGGCTTTCGTTTGCAGCAGCAACTCACCTTTTAAACGGTAGGTTGTCTGGTTGAGCTCAGGTTTCGCCTGCAATGCTTTGTCGCATTCGGCAATCGCAAGCGCGTAATCCTGCTCAGCAATGGCCAGATAAATTTTACGCAGTGCAATCTTGGTTTTAACCATGCGCACAATACGTTCTTCCAGCACCGGGTAGCTAAATGGCTTTAACAGGTAATCGTCTGGTTGCAGTTCAATCATACCATGGACAATTTTGCGCTGGCTCTCGGCACTGATGATCATAAAACAGCACAACGGACTAATGAGCTCTTGCTGTTTTAATGCCTCAAAGAGTTGATAGCCATCTTTGCAGTCGCCCAGGTTAAAATCGCAGAGGATAAAATCGAATGGGATCTCATAGCACTTCTTTAATGCTTCGGTAGAGTTTCGTGCCAGGTGAATGGCTTCAAAGCCCATGGTTTGAAGCATGCTCTTAATTGTAGCTCGAACTGGAGCACAGTCTTCAACTATCATGACTTGTTTGCAACGGAAAAAGGATGGATCCATCAACAGCTCGACTTACAGTACATTGTCAACTTTTTCATCATAGTGCGCGCTTACATCGGTAAAGTAAAGGATGTCCCAATATGGTTGACAGCGCGGGAAAGGGATCGAAATTTAGACTAAGCTCGTATACAGCTTGGACATAACGCAGGAGGCTGCTATGAACTATCACAGAATTGAGCATTTAAATCGTCAGGATGTCCATATTGATGAACTCGTCATCCATTCTTTTGAGATGGGGCTTTATTTAGCTGAAGTTGATTTTGACAACCGTAAAGCTTTTATCATCGATGATGAAACCGGACGGCCTAAAAAATTTCACAGCATGGATCAGGTTAAAGCTGCTTTTGGTGAGGCGACTATTCGTAATGCCTACCTCAGTCATCAATCCGCTTATGATGAAATGGTAGGTACCCCCGATAAAGTTGATAATACTTTAAAGGTGCCTTTGTTTGGCTCTGCAGAGCCGGGCTAAGTTTTTTTGCTGCCATTTTTGTCAGTTTATCAGTCTGTCTGCCGGATTTTTGTGCAAACGGTTTGTGCTTTGCTTTTTTCGCTTGCCTTGCTGTTGCAAGTCTCTATAATGCCGCCCAGTCGACAGCGCGGAGGCGGTTTGAAGCCCTTCTTTGATGTACGACAAATTTTAAGTAAAGTGAACTGGAAAACTTGTTGATTTGGTGCTTGACTTAAAACCCTGACGCAGTAGAATA
>NZ_JAUHLI010000029.1:0-18159 GCF_036325985.1 Alkalimonas cellulosilytica
CTTCGAAGCGGATGACGCTTGGTTGTAACCTTGTCGTCATCAGTGGTGCGCATTATAAGGATCCAAACAAGGCGATCAAGATCTTTTTTAGAAGATCATGTCTAAGCGCTCAGATTTTGCTCGCCTTGCAGACTTATTGAACGAATTGGTCTACTAACCCCTGCCAGCGGCTTAGATCCGGCTTGTGTTGATTAGGCTTGCTGGATAGCTGTTGATGCAGGTATTCACCGAGCTCTCGATGAAACGGCAGGCCAAGTTGCTGGTATTCGTAGGTATCATCATTCAGGGTTTCATTGGCATTGACATAAATGGTCGCGGTGACAAAGAACTCCAACTGTCGTTCCAAATCAATGAAATAGCCAACATCGGTTAAAAAACCATAGGCGCTGCCAATTTTATTGAGCCAGCGTTGATGCCTTGGCAGCTCTGTTGGCTCACCACCAAATTTCAGGTATTTGTAGCGATTATCAGCAATGCCATGAGCGCTGTAATTCGGTTGCTTGCTTTCTGAAGGATAAAGCAACATAGCAGCGAGCAGCCAATCGCGCATCTCAGGGGCCAATTGAAACTGCTGCTGAGGTGGAAATAACTCAGGGAAAATTAACCGCTCCAGCACGCCCGACAGATCCTGAATGGAAAAGCGGTTTTTATCACTAAAATCCATTGGCTGATTGATCAAGACGCCGTGTTGATAAAAAGCCGAGCCAAGTTTCGGTTGTAAGGGGTTTAGATAGGCGGTGGAACTGGAACGAGCAGGCAACTGCAACAGCACTTCGTTATCTGTGTTAAAGAAAGCCAGCGGATTATAATGGCGATTTTCTTCTGCCGACATCGGCAAACTTAAACGATGGTTGATGGTCGCACTTGGTAAGCCCTTATCACGCAATTGCTGATTGATATAATCCTGGCCCAGCAATTCATACATGCGGTTAAAGCCCAGATTATCACTTACCATCATCACTTGCCAGATGTAATGCGCCAGGGTCGGACGTTTCCCCTCAGCCATCGCATCCTCAGTGACCATTTGCTGCGATTCCCGGCTGGCATAGGTATCAAAGGTACTGTCCAAAGTGACCTGCTTCTGTTGTTGCAGCCACTCGAGAGTTAGCAAGGCCACTGGCAACTTTACGGTGCTGGCCGGGTAGAAATACCGCTTATCATCAACAAAAAGCCGGTAGCTGATTAAATGCGGGTGCAACGGTTCATCACGGACAATCTGACTAACCTGGATTTGCACCTTATAGCGTTCAGGGTCCGCCAAAACTTGCTTGAGGATCGGGAACTGATCCGGGATTTTTCTCAGAAGGTCTGGATCGGCCTGCTTACAGATCGCAGCAAGGCTGGAGCGGCATTCAATCTGCACCGGTAATTCCAATGCCTGTGCCGTAACAGCGAAGCTAGCCAGTAAGCTAAAGAAAGAAATAACGCGAATGAACATAACAGTAAGCCGAATAATTTATTCCATTGATTACTGTTATAAGGAATAACAACACAAATCGCAAGCGAAAAAAAAACCGGGAACAAGTCCCGGTTTTCTATTCAGTGCGCAGCTTACTCAGCTACAGCCTCTTCAGTGACAGTTTCCATATCCACTTCTGGACGGTCTACCAACTCAATGTAACACATTGGTGCATTGTCACCGGCACGGAAGCCACACTTGATGATACGCGTGTAGCCGCCCGGGCGGGCGTTGTAGCGTGGACCCAGTTCAGTGAACAAGATACCAACTGCTTCTTTATCCTGAGTGCGAGCAAATGCCAAACGGCGGTTTGCTACGCTGTCGTTTTTAGCCAGTGTGATCAAAGGCTCAATAACACGACGTAACTCTTTTGCTTTAGGCAAAGTCGTTTTGATGATTTGATGCTTCACCAACGAGCTTGCCATGTTGCGGAACATTGCCTGACGATGGCTGCTGTTCCGATTTAATTGACGACCACTCTTACGATGGCGCATGACCTATTCCTTCTTACTAAACCAGGAACCGGATCCGGTTAGTCTTTGTTTACCAGACTGGCTGGTGGCCAATTCTCAAGGCGCATGCCCAGAGACAGACCACGTGATGCCAGTACGTCTTTGATTTCGGTAAGCGACTTCTTACCCAGGTTAGGCGTTTTCAACAGCTCAACCTCGGTACGTTGCACCAGATCACCGATGTACTGAATTTGCTCTGCTTTCAGACAGTTAGCAGAACGAACCGTTAATTCGAGATCATCGACAGGACGCAACAGAATCGGATCGAACTCCGGCTTCTCTTCGCGTTTCTCTGGCTCACTCTTATCACGCAATTCTACGAAGAACTCCAGCTGTTCAGCCAGAATTGTCGCAGCACGACGGATTGCCTCTTCAGGCTCGAGCGTACCATTGGTTTCCATATCGATAACCAACTTGTCCAAATCGGTACGTTGCTCTACCCGAGCCGCTTCTACACTGTAAGCAATACGCTCAACAGGGCTGAAAGAAGCGTCAAGCAGCAAACGGCCAATTGGACGCTCGTCGTCATCAGAGGACAGACGGGCTGATGCCGGCACATAACCACGGCCTTGCTCAACTTTCAGACGCATACTGAATTCAGTATCGCCTGTCAGGTGGCAAATGACGTGATCAGGATTTACAATGACAACACCGTCACCGTGCTGGATATCAGCAGCAGTCACAGGGCCAGCACCTTTCTTGGTCAAAGTCAGTGTGACTTCATCTTTGTCTTCCAGGCGGAAGGCTAAGCCTTTCAGGTTCAACAGAATATCAATGATATCCTCTTGCACCCCTTCTTTCGAACTGTACTCATGGAGTACGCCTTCGATCTCAACTTCTGTGACAGCAAAACCTGGCATAGAAGACAGCAGAATACGGCGAAGTGCGTTACCCAAGGTATGTCCGAAACCGCGCTCAAGTGGTTCCAAAGTAACTTTGGCACGAGTTGGAGTGACTTTGTCGATCCCAACTAATCTCGGCTTAAGGAATTCGGTGACAGAACCCTGCATTGTATCCTCTCTTAATGGTTAGCTTTACTTAGAGTAAAGCTCGACGATTAACTGTTCGTTGATGTCAGCAGACAAATCTGAACGCTCAGGAAGACGCTTGTACACACCTTCCAGCTTAGTCGTGTCTACTTCAACCCAAGTTGGCTTCTCGCGCTGACCAGCCAGCTCCATTGCCGCAGCAATACGAGCTTGTTTCTTGGCTTTTTCACGAACAGAAACAACTTGTTCTGGCAATACAGTGAAAGATGGGATGTTAACCACACGACCATTCACCATGATTGCTTTGTGGCTGACCAGCTGACGTGCTTCTGCACGAGTGCTTGCCAGACCCATACGGTAAACCACGTTGTCCAACCGCGACTCCAGCAACTGAAGCAGGTTTTCACCAGTGTTACCTTTCAAACGAGCAGCTTCTTTGTAGTAGTTACGGAACTGCTTTTCCAGTACGCCATACATACGACGAACTTTTTGTTTCTCACGCAACTGAATGCCGTAGTCAGACAAACGGCCACGACGGGCACCATGCTGACCAGGAGCAGTTGTTAAGTTACATTTAGAGTCAATTGCCCGCACGCCGCTTTTCAGGAACAGGTCCGTTCCTTCACGGCGACTTAGCTTGAGCTTAGGGCCCAAATATCTAGCCATCTTCTTTCTCCAATAATCCGTGAAGCGCTATGGTTACACGCGACGTTTTTTAGGTGGACGACAACCGTTATGAGGGATTGGCGTCACGTCGGTGATATTCGTGATACGGAAACCTGCGCCGTTCAATGCACGGATAGCAGACTCACGACCTGGTCCTGGACCATTCACGAACACTTCGAGGTTTTTTACACCATATTCTTGCGCAGCAACGCCAGCACGCTCAGCAGCTACCTGAGCAGCAAAAGGCGTGGACTTACGAGAGCCACGGAAGCCTGAACCACCAGCAGTAGCCCAGCACAGAGCATTGCCCTGGCGGTCAGTGATGGTGACGATGGTGTTGTTGAAAGAAGCATGGATATGAGCCATACCATCTGCAACTTGCTTTTTTACCCGTTTACGAGTACGAACTTGTGCTTTTGCCATAAGTTACCTGCCTTATTTCTTAATCGGCTTACGTGGACCTTTACGGGTACGCGCATTGGTTTTAGTGCGCTGACCACGAACAGGTAAACTACGACGGTGGCGTAAACCACGGTAACAACCAAGATCCATCAAACGCTTGATGTTCAAAGTTACTTCACGGCGCAAGTCACCTTCAACGGTGTATTTTGCAACTTCTTCACGAAGGGTATCCAACTGAGCATCGCTTAACGCGCTGATTTTGGTACTTTCTTCGATACCCGCTGCTGCCAAAATGGCCTGAGCGCGAGTTTTACCGATACCATAAACATAGGTCAATGAGATGACCGCATGCTTATTATCGGGGATGTTAATGCCAGCTATACGGGCCACTAACCTTCTCCTTCACTTAAAATTTATGGGTGCCGATTTGAAAAGCCCGTAAGGATACTCAAATGGCGTCTATTTTGCAAACAATTCGTGGGCCAATCGCTCAGCCCACAAGATTGCTTCTGCTGTTAGCCTTGGCGCTGTTTGTGCTTTGGCTCACTGCAGATCACACGCACAACGTTGTTGCGCTTGATGATTTTGCAGTTACGGCAGATCTTCTTAACGGAAGCACGTACTTTCATGACTTCACTCCGAAGTAATCTCTTATCGGCCTACGCCTTTAAGATTCGCTTTCTTAAGCACAGAATCGTATTGATGGGACATCAAATGAGTCTGTACCTGTGCCATAAAGTCCATAATTACCACAACGATAATCAGCAAAGATGTACCGCCGAAGTAAAATTGCACATTCCATGCAACCATCATGAACTCGGGTACCAAACAGATAAAGGTAATGTACATAGCACCTGCCAATGTCAGGCGTGTCATTACTTTATCAATGTATCTGGACGTTTGTTCACCCGGACGAATACCAGGAATAAAAGCACCGGATTTCTTCAGGTTGTCTGCAGTATCACGCGGGTTGAACACCAGCGCAGTATAGAAGAAACAGAAGAAAATAATGGCAGCTGCATACAACATAATGTACAGCGGCTGACCCGGAGACAAGGTTAACGCCAATTCCTGCAGGAAGTTAGCAACCATGCCTTCACCAGTACCAAACCAGGTAGCAATCGTGCCTGGGAACAAAATGATGCTCGATGCGAAAATGGGCGGGATAACCCCAGCCATATTGACCTTTAATGGCAAATGACTGCTTTGCGCGGCAAAAACCTGACGGCCTTGCTGACGCTTAGCATAGTTTACCACGATACGACGTTGTCCGCGCTCAAAGAACACTACAAATGTCGTAATGGCCACCACAATCACAATGATCGCGACCAGTAATAAAAAGTGCAAATCGCCCTGTCGAGCTTGCTCGATGGTGCCACCTACAGCAGATGGCAGCCCAGCAACGATACCTGCAAAGATCAGCAACGAAATACCATTCCCGATACCACGCTCAGTAATCTGCTCACCTAACCACATCAGAAACATGGTGCCGGTAACCAGACTGACCACCGCAGTAAAATAAAACGCAAAGCCCGGATTAATCACCAGGCCTGGCATCATATTCGGCAAGCCAGTTGCAATACCAATAGACTGCAGCGTTGCCAATGCAAGGGTACCATAGCGTGTGTACTGCTGAATTTTGCGTTTACCGGCTTCACCTTCTTTTTTCAGCTCCGCCAAATGCGGATGCACGACCGTCAATAGCTGCACGATAATGGATGCTGAAATGTAGGGCATAATGCCAAGCGCAAATACAGAGGCACGCTCAAGTGCACCACCGCTGAACATGTTAAACATTTCAACGATGGTGCCTCGTTGTTGCTCGAATAACTGAGCTAGCACGGCGGCGTCAATTCCAGGAATTGGCACAAAAGTTCCAAGTCGAAAAACGACTATGGCTAAAAGTACAAACAGTAAGCGTGCTTTCAGCTCGCCAAAACTGCCTTTACTTTTTAAGTCCGAACCTGGTTTAGCCATTACGTACTATCCTTTTGTTATTCTTCGACTTTTCCACCAGCAGCTTCAATGGCTGAGCGGGCGCCTTTGGACACACGCAGACCTTTAACAGTCAACGGACGTGTCACTTCGCCAGACAGAACCACTTTGGCAAATTTGGTAGTGCGCGGGATGATGTTCGCATCCATCAGGGTGCTCAGATCAACCACATCACCTTCAACTTTTGTCAGCTCATGCAGACGAACTTCAGCGGTAACCAGCGACTTACGCGAAGTAAAGCCGAACTTAGGCAAACGCTGTTTCAAAGGCATTTGACCGCCTTCGAAGCCTGGACGAACTGAACCGCCAGAGCGGGACTTCAAACCTTTGTGACCACGGCCACCGGTTTTGCCCAGGCCTGAACCGATACCACGGCCCAGACGCTTCTTCTCTTTTTTAGCGCCAGCTGCAGGAGAGAGTGTATTTAAAAACATCGCTTACTCCTCCACTTGAACCATGTAGTACACAGCATTGATCATGCCGCGAACAGATGGTGTGTCTTCTAATTCAACCGTATGTCCAATACGACGCAGACCCAAACCACGCAATGTAGCGATGTGTTTTGGCAGGCGACCAATGCTGGACTTGGTCTGAGTTACTTTCACTGTCTTTTTAGCCATGGCAGATTACCCCAGAATATCGTCCACGCGCAGGCCACGCTTAGCAGCAATCTGAGCTGGTGACTTCACAGAAGCCAGAGCGTCGATAGTGGCGCGAACTACGTTGATTGGGTTGGTAGAGCCGTAGCACTTGGACAGGATGTTTTGAACACCTGCTACTTCCAGTACTGCACGCATGGCACCACCCGCGATCAAACCGGTACCTTCAGAGGCCGGCTGCATGTAGACATTGGAGCCAGAATGCACACCACGCGTTGGGTGATGCAAAGTATGGCCATTCAATTCTACCTGAGTCATGTTACGACGCGCTTTTTCCATTGCCTTTTGAATGGCAGCAGGAACTTCGCGAGCTTTACCGTAACCGTAACCTACACGGCCATTGCCGTCACCGACTACAGTCAGAGCTGTGAAGCTGAAAATACGACCACCTTTCACAACTTTGGAAACGCGGTTTACAGCAACCAGCTTTTCTTGCAAATCAGATTGTTGTTTCACTTCTTCGTTAGCCATGTGCTACTCCTAGAACTGAAGACCGGCTTCACGCGCCGCGTCTGCTAAAGCTTTCACGCGACCATGATACCGGAAGCCGCTACGATCAAAAGCACAAGCGGTTACGCCTTTGGCTACTGCACGCTCAGCGACAGCTTTACCTACAGCGGCTGCTGCATCGACGTTACCAGTGTACTTTAACGATTCACGGATGGCGTTCTCAACAGAGGACGCAGCCGCGATCACTTCAGCATTAGGTGCGATCAGCTGGGCATAGATGTGACGTGGCGTACGGTGCACAACCAGGCGATTCGCCCCTTGTTCGATAATAGTTCTGCGTACACGCTTGGCACGACGCAGACGAGCAAGTTTCTTATCCATCTTCCTACCCTACTTTTTCTTGGCTTCTTTGCGACGCACGTTTTCATCAGCATAACGTACACCTTTGCCTTTGTATGGCTCTGGCTTACGATACGCGCGGATGTTCGCAGCAACCTGACCGACCAACTGCTTGTCACTGCCTTTTACCAGGACTTCAGTTTGGCTAGGTGTCTCAATGGTGATCCCTTCCGGAATTGCGAAGTTGATCGGGTGAGAGAAACCCAGGTTCATGTTCAGTACTTTGCCTTCGGTTTTGGCACGATAACCAACACCCACCAGTTCCAGCTTACGCGTGAAACCTTCAGTGACACCAGCCACCAGGTTGTTGATCAGAGCGCGGGCAGTACCTGCTTGTGCGATAGCGTTAGCGAAACCTTCACGTGGTGTGGTGCGAACCACATCACCGTCAATTACAATTTCAACCGCTGGATTGACATCAACTGTCAACTCGCCGTTTTTACCCTTGACTGCTACTGTCTGGCCATTCAGACTAACCTGAACACCAGCTGGGATAGCAATGGGGGCTTTTGCTACACGAGACATAGATTACCCCTCCGTTACGCTACGTAGCCGATGATTTCGCCACCGATCCCGACCTTGCGCGCAGCACGGTCAGTCATCAGCCCTTTAGATGTTGATACAATAGCAACACCCAAACCACCCATTACCTTCGGTAATTCGTCGCGTTTCTTGTAAATACGCAGACCTGGACGGCTAACACGATCGATGGTTTCAATTACAGGCTTGCCCTGAAAATACTTTAAAGTAACTTCCAGTTCAGGCTTGCCATCTTGTGCTACAGCGAAATCTTCGATGTAACCTTCACTCTTCAATACATTCGCAATTGCAATCTTCAGTTTTGAAGAAGGCATTTTTACCGCAACTTTATTAGCCGACTGGCCGTTGCGGATGCGAGTAAACATATCCGCTACTGGATCTTGTAAACTCATAGCTCGTTACTCCCGTGATTCTTACCAGCTAGCCTTGCGAAGGCCAGGAATTTCACCGCGCATTGCCGCTTCACGGACTTTGATCCGGCTCATGCCGAACTTGCGCAGGTACCCATGCGGACGACCAGTCACGCGGCAACGGTTACGTTGACGGGACGGGCTTGAATCACGCGGTAACGATTGCAGTTGCAGAACTGCAGCCCAACGGTCTTCATCAGACGTAGTAGGGTTTGCAATCAGATCTTTCAGTGCGTGACGCTTTTCAGCGTATTTGGCTGCCAGCTTTGCACGCTTTTCTTCACGTGCTTTCATTGAATTTTTTGCCATAACCCTACACCTTATTTCTTGAATGGGAAGTTAAATGCAGAAAGCAATGCACGGCCTTCATCATCAGAAGCAGCAGATGTGGTGATGGTAATATCCAAACCACGTACTGCGTCGACTTTGTCGTAGTCAACTTCTGGGAAGATGATTTGCTCACGCACGCCCATGCTAAAATTCCCACGGCCGTCAAAAGACTTAGGGTTAATTCCGCGGAAGTCACGGATACGTGGAATCGCAATGGATACCAAACGCTCCAGGAAATCCCACATACGCTCGCCACGCAGAGTGACTTTTGCGCCAATAGGGTAGCCTTCACGGATTTTGAAACCGGCAACTGATTTGCGCGCTTTAGTGATAAGCGGCTTCTGGCCAGCAATAGCAGTTAAATCTGCCACCGCGTTTTCCAGAATTTTTTTATCAGCAACTGCTTCACCCACACCCATATTGAGTGTGATTTTTTCAATCCGAGGGACTTGCATGACGCTGGTGTAGCCGAACTGTTTCATCAGTTCAGGAACTACGGTGTCTTTGTAAATTTCATGCAGTTTCGCCATCGTATTACTCCAATAGCAATTAGATTACTTCATTATTCGATTTGAAGAAGCGAACTTTCTTGCCTTCTTCAAAACGGAAACCAACACGATCTGCCTTTCCGGTTTTCGGATTGACAATCGCTACGTTTGATACGTGAATCGAGGCTTCTTTCTCGACGATACCACCAGCCTGGTTTAATGCAGGAACTGGCTTCTGGTGTTTTTTCACCAGGTTCACGCCTGAAACATAAACACGGTTTTCATCCAATAATACTTTGGTGACTTTACCGGTTTTACCTTTGTCCTTGCCAGCAAGAACAATTACCTCGTCATCACGACGGATTTTAGTTGCCATGGTGACTCCTTACAGTACTTCTGGTGCCAGAGACACGATCTTCATAAACTTATCGCCACGAAGTTCACGTGTCACAGGTCCGAAGATACGTGTACCGATCGGTTCCAGCTTGGTGTTCAATAACACCGCTGCATTGCGATCAAAACGGATTAATGACCCGTCCTGACGACGTACGCCTTTCCGCGTCCGCACCACCACTGCATTCAGTACGTCACCTTTTTTTACCTTACCGCGAGGAATTGCTTCTTTCACAGTAACTTTGATGACATCACCAATTGCAGCATAGCGGCGGTGAGAACCACCTAAGACCTTAATACACATTACGCTGCGAGCGCCGCTGTTATCAGCGACATCCAGCATAGATTGCATCTGGATCATCTTAGTGCTCCGTTATCCACTTAATTAGCCCTTATCGGGCCAAGCTGCTACAAATAGAAATTCCCCTCATAGACGAGGGGCGCGTGATTATAACAGCACTTTGGTTAAAGTGGTAGTTATCCAATAAAAAAAGCGGCCCTTAGCGGGCCGCTTCTATCTTCACCCTGCTTAGGATGCAGATTCTACGACGTTCACCAGCGTCCAGGACTTGGTCTTGGACAGTGGGCGACACTCACGGATCGTGACGATATCGCCTGCTTTGCACTGGTTGGTTTCATCATGAACGTGCAATTTGGTCGTGCGCTTGATGAATTTCCCGTAGATCGGGTGCTTCACCTGACGCTCGATGGCTACAACAATGGACTTATCCATTTTGTCGCTAACCACTTTACCTTGCAGTGTACGGGTGTTTTGTTCACTCATTACGCACCTGCCTTCTCAGTCAAGATTGTCTTTACACGCGCGATATCGCGACGTACGTTCTTCAGCAGATGAGTCTGAGCCAGTTGACCTGTGCTGGCCTGCATGCGCAAATTAAATTGCTCACGCAGTAAGCTCAGGAGTTCAGCGTTCAACTCTTCAACGCTTTTTGCTTTCAGTTCGCTCGCTTTCATTACATTACCGTCCGCGTAACAAAGGTGGTCTTAAATGGAAGCTTCGCTGCGGCCAGGGAGAACGCATGGCGAGCAAGCTCTTCCGATACGCCATCCATTTCATACAGGACTTTGCCAGGTTTGATTTGGCATACCCAGTAATCCACAGAACCCTTACCGCTACCCATCCGCACTTCCAGCGGCTTGGTGGTGATTGGTTTGTCTGGGAACACACGGATCCAGATTTTACCCACACGCTTCACCGCACGAGTCATCGCACGACGGGCAGCTTCGATTTGACGCGAAGTCATTTGACCGCGCTCAACAGATTTCAGTGCATAGGTACCAAAGCTGACCTTGTCGCCTACTTGCGACAGGCCACGGTTACGGCCTTTATGCACTTTACGAAATTTAGTTCGTTTTGGTTGCAACATCGCTCAATACCCCTACTTACCTTTACGGCCGGCAGCTTTCTTCGGCGCTTTAGGCTGATTCGTGTTGTTGGTGTTGCTGTTTGCCAAAGGCAAGTGGCCCAGGATTTCTCCTTTAAAGATCCACACTTTCACACCAATGATACCGTAAGTGGTTAATGCTTCAGAGGTTGAATAGTCAATGTCCGCACGCAATGTATGCAGGGGTACACGACCTTCACGGTACCACTCGGTACGGGCAATTTCTGCACCGCCCAAACGGCCGCTTACTTCAACCTTGATGCCTTTAGCGCCTGTGCGCATAGCATTTTGTACCGCACGCTTCATCGCACGACGGAACATAACACGACGCTCCAGCTGACTGCTGATGTTGTCAGCAACCAGTTTGGCATCCAGCTCAGGTTTACGAATCTCAGAGATATTGATCTGAGCAGGTACGCCAGCAATGGCTGCGACGCGCTTGCGCAGTTTTTCAACATCTTCACCTTTTTTACCGATCACGATGCCTGGACGAGCCGTGTGAATAGTCACACGAATGCTCTTGGCTGGACGCTCGATATCAATCCGGCTTACAGAAGCTGATTTCAGTTCTTTGGTCAGGTACTGACGTACCTTGAAATCACCATTCAGGAAGTCCGGAAAGTCTTTCGAATTCGCGAACCAGGTCGAGCTCCAAGGCTTAGTGATACCTAGGCGAATCCCGTTAGGATGTACTTTCTGTCCCATTTCTCACTCCTAGTTATCAGCTACGATCACAGTAATGTGACTGGTACGCTTGACGATACGGTCAGCACGGCCTTTAGCGCGTGGCTTGATACGTTTCATCGAAGGTGCTTCATCTACAAAGATGGTTTTCACTTTCAACGTATCAATGTCAGCACCTTCGTTGTGCTCTGCGTTGGCTACGGCTGATAAAAGGACATTTTTCACCAGATGTGCAGCTTTTTTCGGGCTGTACGTCAGGATATCCAACGCCTTATCTACTGGCAGTCCGCGGATCTGATCAGCAACCAGACGAGTTTTCTGCGCAGAAGAACGGGCAAATTTGTGTTTAGCTAATGCTTGCATGATTCACCCCTTAGCGTTTTTTGGCCTTTTTGTCTGCCGCATGACCACGATAAGTACGAGTTGGGGCAAATTCGCCCAGCTTGTGACCTACCATCTCTTCAGAGACAAACACAGGTACATGTTGACGACCATTATGGACAGCGATGGTCAATCCGATCATATCAGGTATGATCATTGAACGACGGCTCCAAGTCTTAATAGGCTTCTTGTCACCGCTTTCCAACGCTTTCTCTACCTTCTTCAGCAAGTGAAGGTCGATAAATGGACCTTTCTTGAGAGAACGTGGCATGGCAATTCCTCACAAATTATTTATCACGACGACGTACGATAAGTTTATCAGTACGCTTGTTTGAACGAGTCTTGTACCCTTTGGTCGGTACGCCCCATGGTGTTACTGGGTGACGGCCACCAGAGGTACGGCCTTCACCACCACCGTGTGGGTGATCAACAGGGTTCATTACCACACCACGTACAGTAGGACGAACACCGCGCCAGCGCGTTGCACCCGCTTTACCGTATTGACGCAGCATGTGCTCCGCATTACCGATCTCACCGATGGTTGCACGGCAGTCAGCCAGTACTTTACGTGTTTCACCACTGCGTAAACGCAGCAATACGTAAGCACCATCACGCGCGATAATCTGGATGAAGGCACCGGCTGAACGAGCCATCTGGCCGCCCTTACCTGGCTTCATTTCCACATTGTGCACTACCTGACCAACCGGGATATTGCGCATCGGCAGGGTGTTGCCTGCTTTAATAGGTGCATCAACACCTGACTGCACGGTATCACCCGCTTTCATGCCTTTTGGTGCCAGGATGTAACGACGCTCACCATCTGCATACAGCACCAGGGCGATGTTGGCAGTACGGTTCGGATCGTATTCCAGGCGCTCAACTTTGGCAGGAATGCCATCTTTGGTGCGCTTGAAATCAACCAGACGGTAATGTTGCTTATGGCCACCACCAATGTGACGCGTAGTAATGCGACCATTGTTGTTACGACCACCAGTCTTGCTTTTCTTCTCTAACAAAGGCGCATACGGCTTGCCTTTGTACAGGTCCGGGTTAACCACTTTGATGACGTGGCGACGACCTGGTGATGTAGGTTTACACTTTACAAGTGCCATTTCCTAACTCCTCTTCTTACTCAGCGCCGCCAACGAAATCGATTTCGCTGCCTTCTTTCAGGGTGACGTAGGCCTTTTTCCAGTCGCTACGCTTGCCCACGCGCAAACCGGTACGCTTGGTTTTACCCTTCACGTTGACCGTGTTTACTGCAGTGACTTCGACATCAAACAGCTTTTGTACAGCTGCTTTGATATCGGCTTTGGTGGCAGTAGTGGCTACTTTGAAAACGACGGTGTTGAAGTTTTCTGCCGCAATGGTGCTCTTTTCAGATACATGCGGAGCAAGAATTACTTTCAGCAAACGTTCTTCGCGCATCATGCTAACAGCTCCTCAAGTTGTTTCACCGCAGCAGCTGTCATCAGCACTTTATCAAAGGCAATCAGACTTGCTGGATCAATACCGTGCACGTCGCGCACATCAACCTTGTACAGGTTGCGTGCAGATAAGAACAAGTTCTCATCAACGTCGTTGGTGACGATCAGCACATCTTTCAGCTCCATCGCTTTCAGCTTGCCAACCAGTTCTTTGGTCTTAGGCGTTTCAACGGTGAAGTTTTCAACCACAATCAAACGTTCCTGACGTACCAGTTCAGACAGAATGCTTCTGATGGCACCACGGTACATTTTACGATTTACTTTCTGGCTGTGATCTTGTGGCTTAGCCGCAAAAGTCACACCACCGCTGCGCCAGATAGGGCTGCGGATTGTACCGGCACGTGCACGGCCAGTACCTTTTTGACGCCATGGCTTCTTGCCGCCACCACGAACTTCTGAACGCGTCTTCTGAGCACGGCTTCCCTGACGGGCGCCAGCTGCATACGCAACAACGACCTGGTGAACCAGTGCCTCGTTAAACTCACGTCCAAAGGTCGCTTCGGAAACTTCAAGAACGCCTTTTGCGTCCCGTAATGCTAATTCCATCACTTATCTCCCCAGACGTTAGCTTTTGACCGCAGGCTTCACGATCACATCGCCGCCGATGGCGCCAGGTACAGCACCTTTTACCAGCAGGATGTTACGCTCAGCATCCACACGGACCACTTCCAGAGATTGAACAGTCACGCGCTCAGCGCCCATGTGACCGGCCATCTTCTTACCTTTAAATACTTTACCTGGTGATTGGTTTTGACCAATCGAACCTGGTGCACGGTGTGACAAAGAGTTACCGTGCGTAGCATCCTGAGTACGGAAGTTCCAGCGTTTAACGCCACCAGCGAAACCTTTACCTTTTGATGTGCCAACCACATCAACTTTCTTGGTTTCTGCGAAAATTTCAACAGTAATCTCGCTACCCACCTGGATGTCGCTGCTTTCATTGTCTGCCAGACGGAATTCCCACAGACCACGACCAGCTTCAACACCGACTTTAGCAAAGTGACCAGCTTCTGGCTTGCTCAGGCGGCTTGCCTTCACAGTACCAGCAGTCACTTGCAACGCGCTGTAGCCATCAGTCTCTTCAGACTTAACAGCAGTGACGCGATTTGGTGTCGCTTCGATTACGGTAACAGGAATAGAGACGCCATCTTCAGTGAAGATGCGGGTCATTCCTACTTTACGACCGACTAAACCGATAGCCATTTCCTAAACCTCTCTTAAAACCTGTCTTGTCAGCCCAGGCTGATTTGAACGTCAACACCAGCAGGCAGATCCAATCGCATCAGAGCATCTACGGTTTTATCCGTTGGCTCTACGATATCGATCAGACGCTTGTGGGTACGGATTTCGTACTGATCACGTGCATCTTTATTGACGTGAGGAGAAATCAAGACAGTAAAACGTTCCTGGCGAGTTGGCAGTGGAATTGGACCACGAACCTGGGCACCGGTACGCTTGGCTGTGTCAACGATTTCTAAAGTTGACTGATCGATCAAACGGTGATCGAACGCTTTCAGGCGGATACGTATCCTTTGATTACTCATAAATCAAAGCCTCAAAGAGCAAAAAGAGCAAAAAATAACAAAAGCACAACTCCTAAATGGAGTGAGCCTTTGCAGCGAAGTACAGTTGCTCCCCAATCGGGAGCATTGTCGGGGTAAGAGTTGCCTCTTACCGTACCTACCTAATACAAGGTCGGACGCGCATTATATAGAATTGCGGTGAAAACTCAAGCGATTTCTATGTTTTGCGCACGTTAAATCACATCGTTCAGTTCAAAGCCCAAACCGAAGCGGGTGACAGGCCGGTTGTAATCAATCATGCTATCACCGTAACCGGTAAAAAAGGACACGTACCAGCGCAAGTATTTATTCATCGGTCTGGAATAAGAAAACTGTAAAGCGCCTTTGTTATCGCTCTTTAAATTATTTCTTACCATAAGACGATAGGTTTCACTTTGGTTTTTGTACGCGGCAGCAATTTCAAAATAGCCCATGTAATGACTGATATCTGGATTATCGTCGCCTTTCGGGTCCCCCTCAAACCTTTTGGCTTTTTCCGGGAAGCGGTACCAGGGCGTGACACTGACAAAGACATCGCCAATCGAACCCACCCAATTGAGTTTCAGACGATTCCAACTGCGGGATAAATCGCCAGCACGTCCATTGGACTGATGCGATAAACTGACGCTCACGATACGACTTGCAGCCTGGTCAACCCCAAGAAAGTGAGGAAATGCCAGAATCAACTCTGGTTCATAATTGGTTTCACGAAATGGTGACGACACTGCACTGTTGTA
The DNA here is from genome assembly GCF_036325985.1 of Alkalimonas cellulosilytica. Taxonomy (NCBI): domain Bacteria; kingdom Pseudomonadati; phylum Pseudomonadota; class Gammaproteobacteria; genus Alkalimonas; species Alkalimonas cellulosilytica. The sequence goes on from NZ_JAUHLI010000029.1 coordinate 15,950, forward strand.
AGACTGCCAATAGGCTTGTTGGGTAAATGCAAAAAAAAGATAGCCTTTGTCCTGATACACCCGGCTCCATAATGGTGTTTTCAGGCTAAGCTGAAACTTGGTTTCGAACCGTTCCATCGGCGCGCTATCACCATCCCGATTGATAGTTTCCCGCAGCCCTTTGGCATAGCTCAATGGCTGCAGAAAATTATTACGATGTGGTAGTAAGGTAAAGGGGGAGTAGTTATCCCAATCTTCTTCTTTCATTCGTTTATCAAGGGCATCCATTGCCAACACAGGCATGCTAACCATTAGCAAGATCAAAACCACCAGATAACGCATACCTTCCCCTAAACACCTCGACTGAGGCCTATCATACAATAAAAGCGCTTTAATGCGCCTTTATTGTAAATTTTTTGCTTCTTCATTCCTGCATAATCAACAGCAATGCCTCTGCACGTGGCAATATTCGTTTGAAATAGAAGTCTGCCATCTGCTTTTTTTGCAGTTTTGTTTCAACAGCAAGCTCAGCTCGCTGTAAGGCATCAACTTGTTTAAGCCACATATAGCCGTACAGCAGGTAACCATTCAGTGTCATAAACTCGTAAGCAAAGTCAGGCAACAGTGCTTTGTTCGTTGCAGCTCGTTGCAGCAATGACTCCGTCAAGGTTCTGGTTCTTTGCAGATAGTCGGCCAATTGCTGGTGCAGTGAATTGGAAGGGTCCAGCCACTGTTCAATCTCAGCAAACAATGCCAATAACACAGCGCCGTTATCACCAGCGACTTTGCGTAGCATAAAGTCTGCCGCCTGGATGCCATTGGTGCCTTCATAAATTTGCGCAATGCGCACATCCCGCACTAATTGCTCCATGCCCCACTCTTTGATGTAACCATGGCCGCCAAACACCTGCTGTGCCTGCACCGTACACTCGAGACCCAGATCAGTCATAAAGGCCTTGGCGATAGGCGTCAGTAAGTTAGCAAGCTGCAGCCCCTTCACATCACCACTGTATTTCGCCTTATCCAGCTGCAACGCGACCCAGGTAGAAAAACTGCGGCCTGCTTCATTCAGCGACTGTATGGTATGAAGCATACGCTGTACATCCGGATGGCGGATAATAGGCTCGGCCTTGTTTGCATCACGCTCACTAATACGCCCCTGCAGACGGTCATTGGCATAGGCCAGGGCATTTTGCCAGGCACGCTCGGCGGCCCCCAGCCCCTGACTGCCCATAGCCAGGCGCTCGTAATTCATCATGGTAAACATCGCTGCCAGGCCTTTATGCGGCTCACCCAGCAAGTAACCAACTGCCCCATCAAAGTTCATCACGCAAGTTGCGGAGGCATGTATACCCATCTTATGTTCGATGGAGCCACAGTGAAGGGCATTACGCTGCCCCGGGTTACCGGCAGCATCAGGCATAAACTTCGGCACAATAAAAAGTGAAATACCACGGCTACCCGCTGGGGCATCCGGCAGCTTGGCCAGTACCAGATGAATGATGTTATTGGTTAAATCATGTTCGCCGGCGGTGATAAATATTTTACTGCCGCTAATGCGGTAACTGCCATCGGCCTGCGGCTCAGCTTTGGTGCGCATCAGGCCCAGATCCGAGCCAGCATGGCTTTCGGTCAGGCACATGGTGGCCGACCATTCGCCAGTGTAGAGCTTTGGCAGGTACAATTCTTTTACTTCATCACTGCCATACTGTTGCAAGGTGACACAGGCACCCGCGGTCAGACCTGGGTAGAGTGAAAAAGCAATATCGGCGCTGCACATCATTTCATCGAGCATCATCGACAACACTTTGGGCATGCCCATACCACCGTATTCGGGATCGCCGCTAAAGCCTGCCCAGCCGCCTTCGCACCAGGCCTGGTAACAGGCTTTGTAGTGCTCTGGGGTACTGACTTCCCCCTGCTCTAACCGGACACCCGTTTGATCGGCCAGCTGGCTTAGTGGTGCGATTTGTTGCTCACAAATCTTGGCTGCTTCCTGCAAAATGGCATGGGCGGTTTCTGGCTCCAATTGCTCAGCCAACGCTGGCACCTGTTGCCAGTGCTGCTGCACTTGCCAGACATCGAATAATTGAAAGGCCATATCACTGAGTGGGGCTTGGTACTGACTACTCATGGGTCACTCCTAACTGGACGGATCTGTTCCCCAGCTTCTCACAATGACAGCTTTCAAACAAGTGTTTGAATTTGTCGAATGGCAAATTCAGGGCAAA
>NZ_JAUHLI010000030.1:0-17674 GCF_036325985.1 Alkalimonas cellulosilytica
AGCTCTGTCAGGGGTTTGTCAGTAATCTGAAGCAGCCATTAGGCTGCTTTTTCTTAGAATTTGGAGCGAGTTACGAGGTTCGAACTCGTGACCTCGACCTTGGCAAGGTCGCGCTCTACCAGCTGAGCTAAACTCGCGTATCTGATTTACTGCTCAGGTTGCAGTAAATGGTGCCCGGGGCCGGACTTGAACCGGCACGAGGTTTCCCTCGAGGGATTTTAAAACGCTTACACAACTCATGCTGTTTAGGTTTGTGCTCATTTTAGCCTTGAGTAAGGTCGCTAGATTGGCCCGAAATGGTCAACATTTGCTGCAACATTGCACATGAACTACACATATTCGAAAATCAACACAAAGCTTATCTGGTGCCTGACCTAAAAAGGTACAAACACTTTCAGCTTTTCATGCACTGAACGAACGAAGAGCAATAGCAAGATCGTCAACGATAATGCATGCTTCTTTTTCGTCTCGTAAAAACCACAAAAAAGCCAAGTAATAGAATTGATAGGCTGCTGAAGGCTCCAGCGGACGATTTTTGTTCACTCTCAATCGGCGTAACCGGGACAATAACAGTAACTTTGAGTTCATCGGTCTGTGTGTTTTGACCATCACTTACTTGACCTCTGAACACTAATTCAGTTGTTGTAGATACGCTTGGCGCTCTAAATCTTGCAGTATTGTCGTTTAGTTCAAGACTAACTTCCGGTCCGGACAACTGCTGCCACTCATACTGATATGGACTTGTACCGCCACTAGCTGTTGCAGTTAGTGTTACTTCAGCATTCGGGGCAACTTCTAAATCAGAGCCTACGCTTAGCGTTAAAGGTAAGCGCTCAGTAATATCAAAAGTGATATCAATAATATTATTGGCACCATTAGGATCAACTATATAATCTCTGGCATAAGCCCTTCCATATAGGTGGTATGTGCCACTTGCTGCGGTCAGTGTAAAACTGAATTCCTGCTTTTGCCCTTCGGTTATACTATCATAAGAGCAGCGTAACAGTGTTTGATTTAGCGAACAGTCAGTAGGTAAATTTGACAACTCAATATTAGCTGGAATATTCAGCTCCAATTCTGGTTTGCGTAGCAAAGAATTGCTGGAGTTTAATAAGTACCCTGTGACTGTGGTAGGCTCATTTGAGAATCCTGGATCAAGTTCCAGCATAACCGCAAGATCTTGTACCTTACCTGTGCCAGCACACCAGCCAATATCACACAGGACATAAGCAGCCATGCCGAACTCAGTTGTATTAGCACCTGCAGAATACATTAACTGGGCAGGGTACATATGCGGTGCAAAGTGACTGCCATTTTGCCCAGTATATGGGAGCTCGGCGTGAAGATGAAGTTTACCATCCGTATGCCCACCAGTAAGATTCGATACAGCAGCCTGTTTTGTAGCTTCAGAGCCTTTAAACCACAACTTGTTACCCGATACATAAAATGGAAGCATTTCGTCAATGCTCATCTCATCTACAGGGTTACTCTCGCCATAAACCAAACGGGAGAAGTGTGTTTTTTGGCTTGATGGTTCAGGAATACAGTTGGTTAAACACTTTAAGTCAGTAAAGCCTAAAACATGAACCAACTCGTGAAGTACAACAGCCAAAAAACTATGCCTTACATCATCTGCATCATAACCGTAATAGCTACCATATTCTGAAAATAGGGTTTCAGCATCTGCATCATTTTCATCACCAAAAGAACGTTGTTTATTGGTTAAAGCTAACATTAATGTAGATGGGTAATGACGACCGACTTCAAAATCAAAGCCAGAAATGTTTTCATCACTTGATGGTAAATGGGTCAACTCAGAGAATGAGGGACCCAAAGTTAAGGCACCATAACCTTCAATTTCTTGAAATTGAACTTCCCAAACAATAGTCCCGCTACCATACACCTGAGATCTCACCATATCCACCGCACGAAACAAAACGTTTTTACGCGCTTCCCCCAGTGTGGTTGCCTGATTCCCACCATGCCCTGAAAAAGGCTCAGTACTATGAAACCCTTGCCCTGGAGGGTCAACAAATCGCACATCAAAGTCAATAGCAGCTACTGAAGTTGCAAAACCAACAAAATATACGATGCAAAAAAAAGACGAAAATCTCATAGAGTCCCAATTAAAACTTTTACCGTTACTTTCAAAATAGCACTTATCGAACAAACTTAATTAAGCGCAGATACTCACTTGAATGATCACCAGAGAAATTGTCCATGCCAGGCTTGGTCAAAATGCCTTTAGAGCCCGGAATATGACTTTTAATCACCTTCTTTGGTTGTTCATGCCAAGACAGATTAAACGCAGCTAGCGTCGGAAAAAAGTTCATTGAAGAGTATTCCGGGATATGATCATGTATCCACCAGGCCAATGCTTGCCAATGACCAGTCTCTTCGAAATATGGGATAAACCGGTTTACCACTATACATGCCGTGGCCCCCATAAACCCATCTTCATCACGATAATCCCAAATGTGACCGGCGTAATTAGCTTCATTTCGAGCACAATTGTATTGATTGCCGTTTTCAGCACCTTTAGCATTCACTGCCGGTGAACGGTAAGCAGAGCGAATGCTAACCCGCCCAAACTGGCTTTGAATTGGTTCCAGCACCTTTTGACACAAGTTTTTCCCTGCCTCAATCGCTACGTCTGGAAAATCAGGAATATTAGGTATCCCTTCAATTTGCGATATCTCTGAATGCAAAAAATCCCGCATAAAGAAGGAATCAGACAGACGAACACGTCCAAGCTCTTCCAAAGCCTTCACTGTTTTTGGTGATCTCATTCTTTTCCAAATATATTTCAATCAGTTCGGTCGCTGATTGTAATTAAGGTTACCTTCACCGCAAGCGCAAGACCGGACAAAGACAGGAAGACCTGACTGAAGCCCCTTCAACACTCGCAACAAACAATGCAAAACCCACTTTACCAGCAAACTCGCCTTCGTGACCAGAGCTCAGCCGTTACCAACTGAAATCACAAAGCAAATGACCGGATATGGACCGGGGAAGGCATAGTTAGATCATAGTGCCACAAAGTACCAGCACAAGGGGCTAGCCAAAAATTAGCTTGATAAAGGCCGGATTAGTCTGCGTGTTGAGGAAATGTCAGATTGTTGATTAAAACGCCTTAGAGGCGGGTTAAAACGGGGGATTGGGAGATTGGAGCGAGTAACGAGGTTCGAACTCGTGACCTCGACCTTGGCAAGGTCGCGCTCTACCAGCTGAGCTATACTCGCATTTTTACTGCACATAGAAAGCACATTGACGTTCCACGCCGTTGGATGCCAATCCAACTTTGAAAAAAAACTCTTACAAATCTTAGAGTTATGGTGCCCGGGGCCGGACTTGAACCGGCACGGGGTTTCCCCCGAGGGATTTTAAATCCCTTGTGTCTACCGATTTCACCACCCGGGCAGACAACGTTTTGTATCAGTTTGTTCATCAAACAATGGAGGCGGGTCCCGGAGTCGAACCGAGGTGGACGGATTTGCAATCCGCTGCATGGCCACTCTGCCAACCCGCCAACTGTGAGGATTTACGCTATGTAAATTGGAGCGAGTTACGAGGTTCGAACTCGTGACCTCGACCTTGGCAAGGTCGCGCTCTACCAGCTGAGCTAAACTCGCGTTGTCCTGCACATGTGCCTGAGCACGTGACGCATTCTACTGGTTTCAAGCAGTCAGTCAACAACAAATTGTCACATTGTTGATCGACTGCTTATTTTTTTAGCTGCCTGGCTGGCACCCTACTGCGGCTCGCTGCCAAAGTCGTTTCTGGAGGCATAGACATACTGCACCATGGAAGTAAAAGTAAGCAAGGTTGCGATGTAGAGTAACCCCCAGCTCAGCGGCATCACCCAGCTTAACCAGGCAGCGGCCGGCTGCCAGATCAGGCCAATCAACGCCACCATCTGAAAAATGGTTTTAAGCTTACCGCTGCCCGATACCGCTACACTGGCACGGCGGCCCAGGCCCGCCATCCATTCCCGAAGCGCAGAAATAATGATTTCCCGGCTGATCATAATCAGTGCCGGTATCGTCATCCACAGTGTTTGCAAGTCCACTGTTACCAGCACCAGCGCCATGACTACCATCACCTTATCGGCTACCGGGTCCAAAAAGGCCCCAAAGGGGGTGGATTGCTCCAGCTTTCTGGCCAGGTAGCCATCCAGCGCATCGGTAATGGCTGCTAGTACGAACACCAGCGCCGCCCAGAATTTCGCAGTTTCGAGCCCGGAATAAAAAAGCCATAAAAACACTGGGATCAACAGCAGGCGAAACAGCGTCAAAAGATTGGGAATATTGATCATGCACGACATCTCATTGCAGAATTCATCCTATGCTACTTGCTATGCAGCTGCTGGTAAATGGTTTCGGCTTGATGCCGGGAAATTCCAGGCACTTTGCTCAATTCTTCGACACTGGCCTGCTGCACCCCTTGCAAGCCCCCTAAATACTGCAGTAACGCCTGACGCCGTTTCGGGCCTATGCCTGAGATTTGCTCCAGCGGACTTTTCAGTAATGTTTTGCCGCGCTTATTGCGATGTCCGGTAATGGCAAAACGGTGCGCCTCGTCCCGTATCTGTTGGATCAAATGCAATGCCGGATGCTCAACCGGCAAATGGATGTCCGGCTGGCCCGGGATCAATAGAGTTTCAAGCCCTGGCTTTCGTCCTTCGCCTTTGGCAACCCCCATCAGCAGTGGCAGCCGATCAAAGCGGGTACTGCTGAAGAAGTCAATCGCCCGCTGCAACTGGCCTTTGCCGCCATCAATCACCACCAGATCGGGCAGCAGGCTTTCATCCGTCAACTTGCCGTAGCGCTTTTGCAGCGCAAAATCCATCGCGGCATAGTCATCACCAGCCGTGATCCCTTTTACATTATAACGCCGGTACAGGGTTTTATTGGCCCCTTTATCATCAAACACCACGCAGGAGGCGATGGTCTCCTGCCCCATGGTATGGCTGATATCAAAACACTCCATCTGACGGATAGCAGCTTTGGGCTGAAACAATTCGCTGAGTGCCTGATAGCCCAGCCCGACTTTCTGGCTCTGGCTTATTTTACCATCGCAAGCAATACGGGCATTTTTACTGGCTAACTCAAGGTAACGTGCTTTTTCACCACGCTGCGCTGAATTCAATCGCACTTTACGTCCGGCCAGCTCAGAGATGGCCGTTTGCAATGCCTGCATCCCCTCTGGCAGCTGACTAAGGACAATATCTTTGGGTACTTGCTGGCCACCCATGCGCTGCAAATAAAATTGCATCAGAAAAGCCGGCAAAATTTCTTCTTCATTGGTATTGGCCGGCAACTTGGGAAAATAGGTTTTGCTGCCGATCACCTTGTGCTGGCGGATAAACAGCACATGCACCGCAGCCACACCATGCATAAAACAAAAACCGATCACATCCATCTCTTCGTGATCGCCACTGACCGACTGTTGCTCCTGCACCCGCCGCAGGGCCTGAATTTGATCACGCAACCGGGCTGCCTTTTCAAAAGCCAGATCCTGACTGGCCTGCTCCATCTGCTGCACCAGATCAGCGATGATCTGCTGATCTTTGCCGGTTAAAAACAACCGTGCCAGCCGCACCTGTTCCTGATACTCCGCATCCGAAATTTTACCGACACAAGGGGCTGAACACAGCTTAAGCTGGTATTGCAGGCAAGGCCTGGTGCGGGCCTGGTAATAACTGTCTTCGCACTGGCGAATAGGGAAAATTTTCTGCATCAGCTTCAGGCTTTGCCAAACAGCGCCAGCATTGGGATAAGGGCCAAAATACTGGCCTTTAACCGAGCGGGCGCCGCGGTGCGACATCAACCTGGGATGCTTATGCTCAGTCAAAATAATGTAGGGGTAGGATTTATCATCACGCAGCAGAATATTGTACTTCGGCCGGTGCGCTTTGATCAGGTTGTTTTCCAGCAACAGCGCTTCGGTTTCGCTGTGGGTGAGCGTCAATTCGACTTGGGCTATCTGACTCACCAGGGCTCTGGTTTTAATGCTGTCAACCTGAGCACGGAAGTAACTGCTAAGCCGCTTCTTTAAATTTTTGGCTTTGCCAACATAGATGACGATGCCTTTGGCGTTAAGCATTCGGTACACCCCTGGTTGTTGGGGTACCGACTGCATAAAGGTTTTTGCGTCAAACATCATCAACTGTCCGCAGGTCTTTCGCGGGTTTGCTCATCACCACAAAGCATCACGCCTTAGCAATATCGATCATGCCATGGCGCAGCGCCAGATGCGTCAGTTCCACATCGCCGTTGATGGCCAACTTTTCAAACATCCGGTAGCGGTAGGAGTTCACCGTTTTAGCGCTAACATTCAATTGGGTTGCAATATCATTGACCTTTTCGCCCCGGGTGATCATCAGCATGATTTGCAGTTCCCGATCCGACAGTTCATCGAACGGGTTCTGGCCCTGATGATTCAGCTTGCTCAGCGCCATCTTTTGCGCCACTTCATCGGAAATATGGCGCACACCCGAGTGCACTTTACGGATCGCCGAAATCACTTCAGAAGGAGCCGCATTTTTCGAGATAAAACCGGCAGCACCCAGCTGCATCACCTTGGTAGGCACCGGTTCTTCGCAAGTGACCGACAGTGCCAGCACTTTGACATCCGGGCAAAAGTGCAAAATCCGTTTGGTGGCCGTCATGCCGCCCATGCCAGGCATATTCATATCCATCAACACCACGTCAGGTTCCTGTTGACGACAAAATTGCAGAGCTTCTTCGCCGGTACCAGCTTCGCCTATCACCTTGATACCACGCTCGTCCTTAAGAATGCGACTGATGCCAGTTCGAACAAGCTCGTGATCATCGACAATAAGTACGTTAATCAAGCTGCTTCTCCGCTTCACTGGTTTAGTTTTTCGTTATATGTATAGCTTAGTCGAGAACAGCCATTAACTCGACTTGTTACTGCACTTAGCGCAGTAAATTTTAATCGATAATACAAAGCGGGCTTAGTCTGCCAGATTGATTGACAAGATGGAAATAAAACTTTGGACGAGTGAACAACAGGGTGGCATAAAAAGCCCAGGAAAATGGCGGAGGGAGAGAGATTCGAACTCTCGGTGGGCTATTAACCCACGCCGGTTTTCAAGACCGGTGCATTCAACCGCTCTGCCATCCCTCCGGCACAACCCAATACGGTACTGGGGGCTAAACTACACTTCATTTTTAGCGGGCTTAGCCAACCGGTAAAAATGGCGGAGGGAGAGAGATTCGAACTCTCGGTGGGCTATTAACCCACGCCGGTTTTCAAGACCGGTGCATTCAACCGCTCTGCCATCCCTCCAGCGAGGCGTATACTAATCAGTTTGCTGCTGAAAGAAAAGTCCTTTTTATCATTCTTCGGTTCAGCCAGCCAATTTTTCATCAATTTGGTTTTTCTATCTCAGTTTTGCTTCGGAATCACTAGAGCTCCGGGAACTTAGCAGGTATGATAGTTATCAAAGCATTAACTACGTTCTGGTTCTGTTGATTACGCAACCAATGTACAAGGAGACCTGTATGTCTTACAGAGAAACCCAAACCATCAGCTCGGTGAGCCGTGGTGTAGAAATTAACAAAGTACTTCGCAATACCTATTTTTTGCTTGGCATGACGTTGGCAGTCAGTGCTATTGCTGCCGTTTTTGCTATGGCTTTAAATATTTCGCCTATGGCCTCTTTGGTCTGCATGATTGCCGGTTTTGTGTTGCTGTTTGTTGTGAACAAGCAGGCCGATAAAGCCAGCGGCATTATCTGGGTTTTTGCCTTCACCGCCCTGTTTGGCGCTTCACTCGGCCCAATGCTGAATTACTACGTGGGCCTGGCCAATGGCCCAAGCCTGATTATGCAGGCCTTAGCCGGTACCGCGGTGATTTTCTTCTCCCTGTCAGCCTACGCCCTGACTACCCGCAAAGACTTTTCCTTTATGGGTGGCTTCCTGTTTGTTGGCCTGATTGTAGTGCTGCTGGCAATTCTGGCGAATTTGTTCCTGCAAATTCCGGCCATGTCTCTGGCCATCAGTTCAGCCGTGATTCTGATCATGTCTGGTCTGATTCTGTTTGATACCAGCCGTATCATTCATGGCGGTGAGACCAACTACATTCGTGCCACCGTAGCGCTTTACCTGAACATCTTTAATATTTTTGTTCACCTGCTAAGCCTGCTGGGTGTACTGAACAACGATTAAATCACAGCCGACACAGACGCTTTGTCGTTGGCTTGTTTTCCAGTAAAATGCCTCCTTTGTGTGAGGCATTTTTTTTTGAGGCCACGATGACTACTTTTGCCCTGCTGCTGACCCATTCGCCTTTTGCCAGCCAGGCCTTTCAAAGCTGCCTGCGTTTTGCCAAAGCAGCGGTGCAAGCAAATCATCAGGTGGAGCACATCTTTTTGTACCAGGATGCAGTACTGGCAGCCAGTGCCGCCATCGACTTACCCTCTGATGAGCCCAATGCCGCCGCTTTGCTGGCAGATTTTTGCCAACAACAACGGATCCCTTTGCTGTTTTGCAGCACGGCAGCGGAAAAACGTGGCGTTTCCCTACAGCCACCACAGCTTGGCGCTGGCTATGAATTGGCGGGCCTGGCAGAACACGCGATGCGACTAAGTCAGTGCGATAAACTGGTGCAATTCTGATGAGCCAGGCAACTCTAATCTGGCTTCAAAGCAGCCCCTACAACAGCAGTGCAGCCCGTGAAGCACTGGACTACACGCTAGCACTGGCAGCGGTTGATAGCCCGGTGCAGCTGCTGTTGAGCGGTCCGGCGGTTTGCCTGCTGCAGGCACCTGCTGATATAGGTGCACTGCAATTAAAAGACTGCAGTAAACTGCTGGGTTTATTCGAGCTGTATGAGTTGCCCGCGCCTTTGGTCTGCCAGCACAGCCTGGCTCTGTACCTGCCAGAACCCAGGCAACTAAGCTATCCATGCACGCTGCTGTCAAAAGTGCAAATGACTGAACAGCTGGCTTTTTTCCGGCAAATAATTACGTTTTAACAGGATGCTTGCTCCGATGACACTTGCCCCCATGAAACTAGTGCACTGGATCTACCCAGAGCTGCCAGCCCAATCCTTACTAGCACAATTAGCACCACAGGATCTGTTGTTACTGCGGCAAGATGGCTGCTACAGCCTGGCACTTCCCTGGCCTGAGCTTCCCTGCCGTTTGCGGGTGCTGGCCACGGATCTAACCGCACGCGGCCTCAACGCGAAAGCGCCATGGCAAACCATTGACGATAGCGATTGGGTGGAATTAGCCGCGCAAGCTTCACAGGTGGTGTTATGGCCGCACTAATGCTGAATGGGCAATCTATCCCACTGGATAAACACGGTTATCTGGCAGACTTATCGCTGTGGAACAAGGAGCTGGCTAAGTACTTTGCCAGCCAAGAAGGCATTGAACTGACTGAAGCGCATTGGGAAGTAGTGAACTTTGTACGGGATTTTTATCAGCAACACCAAACCTCTCCCGCCATCCGGCTATTGGTCAAAGCGATGGCCCAGCACTATGGCCCGGAAAAAGGCAGCAGTAAATATCTGTTTTTGCTCTTTCCGGATGGCCCGGCCAAGCAAGCCACCCGCATTGCCGGCTTGCCCAAACCCGCCCGCTGCCTCTAGCCAGTCAACTCAACGTTTCTGGCACGCAAGCGCATGTCGCGACGCTTTAAAAGCTGTCGCGCACTATGCCAAGCACCGCTTCAAGAAAAAACAAGGCCGCTATCAATACCACCCCAAGCAACAGCAAGCGGTACAACCAGCGCCGGATCCGGGCTGGTGTTTTTACATCCGGCGCGGTTGGCTGCAGGCGCTTTGAACTGCTTGCCTTGCCAGGCTCTTTGCCAGGCTTTTTCGCGGGATCTTTGCCAGGCTCGTTGCCAGATTTGGCGGGCATCAGGTTGGGCCCTTACTGACCTTTAGCCTTCAGTACTGCCTGCCCTTGCATATAAGGCTGCAGCACCGTTGGTATCCGAATCGAACCATCGGCTTGCTGGTAGTTCTCCAAAATCGCCACCAAGGTCCGCCCTACGGCCAAACCCGAGCCATTTAAGGTATGCAGCAGCTCTGGCTTTTTGCCTTCCGCCAGCCGGAACCGGGCCTGCATACGGCGGGCCTGGAAGTCACCCATATTGCTGCAGGATGAGATCTCACGGTAGGTTTGTTGCGCCGGCAACCAGACTTCCAGATCGTAAGTTTTACAGGCTCCAAAGCCCATATCACCGGTGCAAAGCAACATCACCCGGTAAGGCAGTTCCAACAACTGCAACACCCGCTCGGCATGGCTGGTTAAGTCTTCCAGCGCCTGCATCGAGTGATCCGGGTGCACCAATTGCACCAGCTCGACTTTATCGAATTGATGTTGGCGAATCAGGCCACGGGTATCCCGGCCATACGAGCCGGCTTCGCTGCGAAAACACGGCGTATGGGCGGTCATTTTGACCGGCAGTTCAGCCAAGTCAAAAATGGTATCCCGCGCCAAATTGGTCAGCGGCACTTCCGCCGTTGGGATCAAAGCCATGCCCTGACCTTCTTCGGTAGCAGGCTTGGTATGGAACAAGTCACCACCAAATTTTGGCAACTGGCCGGTGCCGTAAAGGCTGTCATGGTTGACCAGGTAAGGCACGTACATTTCGGTGTAGCCATGCTCGTTGGTATGCAAATCCAGCATAAACTGCGCCAGTGCACGATGCAGCCGCGCCAGCTGGCCACGCATCACCACAAAGCGTGAACCGGATACTTTGACCGCACTTTCAAAATCCAGGCCCTTATCCAGCGCTTCGCCTAAATCGACATGATCTTTGGGTTCGAACTCAAATGAAGTTGGCTCCAGGTGACGACGCACCTCGACATTCGCTGCTTCATCTGCCCCAACCGGCACGGAGTCGTCCGGCAGATTGGGAATACTCAGGCTGATCTGTTCCAGCTCGGCCAGCAACTGATCCAGCTCGGTTTTGGCGGTATCCAATTGCTCACCAAGTCCGGAGACTTCCTGCAGCAAAGGGGCAATATCTTCACCGCGTGCTTTGGCCTGACCAATCTCTTTGGAGCGGCTGTTGCGCTGATTTTGTAACTCCTGAGTCCGTACCTGCAGCTCGCGCCGACGCTCCTCGAGCTGGCTTAAACTAGCCACATCCAGTGTAAAACCACGGCTGGCGAGGCGTTCTGCGGTTTGGGCGATGTCGCCACGTAAAAACTTTGCATCCAACATAAGGGTTCAAACTTCCCGGTAAAGGGCCTCTAAGGCCAATCAGACAATAACTGGCAATAGTGTATCATTGCCGATAGCGTTTGTTCGGACTTTGTGCATCCAATTGCTGCAAGTAGCGCATTTTTTCAGCAAGTTGTTTTTCCAGACCGCGCTCGGTTGGCTGGTACACTTGAAGATCGCAAAGTGCTTCTGGCAGGTAGTTTTCACCAGCGGCATAAGCCCCCTCTTCATTGTGGGCATAGCGGTACTCTGCACCAAAACCGAGCTCTTTCATCAGCCTGGTCGGCGCATTGCGTAAATGAGGCGGCACTGCATGATCCGGCTGCTCGCGCACCAGCTGACGCATTTGCTTAAAGGCCGAATACAAAGCATTGCTTTTAGGTGCCAGCGCCAGATACACCGCAGCCTGAGCAATGGCGCGTTCGCCTTCAGCTGGGCCTACCCGCTGAAACGTATCCCAGGCATTCAATGCCAGAGTTAACGCCCTGGGATCAGCATTACCAATGTCCTCACTGGCTATCGCCAGCAAACGCCTGGCGACATACAGCGGATCGCCGCCGCCTTCCAGAATACGGCAGTACCAGTACAAAGCTGCATCGGGTGCTGAGCCACGCACCGATTTATGAAAGGCTGAAATCAAGTCGTAAAACTGATCGCCCTGATTATCAAAGCCTGGCAGCTTGCGCGGCACCAGCTGACGCACCAGCTCGGCACTCACCGGCTGCTGCAGCCCGGATGCGGCGCTGTACTCAGCAATCAGTTCCAGCAAGTTCAGCAATTGACGGGCATCACCACCGGCCAACAGCAACAATAAAGCTTCGGCTTCATCGCTCAACGTCAGTTGCAGCCGACCCAAGCCCAACTCGTTATCGGTTAAAGCGCGCTCAATCAGTGGCTTTAATTCTTCATCACTGAGCTTATTAAGCACACAAACCCGGGCACGCGATAAAATCGCGTTGTTCAGGGCAAAGGATGGGTTTTCAGTGGTAGCGCCGATAAATACAATGGTGCCATCTTCGATGTGTGGTAAAAACGCATCCTGCTGGCTTTTATTAAAGCGATGCACCTCATCAACAAACAACAAAGTGCGCTTTTGCCACTGCAGCTGGCGCTCTTTGGCTTGCTGGATGGCATCGCGAATTTCTTTGATGCCAGCGGTGACCGCCGATAATTTGCATAGCTCGGCATCGGCATGGCGGGCAATGATTTCTGCCAGCGTGGTTTTGCCGGTGCCCGGTGGTCCCCACAGGATCAGCGAGAATACTTTACCTTGTTCAATGGCCTGGCGCAGCGGCAAACCCGGCGCCAACAAGTGCTGCTGGCCCACATAGTCGGCCAGCGTTTCAGGCCGAAGCCTTGCCGCGAGCGGCCTGATATCATCGCTAAAATCGAAGTTCAGCGTCGACACCGGGCATTACCTTTGATCGTCAATATCCACATCAGCCGGCGGTTGGAACTGAAACAAGTCGGCAGCAAAGTCCGAACCCGCATCAGGCCGTGGCTGAAAATGGAACATGCTGCGCTGACCGTTTAAATCCAGCACCTGCATGCTGGTAAGGCCGGTAGCGGTAAAGTGCAGTTGCAAATACTGCACTGGGCTGGCTGGATCATCCGCCTGGATACGGTAACCATCGTCCAGCTGTGTGATCTGGTACTGTTGCCATAAGCTGGCATCGTTCGACATTAATAAAGTAAAAGGCGTGCGCTCGAGCTCAGCCTTGGCATCGTAA
The DNA here is from genome assembly GCF_036325985.1 of Alkalimonas cellulosilytica. Taxonomy (NCBI): domain Bacteria; kingdom Pseudomonadati; phylum Pseudomonadota; class Gammaproteobacteria; genus Alkalimonas; species Alkalimonas cellulosilytica. Next base: position 12,943 of record NZ_JAUHLI010000030.1, read on the forward strand.
ATGGTCACCTGCTCCAACAGCTCATGGTAATACCATAGGGTTTCCCCATCGCCAACGAACAACACAGGCTCCGGCAGTTCCATTTGGTAGCGAAACTTACCCGGTTGTTGCAGCCACAGCTCACCCTCTCCTTGCTGCACCAACTGCTGCTGCATATCAAACACCTGCTGCTCAAAACGGGCATAAAAGCGTGGCATGGTTGCCAATTGCTGTTGTAAGGCTTGCGACGCGGCAGAGCCTGTCTGCTCAGCCGTTGCCTCAGTGATAGCCTCTGTGCCGGCTACAACCGGGATTAGCAGCAAGCCTGCTGCCAAAAACCATGATTTCATCAATTCCCCTTGGGTGGCGGTGGCGCCAGTACTTCACGATTGCCATTATGGCCCGGACCACTGACCACTCCACTGTGTTCCATTTGCTCTACCAGACGGGCTGCCCGGTTGTAACCGATGCGAAAACGACGCTGTACTCCGGAGACCGAAGCGCGGCGGCTTTCAGTGACAAAAGCCACGGCCTGGTCGTACAATGGATCCGCTTCGCCTTCATCCCCTTCGAGCGTCTCGCCGGGCAATAAGTTCTCTTCGGTGGTTTCACCGCTCAAGATTTCAGCAATGTATTTCGGTTGGCCACGGCGTTTCCAGTCGGCCACGACCGCATGCACTTCATGATCATCAACAAAGGCGCCATGCACCCGGTTGGGCACGCCAGAGCCAGGTGGCAGATACAGCATATCGCCCTGCCCCAACAAACTTTCCGCTCCTTGCTGATCCAGGATAGTGCGCGAGTCAATTTTCGAGCTGACCTGAAAGGCAATCCGGGTTGGAATATTGGCCTTAATCAGGCCGGTGATCACATCGACGGAAGGCCGCTGAGTGGCCAAAATCAGGTGAATACCCGCCGCCCGGGCTTTTTGCGCAATACGGGCTATCAGCTCTTCGACTTTTTTACCGACAATCATCATCATATCGGCAAATTCATCAATCACCACCACGATGGCGGGAAGTTTCTCCAGCCTGGGCGCTTCATCGCGCATATCATCCGAAGGTTTCCACAGCGGATCGATCAACGGCTGACCAGCAGCAATAGCTTCTTTCACCTTGGCGTTGTAGCCTTTTAAGTTACGCACACCAAGAGCAGACATTAATTTATAACGACGTTCCATTTCACCGACACACCAGCGCAGACCATTGGCGGCGTCTTTCATGTCGGTGACTACTTCGGTCAGCAGGTGCGGAATGCCCTCGTAAATCGACAGTTCCAGCATTTTCGGGTCGATCATCAAAAAGCGCACTTCATCTGGCGTGGACTTGTACAAAATACTGCAGATCATCACATTGACCCCGACCGATTTACCGGAGCCAGTGGTACCTGCCACCAGCAAGTGCGGCATCTTGGCTAAATCAGCCACCATGGCTTTACCGGCGATGTCTTTGCCGAGCACCATGGTTAACGGGGAGCGTGACTGTTCAAAGGTCGTGTCGCCAATCACTTCCGACAAGCGCACAATTTCACGGTGCTTGTTGGGCAGCTCCAGGCCAATAAACGACTTGCCCGGGATCACTTCCACCACCCGCACGCTGATGGCTGACAATGAACGCGCTAAATCCTTGGCCAGGCCAGTAATTTTGCTCACTTTCACACCTGGCGCTAAATCCAGCTCGAATCGGGTGACGACCGGGCCAGGATGCACGCCAACCACCTTGGCTTCGACATTAAAGTCGAGCAGTTTGGCTTCTACCAGTCGTGATACCCGCTCTAAATCAGCCGGGTCAATCGGGTTTTGTGCTTTATCCGGCCGATCCAGCAGTTCCAGCCCAGGCAGCTCGGTCACTGCATGCGGCTCGGACTCTGGCGAGTCGTCCTCATCCGGCTCGGGCTCTGGCAAGCGAACGGCTTTTGGTTTGATCTCGGTATGGCGCAATGTTTTTTCAATTTGTTCTGGCAGTTCAGGCTCATCCACAGCACTGAACGACAGCGACTCATCAGCCAGGTCATCCACACTGTAAAAGGCGCGGGCATCCCGCTCTTCCAGGGGCTGCACCGGCAAGGTAAAGTCATTACGCTCAGCTTTCGTGGTCAATGCTTTGCTAACCGGCTGCTTATTGAGGTTGGGCTCAGTTGCCCATTCATCGTCAACAGCTAGCTGCTTACTATCACGGCTGTCGTCGACTTCCCGCTGATTCTGCTGCCATTTGTCCTGCAACCAGGAAGGCAACTGCAGCAGCCAGCAACCGGCCTGCCAAACCCAGGCTCCCAGCGCATCCATCACAGTAAACCAGGAGATACCGGTCATCAGCGTCAGGCCTGTAGCGAAAAAACACAACAGCAACAAGGTGGTGCCAACAAAATTCAAATAAGGCAGCAGCAGGCCACTGAAAACATCCCCCACCACACCACCGGAGGAAAAATAATAAATATCATTGAAGTTCATGCTGCTGATTGCTGTGGCACTGATCATGGTCAGCAGCAGACCGATCAAGCGCAGCCCCAGGATCAGATAGTCCAGCTCAAGCACATGGTGAAAACGCTTGAACAGCAAATAGCCTACCCCAGCCACCAATACCGGAATTAAATAAGCGATCCAACCAAAACTAAACAACAACAAATCAGCGAGCCAGGCACCGACGGGCCCGGCATAGTTTGAAACGCCATGCTGATAGCCGGTTTGCGACCAACTGGGATCGGCCGGGTTAAATGAAATCAGTGCCAGCAATAAAAACAACGCCAGGCCACAACATAAAATCAGGCCAACCTCCAGCAATCGCTGGATGCCGTTTAAATTGAAGAAAGATATCCGTGGCAAAAGTGCGCCTCACTGTTGTTATAAATCATTGCCTAACCGCTTGGTGAAAGATACCAGACTGCGACCATGGATGCATCTGTTTGGCCCTAGCCTGGCGGAAATTCCACCCTATTGTTTATTTTAGAACCTTAAACTGAACCTGTGCTGGATCATGGCTTCACAAAACTGCTTTGTTTCACCTCTTCCATCACCACGTAGGTCCGGCTTTCACGTACACTGGGCAAACGTAGCAAGGTCTCACCTAAGAGTTCGCGATAAGCCGCCATGTTGCTTACCCGGGTTTTTAATAAAAAGTCGAAACTACCCGACACCAGATGGCATTCCTGAATTTCATCCAGCTTCTGCACGGCTTTACTAAATTCATCGAAATCTTCCGGTGAGGTTTTACTTAAAGTGATTTCGACAAACACCAACAGCGCAGCACCTACCTTCACTGGATCGACCAAAGCGGTATAACCCAGAATGTATTGTTCGGCTTCCAGCTTGCGAACCCTTTCCAGACAAGGGGTTGGGCTTAAGCCTACCCGCCTGGCAAGCTCGACATTGGAAACCCGGCCATCGCGCTGAAGTTCAGCTAAAATCTTACGATCGGTTCTGTCGAGCTTTTTGATGCTCTTGCTCTGAGAAAACATGTAGTTGAAAACTCTATTTATGCACCTTAAAACAGAATTATGCACTAAGCTCAAGCATTAAAACAGGCATTAATTCCGAAAAATTCACTATATACTAGCACCAAATTTTACCACCCTACAAAAAGGTAATTCAGTTATGTTGATTGGTATCCCTAAAGAAATTAAAAACCACGAATACCGCGTTGGTATGACCCCTGCCAGCGTGCGTGAGGTGATCCAACACGGCCATCAGGTTTGCGTAGAGCACAACGCCGGCATCGGCATTGGTTTTACCGACGACGACTACCAGCAAGCCGGTGCCGAAGTACTGGCTACGGCAGCAGAGGTGTTTGCCAAAGCCGAGATGATTGTGAAAGTGAAAGAGCCTCAGGCTGTTGAGCGCGCTATGCTGCGTGAAGGCCAGATCCTCTTCACTTACCTGCACCTGGCGCCGGATTTGCCACAAACGGAAGACTTAATCAAAAGCAAAGCGGTCTGCATTGCCTATGAAACCGTGACCGACAGCAAAGGTGGTTTACCACTGCTGGCGCCAATGTCGGAAGTGGCTGGCCGGATGTCGATTCAGGCTGGTGCCCGCGCACTGGAAAAATCCTGTGGCGGTTTAGGCATGTTGTTAGGTGGCGTGCCTGGCGTTGCCCCTGCTAAAGTCGTTGTGATTGGTGGCGGTATGGTCGGTACCAATGCTGCGCAAATGGCGGTTGGCCTGGGTGCTGACGTCACTGTGCTGGATCGCAGTGTTGATGTACTCCGTCGCATCAATGCGCAGTTTAACGGTGCGGTAAAAGCAGTGTACTCCACTGCCGATGCGCTGGAAAAAGAAGTGCTGGCTGCTGATCTGGTGATTGGTGGCGTGCTGGTACCGGGTGCTGCAGCACCGAAACTGGTGACGGCTGATCACATCAAACGGATGAAGCCAGGTGCTGCCATTGTTGATGTGGCGATTGATCAGGGTGGCTGCGTGGAAACATCCAAGCCAACCACGCACGCTGATCCAACCTACATCGTGGATGATGTGGTGCACTACTGTGTGGCCAATATGCCAGGTGCCGTACCACGCACCTCTACTTTTGCACTGAACAACGTGACACTGCCTTACATTATCCGCCTGGCGAATAAAGGCTACAAGCAGGCTTTGCTGGACGATGTGCACCTGCGCAATGGCCTGAACGTTTACCGCGGCCTGGTGACCAATGAGTTTGTGGCCGAAGCGCTGAAGTTTGATTTTGTTGAGCCAACCGTCGCACTGAACAGCTAACAACTCGTTGTTTTTGCTTACAACGCCCGGCTTTTGCCGGGCGTT
>NZ_JAUHLI010000031.1:0-16551 GCF_036325985.1 Alkalimonas cellulosilytica
CCGAAGCTGGGGTTGGATGCTATGCCCTACAAGGGCAAGGGTATTAGCTTAAAACACCTGTACGCCGAAGAAACGGCCCAATACATTCAGCAGGAAAATGACCGCCAGGATGGCCGGTATAAAGGTTCCCAGCGAGACATCAATGTATTTCTGCATCAGACTGCCTTCAAAGCCAGGATTGCCTTCCCGCATCTCGGCGTGCAGATTAACTTTCTTCCAGCGGTAAATGACAAACAAACACAATAACAAGCCATTGAGTGGCAGGATGCTGTAGTAGAACACATCCATAATCACATCAAAGAACGACTTGTCCGCTCCACCATAGCTCAGAAAGCTGGTCAGCCAGTCAACCCTGCCAAAAGACAAAGCCGATAGAACCGACAGGGCTACCATCACAACACCCAAAGTAATCAAAGAGCGGCGGCGGGAAATGCCCTTGGTATCCATCAGGCTGGCTACCGGCACTTCAATGATCGAAATCAGTGAGGTCATCGCAGCGAAGAACACCAGCAAAAAGAAGAAAGAAGCAACAAAAGAGGCACCAAAGAAACCAATATCCTGCTGCAGGGCCAGGAATATTTTCGGCAACACCATAAAGATCATGCCAATGCTGGAGTCGGTCAACTGGGATGGGTCGATCGATGGATCAGACCAGAACACCGCAGGCAAAATTAACAAGCCAGCGCAACAAGCCACCAGCAAGGATAACCCCGCCACCATTTTACCGGCCCCGACAATGTCATTGTTTTTCTGAATGTAGGAGCCATAGGTAATCAAAATACCCATCGCCAGCGACAGGGAGAAAAATGCCTGTGCCAACGAGTCGGTAAGCACCTGCACATTGATCTTGCTAAAGTCAGGGATTAAAAAGAACTGCACCCCGAGCATGGCGTGATCCAGTGTCAACACATAAGCAACCAACAGCAACAGCATCACAAACAGCGCAGGCATTAAATAGGTAGCTGCCCGCTCGATGCCCTGCTTCACCCCACTTTGCAAAATTAAGAACGTCAGGCCAATCACCACCGCCATGTAGACATAAAGCTCATTGCTGTTGATGAATACGCCAAAAGCGCCATCCTGCGCCAGCGTATCCAACTGGCCCATCACTGCCTTGGCCAGATAACCAAAAATCCAGACCGTTATTACCAGATAAAACACCCCGATCATAAAGGGTGTGATCACCGCCAACCAACCAACCCCATTCCACAGTGGGCTTTGCCCGATTTTACTGTAGGCACCATGTGGGTTCTGCCGGGTATGGCGACCCAGACTCATTTCAGCCAGCATCACTGGCAAGCAGATGAAAAATACAAAGAAGGCATACATCATTAAAAAAGCGGCACCACCATTCTGGCTGGCCATCACCGGAAAGGCGACCAAATTACCGATACCTACAGCAGAACCTGCTGCAGCCAGAATAAAGCCGATCTTAGAACTAAACAGCTCGCGTTTCATTTTGGTTGGGACTCCCTGACATTTATTGTTAGAATTGTTTTTCGTTTTTTCAGCATGCTAACAGGGCCCGTACTGAAATCCTAGCTTTTCGGTCGCTGCATGCAGGCAGCCATCGTTTTTTCAGCACCAATCCAGCTTAATATCCAAGGAATGACCATGTTTTATATGATTTACTCGGAAGACGTTCAGGCCAGCCTGAGCAAACGACTTGCTAGTCGTCCAGCCCATTTGGCACGGTTGGAAGCCCTGAAAGCAGAGGGACGCTTACTACTGGCAGGCCCTTTGCCAGCCATCGATAGCCTGGAGCCAGGCGAAGCAGGTTTTACCGGCTCTTTGGTGGTGGCTGAATTTGAGTCTCTAACCGAAGCCCAGGCCTGGGCCGATGCGGACCCTTATCTGGCAGCCGGTGTTTACGCACGCTCGACGGTCAAACCATTTAAAAAAGTGTTGCCCTAAGGAGCTTTGATGAGTGCAATTCTATTGACCGGTGGTGCCGGCTACATTGGCAGCCACACCGCGCTGGCGTTGCTGCGGGCAGGCTTCGACGTCATCAGTATTGATAACTTTAGCAACAGTAGCGATGAGGCACTTAAACGGGTGCAACAATTGGCTGGCCGCTCTTTGCTTAGTCTGCCAATGGATATCCGAGATGAACAAGCGCTTACAAAGCTTTTTGCAGAGCATGAAATTAGCGCTGTGGTACATTTTGCTGGCTTAAAAGCCGTGGGCGAGTCGACTGAGCAGCCGCTGGCATATTACGACAACAATGTCGCAGGTACTATCACCCTGTGTCGGGTCATGCAACAAGCCGGGGTGAAACGTCTGGTATTTAGCTCTTCTGCCACTGTCTACGGTGACGCCAAAACCATGCCCATTGTTGAAACCGCGCCCCGCTCTGCTACCAATCCCTATGGTCAGAGCAAGCTGATGATTGAGCATATTCTTGAGGATCTGGCCGCTTCCGATACTGCCTGGTCCATTGCCTTGCTGCGTTACTTTAACCCGGTCGGTGCCGATAAAAGCGGCCTGATTGGCGAAGATCCTAATGGCATTCCCAACAACCTGATGCCTTTTATCAGTCAGGTAGCGGTAGGTAAACGAACCGAGCTGAGTGTTTTTGGCAATGACTACCCTACCAAAGATGGTACTGGCGTGCGGGATTACATCCATGTGGTTGATTTAGCCGAAGGCCATTTAAAAGCCCTGGAGTACGTGCAGCAACACTCAGGTATTGATGCCTTTAACCTAGGTACCGGTGTTGGTTACAGTGTGCTGGATATGGTGCAGGCTTTTGCCGATAAGAATAAAGTACCAGTGCCTTATCGCATCGTCGCCCGCCGCCCTGGCGATATTGCCACCTGCTATGCCGACCCAGGCAAAGCCAGGCAATTACTGGGCTGGCAGGCAAAGCTTAGCCTGGATGATATGGTGCAGGACAGCTGGCGCTGGCAGCAACAAAACCCGGATGGTTATCAGTAGCAGTCACCCAAGCAGCAACATACTTTATGGAGCATGTTGCTGCTAATCCCACGATTGAGTGCTTAGCCCCGGCCAGCCCGGCTTGGTTTTTTATTGACCGGCTTGGCAGCCGGGCGCTTAGCAGCTTTATCGTCTTTCACTTTCGGCTTTGGCTTAGCCTTGGTTTCAGTGTTACGCGCTGGTGTCTTTTCAGCAATCTGGTGTTTACGCACCGCACGGCGCACGCCAGCAATGCGGCGACGACGTTCGCTGCGATCTTCAGCTTTGATTAAGCTTTGCGTTTCGGCTGGTAACTTCACCAACTCACGCAGATAATTGACTTCATCCAGACTGCATTCGGAGTAACCACCGGCTGGGATATGTTTTGGCAAATGCAAATCACCGTAGCGTACCCGTATTAATCGGTTGACCACAGTACCCTGCGACTCCCACATCCGGCGCACTTCACGGTTGCGCCCTTCAGTGAGCATCACATGAAACCAGCGATTCAACCCTTCACCAGGCAGTACTTTAATTTTCTTAAAGTTGGCCTGGCCATCCTCCAGCATCACCCCGGTACGCAGCTTCTGGATAATGGCATCGGTGACCTCACCAAACACCCGTACCGCGTATTCACGCTCTACTTCAAACTTGGGGTGCATCAAGCGGTTGGCCAGCTCGCCATCGGTGGTGAAAAGCAACAGCCCTGAGGTATTAATATCCAACCGGCCAATCGCAATCCAGCGCGAGCCCTGCAACTTGGGCAAACGATCAAACACCGTTGGCCGCCCTTCCGGATCGTGGCGTGAGCAAATCTCACCTTCTGGTTTATGATACGCCAGCACCCGACAGATTTGCGCCTCTTCGCTGATGGTCTTCACCACATGACCATCGACCCGGATCACTTGCTGCGGCTCGACACGGTCACCTAAGTAAGCCACTTTGCCATCGACCGAAACCCGACCAGCACTGATCATGGTTTCCATTTCCCGGCGTGAGCCCACGCCGGCCCGTGCTAATACTTTCTGTAATTTCTCACTCATACCCTACTCTCCTGTCGTCCCGACGGTGGTGTAGCGGCCATGCCATCTTCGGCAGCGGCCTCATTTTCTGCTAACGATAGTTGCCTAAAAGCGGTTAATTCCGGCAACTGGCTTAAACTTTGTAAACCAAAGTAGTCTAAAAATTGTGCTGTGGTGGCATAAAGTCCCGGTCGCCCCGGTACTTCTTTATGACCAACCACCTTAACCCACCCCCGATCCAGCAGGGTACGCATGATCTGTGAGCTGACACTCACTCCCCGGATATCTTCAATCTCACCACGGGTGATGGGCTGGCGATAGGCAATCAATGCCAGCGTCTCCAGCACAGCGCGCGAGTAACGGGGCGAACGCTCTGGCCAAAGCTTTGCCAGATACTCGCTAAGCTCTGGCCGGCTTTGGAAATGATAGCCAGAGGCGGTTTCCTGCAATTGTACACCACGCCCGGCATAATCCTGAGTAATTTGCGCCAGGATCGCCTGCAATTTCTTCTTACTGGGGGCAAAATCTTCCAGCACCGTGTTTTGCAAGTCTTGCAACGACAAGGGTTGCTCAGCAGTAAAAATTGCTGCTTCTACCAATTGCAGCAATTGACTGTCGGAAATGGCCCGCTTCATGCTTTGGCTCCGGTGGCAACTTTCAGGTGAATAGGCCCAAACAACGCTACCTGGGTCAGTGTAATCAGTTTTTCTTTGCTTAACTCCAGAATGGCCAGAAAGCTCACCACTACACCTTCACGGCCCTCCTCGAGCTCAAAGCAGGCTTCAAAAGGTAAGTAATCTTTGTGCTGCAACAGCATCAGGATGCGGCTCATCCGCTCGCGGGTCGACATCTGCTCACGCTTGATGTGATGGTGCTGAAAATCACTGGCCCGCTTCATAATATCTTTCAGAGCCAACACCAACTCTTCCAACGCAACCTCCGGCAAGATCACCAGCGGCTGAAAGTTATCGGCCAGCTTGGCCTGACCGCTAAAATAATCGCGTTCCTGGCGGGGCAATTCATCCAGATCGCTGGCGGCTTGTTTGAATACTTCATACTCCTGCAGCCGGCGGATCAGCTCGGCTCTTGGGTCCGCTTCATCTTCATCCGACTCCCGATGCTTAGGCAACAACAAGCGGGATTTAATTTCTGCCAGCATGGCCGCCATCACCAGGTATTCAGCTGCCAGCTCAAAGTTCATTTCCTGCATCAATTCGATGTATTCCATGTACTGTTGGGTAATTTCCAATACCGGCAGTTGCACGATGTCGAACTTGTGCTTTCGAATCAGATACAGCAGAAAATCGAGCGGCCCTTCAAAAGCATCCAGTAATACTTCGAGCGCATCGGGTGGGATGTAAAGATCTTCCGGCCGCTCCAGCACTGCCTCGCCACGAACAAAAGCCAGCGGCAAGGGTTGCTGGACGGTTAAGGGGTCGAGTGAGCTTAGTTCATCCATCAGGCAGCTTCAACGAACGGGCATCATTAACGAAAAGGAGCCGTATTGCCCACACCTTCACGCACAATCACAGGGTCGCCATCCGATAGATCCACCACAGTGGTGGGTGCTTCAGCGATGACACCACCGTGCATAATAAGATCGACCTGCTTTTCCAGCTGCGGACGCATCTCATCAGGATCCGCTTCCGCAAACTGCTGGCCAGGAAGTAATAAAGAAGTTGACATCAAAGGCTCACCCAGCTCTTCCAGCAGCGCCAGCGCAATGCGGTTTTGTGGAATACGCAGCCCGATGGTTTTTTTCTTTTCATTCAAAAAACGTCGGGGTACTTCCTTGGTTCCTTTCAAAATAAAGGTGTACGCGCCCGGGGTGTTGTTTTTAATCAGCCGAAAAGCGGTATTGTCCACTTTGGCAAAGAGGGATAGCTCGGACAGATCGCGACACATCAAAGTAAAATGGTGATCGCCACTGATTTGCCGGATGCGCAAAATGCGATCATGCGCGGTTTTATCGCCTAAATGGCAGGCCAGCGCATAACCACTGTCGGTGGGGTACACCACCACACCACCGCGCTGAATGATCTGCACCGCTTGTTTGATCAAACGCTGCTGAGGTGTATCGGGATGAATATGAAAAAACTGACTCATGATTGTTCTTCTTATTAGTTGCTAAAGCGGCACAGCCGCCAGCATAGCGATTATAACGGGAGCGCCTGTTGCCCTGTCAGTGACCAGTTAGCCCAAACTGGTGTCATCTCTTCGGTTAAATATAGATTTTTTCCCAGCTCATTCCAAGGCGTTGGCTGATGAAAATCGGAGCCAACCGATGCCAGCAAACCATATTGCTGGCACAAAGCCCATAATTCAGCGCGTTGCTGCGGTGTTTGCTGAGGGGAAACCACTTCCATCGCATCGCCGCCAGCAGCGGCAAAATCAACCACCAGACGGCGCAACCATTTACCGGATAACTTGTACTTTAGCGGATGCGCCAGCACCGCCTGACCGCCGGCTTGCTGGATCCAACCAATGGCTTCAGCCAGCTCAACCCAACTGGGTGGCACATAACCGGGCTTGCCCCGTCCCAGGTACTTATCGAAGGCTTTGCCCATATGCTCAACCATGCCTTGCTGCACCAGATAGCGTGCCACATGAGCACGGGTTAAGGCGGCGCCATTGGCCATGGCTTCAACTCCGGCATAAATATCCGGGAGCTTACAACGGCGGCTTAGCCGCTCAGCAATGGCAGCGACCCGCTCGGTGCGCTTTTGCAGCTGCTGTTGCAAACGACCTTGCAGCAAAGCGCAATCAGGGTCGATATTCAGACCGACCACATGAATTTCAAAACTTTGCCAGTTGGTAGACAGCTCCACTCCGGCAATCAGTTGCAAACCAGTTCCGTGCTCTGCCAGATACTGGCGCGCTTCCGGGATGGCAGCAACGGTGTCATGGTCGGTGATGGCCAGCACATCCACCCCGCGCAGCTCAGCTCTTTGCAGCAGCTCCTGTGGCGTGAGCAGGCCATCAGAATGGCGGGTGTGGCTATGCAAATCGATTTTCATACAAACTCCTGGCGAGCTTGCATTATCGCACACTTTAGGGGTAATAACGATTCAAAACATAAGGCTTAACCGAAGTCCTGCCCCCCATTGAGTACTACGCGCAAAGTCACCTTTTCGGTCCCGATCAAACCTGGATTCCGTTGGGTCATAAGGCCGGCGGCTTTCAAAAGAGTACATGGCACCATAGGCATCCAGGCGCAGTAAGGAACCGGAGCTCTGCCAGCTCAAGCCTGCCTGGGCATGCAAATCAAGACGCATGTCTTCTTCGCTATCCAACCACTGTAACCATTGCAGAGGATTAAAGCCAATCATGCCATAAGGGCTGATTGGCTGATTCATGTTTAAACGCACCGTCATAAAGTACCGGGTTTTATCCGGCTGATCGGTGCCTGAACGTGGTAACCGCTGCCCCAGCACGCCAATTTCAGTAAAGAAGCCATCTGAGCGGTCTTGTACAGCCAAATAGCCACCCGGATGAAAAGTATCATCCAACGCATCAGCGCTCACCCCCACAACTCCATGAAAGCGTCGTTTCTTTTGGATAGGGCTGGCCCGATAACGTACATAGGGGGTAATGGCGTCCCGGGCGTGAAAGTCATATGCATCTTGAATCCGTGATGGCACGGACGAATGCGCATTGGTAGGGCCAGCAACAAGCGTCAGCGGCAGGCACAAGCAGCTACTCCAAACAAGTAATCGAAACAACACAGGCATAACAACAGCTTCCATACAATTGTAAAAAAAATGCACCTTAATTGCTGTTTACTGAATGGAATCTGAACATGCCTTTAAAACATATTAGCCATCCAGACATTTATAGGTTTATAATGCTGGGCATACAGTGAACCGTTTTTTTTCTGCAGAGCTCTTGACCTGAACTGAAAATCGCGGTTTGATAGCACAAACGATAATCAAGAACGTGATTAAAGCTAATGCAACTTCTCAATGTTTGTTCATTCACTGCAATCAACTGGTGGTGGCACACTCCCAACGGGCGTGTGTTGTAGGCGTTGTTTTAGCTTTAATAACCTGAGCCCGTTTCGATGAAACGGGCTTTTTTTTGCTTTAAATTCAGAGTGCTTCACAAGCAGAGAGTATTATGATTTTCAGTCACATCACAGAACAAGCCGGAGAAGTCGCCAGTATCGCCATGGCGATCGACTACCAACAGGATCCGTTGGCCTGTTACCAGCAACTGGCAGCCGTCAATCCATGCTCTTTGTTGCTTGAGTCGGCTGAAATCGACAGCAAAGATAACCTGAAGAGCTTATTGCTGATTGATGCAGCCCTTCGCATCGAGTGCAATGCTGACACCGTGCTGATTGAAGCACTCAGTGCCAATGGCGTCACCCTGCTGCCCTTTTTAGCCGACAAGTTGCAAGCTGAAGCCGAAGTGAGCCTACTGCCAGAACAGTTGACCGTGCGCTACACCAAAGCGGATCCGCTGCTGGATGAAGTGAGCCGCTTGCAGGTTGCCAATCCTTTTAGTGTGCTGCGCTGCATTCAGTCGCAACTAAACAATCAGAGTGACGAGCAGTTCGCGATTTTCTTAGGCGGCGCCATTGGCTATGACATGATTGCGACGGTTGAACAATTGCCGGAAGTAGCAGCTGGTGATAATCAATGCCCCGACTACTTGTTTTATCTGGCCGAAACCTTGCTGGTCACCGATCATCAGGCCCGTAGCAGCAAGCTAATCGGCAATGTGTTTTGCGGTGAGCAAGCCGCGGCCAACTGCTTTGCCATTGGTAAGCGTCTGGAGCAACTTAAGCAACTGACCCAACAACAGCAGCCTTTTGAGCGCGCAGTATCGGCAGCTGGCGCAGGCGAGGTGCAAGTTGATATCAGTGATGATGCCTTTAAAGCCGAAGTGACACGGTTAAAGCAGCATATTGTCTGTGGTGATATTTTCCAGGTGGTGCCTTCACGTTGCTTTCAACTGCCTTGCCCTGAGCCCTTAGCCGCTTATGCCCGGCTGAAACAGCTAAACCCAAGTCCTTATATGTTTTACCTGCAGGATCGGACCTTTACCCTGTTTGGCGCCTCGCCCGAGTCGGCGCTTAAATTCGATGCCAGCAATCGGCAGGTAGAGATTTATCCGATTGCCGGCACCCGCCGTCGTGGTTTTCATACCGATGGCAGCATCGATGCCGATCTGGATAGCCGCATTGAGCTGGAACTGCGACAGGATGAAAAAGAAAAAGCCGAGCACCTGATGCTGGTGGATTTAGCCCGTAACGATGTCGCCCGCATTTCGGTCCCTGGCACACGCTATGTCAAAGAACTGCTAAAAGTAGATCGGTACTCTTACGTTATGCACCTGGTTTCCCGCGTCATTGGTACGCTGAAACCAGAGCTGGATGCATTGCATGCCTATCAGGCATGCATGAACATGGGCACTTTGGTGGGAGCGCCGAAAGTCAAAGCCGCAGAACTGATTCGATTGGTGGAACAAAAACGCCGAGGCAGTTATGGCGGTGCTGTCGGCTACTTAAGTGGCGATGGCAGCTTTGACAGTTGCATTGTGATCCGCTCTGCCTACGTGCAGGATGGGATGGCCTCCATCCAGGCTGGTGCAGGTGTGGTGTTCGACTCCGATCCGCAGGCCGAAGCCGACGAAACCCGCAATAAAGCTCAGGCAGTGATCCGCGCCATTCAAACAGCCGCTCAGCAGGAGGCGCTATGACCACCTTGTATATGCTCGATAATATCGACTCCTTTACCTACAATCTGGTGGATGAGTTTGAACAACTGGGCTATCAGCTGAAACTGTACCGCAATACCGTACCGGCTGATTTTATTATGCAGCAACTAAACCGTGAGACAGGCCCTACTGCCCTGGTGCTCTCTCCCGGGCCGGGTGCGCCTGAGCACGCCGGCTGCATGCCAGAGTTGATCCGTCAGGCCGCAGGTAAGGTGCCTTTGCTTGGCATTTGCCTGGGTCATCAGGCGCTGGTGGAGCATTTTGGTGGCGTGGTGGGTCAGGCTGGCGAAACCGTGCACGGCAAAACCTCCGCCATTGCACTGACTGAGCATCCGGTCTTTGCCGGTCTGCCACAACCCTTTCCGGTAGCACGCTATCACTCGTTGATTGCCACTACAGTACCGGAGTCTTTGCAGGTGATCGCCCACTTTAACGGCATACCGATGGCCATCGCGCATCGTAGCCTGCCAATCCTCGGTTTTCAGTTTCATCCCGAGTCCATCCTGACCACACTTGGCAAGCCCTTGCTAAAACAGAGTCTGGATTATTTGATGTCAAGGAGCCCTTCATGATTGCAGAACTGGTGCAAAAGCGCCTGAATGGCGGCAATTTCAGCCAACAAGAAGCTCAGCAATTTTTTTCAGCCGTAGTGGCAGGTGAAGTAGATCCGATAGACCTAACTGCTGTGCTGGTTGCCGGTAAACTGCAAGGCATTCAGGCCGAAGAAGTGGCCGGAGCGGCGCAGGCCCTGCGTGCTGCCGCCACGCCTTTCCCGGTACAGGCACACAACAGCATCGATTGCTGTGGTACCGGCGGTGATGGCAGCAATACCATCAATATTTCCACCACATCCGCGATCGTTGCCGCCGCTGCCGGGCTTTCGGTGGCCAAACATGGCAATCGCAGTGTTTCCAGCAAGTCCGGCTCGGCCGATTTGCTGGAAAGCCTGGGTGTGAATATTCAGCTTTCGCCCGAACAGGCAGCCCACAGCCTGCAGCAGGCTGGTTGCGCATTTTTATTCGCTCCCCTCTACCATGCTGGGATCCGACATGCGATGCCTGTACGTCAACAACTGAAAACCCGCACTCTGTTTAATGTGCTGGGGCCACTGTTAAACCCTGCGGCGCCGGGTTTTCAATTGCTTGGCGTCTATGATCCGGCCTTGGGGCCTGTAATGGCACAGGCACTGGAACAATTGGATGTCCGTACAGCCTGGGTGGTGCATGGCAGTGGTTGCGACGAAATTGCCTTGCATGGGCCCACCGAGGTCACTGAGCTGCATAATGGCGTTATCCGCCAGTTTACACTGACACCCGCCGACTTTGGTTTACCAGAGCGGTCATTGCAGGAACTGGCCGGAGGCAGCCCCACAGAAAATGCTGCTGCCAGTCTGGCCATACTGCAGGGCAAGGGTCTGCCGGCGCATCAGGATGCCATTGCCGCCAATGTCGCTGCCATGATGGCGATTACCGGGATGAACGCTGATCTTAAAGACAACGTCGCCCATATAAAGCAGCTGCTTAGCACCGACCAGGGCTACCGCACCCTGCAATTGATGAAGGAAGCGTCCCATGGCTGATATTTTAAAGAAAATCATTGATTACAAACGGCAGGAAGTAGCCCACTTGAAAGCCGAGCGCCCGTTGGAGAGTTTTTTAGCCCAGGTCAAACCAAGTAATCGCAACTTCCTGGCAGCGCTGCAACAAGCCGGGCCTCGCTTTATTTTAGAGTGCAAAAAGGCTTCCCCTTCCAAAGGGTTGATTCGGCCACACTTTGATTTGGATGAACTGGCAGAGGTGTATGGCCAGTACGCCGATTGCATCTCGGTGCTGACCGATGCCGAGTTTTTCCAGGGCAGCTACGATAACCTGAGTCAAATCCGTGCACAGGTCGACCAACCCTTGCTGCACAAAGACTTTATTATCGATAGCTATCAGATTTATCTTGGCCGCTTAAGTGGCGCCGATGCTGTGTTGCTGATGCTGTCAGTACTCACCGATGATGAATACCTGGAGCTGCACCAGGTAGCCGATGCGCTTGCCATGACGGTATTAACCGAAGTCAGTAACGAAGAAGAAACCAAACGGGCCGTGCAGCTTGGCGCTAAATTGATTGGTATCAATAACCGTGATTTACGCGATTTATCCACCGATCTCAATACCAGCTTCAGGCTCAGCAAACTGCTACCAGCCGATGTCACTCTAGTATCAGAGTCAGGCATTTACACCAATCAACAGGTACGCCAGCTAAGCCAGGTCGCCGATGCCTTTTTGGTTGGCAGCTCTTTAATGGCACAAGCCGATCTGGCTCTGGCCTGCAAGCGCCTGACCCGGGGTGAGCATAAAGTCTGTGGCCTGACCCGGCCGGAAGATGTGCTGGCAGTGCAGCAAGCCGGTGCCTGTTATGCTGGCTTGATTTTTTACAGCAAATCACCGAGGGCAGTGACGCTTGCTCAGGCCAAAGCCCTGGTCGAAACCGCACCTCTGCAATTTGTTGGTGTCTTTGTCAATGAAAGCGAGCAGCAGGTGGCCAGCATCGCTGCCGAGTTGTCACTGGCAGCGGTGCAGCTACACGGCGATGAAGACGATGCCTACCTGGAGCGCCTGCGGCCCCTGCTGCCAGCCGGAACCGAAATCTGGCGCGCTTACCGCATAGCCGATAGCTTGCCCAACTTTACCAACCAAGCCGATCGCCTGTTGCTCGATACCTACCAGCCCGGAGTTGCCGGCGGTACTGGTGAGCGTTTTAACTGGCAATTGCTAAGCAAGCTGCAAAGCAAAGTGCCTGTGATGCTGGCAGGTGGCTTAACCCCTAACAACATTTCGGATGCACTGGCCTTGCCGGTTGCCGGGCTGGATATCAACTCCGGCATTGAGCAAGCACCTGGCATCAAAGATCACGACCTATTATTGACTGCTTTTAACCGGATCAGAGAGTTTTCTTATGACAAAGCGTAGTTTATCCGCCTATTTTGGCGATTATGGCGGCATGTTTGTCCCAGAGTTACTGGTACCCGCCTTAAAGCAATTGGAGCAGGCTTTTATCGATGCTCAGGATGATCCTGAGTTTCATGCCGAGTTCCAGCATCTTCTCACCAGCTATGCCGGCCGGCCCACACCGCTAACACTGTGCCGCAACATATCTCCCAACCCCAAGGTTAAAATTTACTTAAAGCGTGAAGACTTACTGCACGGCGGTGCGCATAAAACCAATCAGGTATTGGGTCAGGCACTGCTTGCCAAGCGGATGGGAAAACACGATATCATTGCCGAAACAGGTGCCGGCCAACATGGCGTAGCTACCGCCCTGGCCTGTGCATTACTTGGCTTAAAATGTCGCATTTACATGGGCGCGAAAGACATCGAGCGGCAGCAACCCAATGTGTTTCGTATGAAGTTGATGGGCGCTACCGTGATCCCCGTCACCGCAGGCTCTGGCACCTTAAAAGATGCTGTGAATGAAGCCATGCGCGACTGGTCTGCAACCTATGAGGAAAGCCATTACCTGCTCGGCACCGCTGCAGGTCCTCACCCCTTCCCAACCATAGTACGTGAATTCCAGCGCATGATTGGTGAAGAAGCCAAGCAGCAGATCCTATCTGAAGAAGGACGATTGCCGGATGCAGTGATCGCCTGCGTCGGTGGTGGCTCCAATGCCATCGGCATGTTCGCCGATTTTATTGACGAGCCATCGGTGCAACTGATTGGTGTTGAGCCCGGCGGGATGGGCATTGATACCCACCAACACGGCGCTGCGCTCAGTACTGGCAGTTACGGCATTTTGCACGGTGCCTACACCGCTATTATGCAAACAGCTGATGGCCAGATTGAAGAGTCCTACTCTGTTTCTGCCGGCCTCGATTACCCGGCGGTTGGGCCGCAACATACCCACCTGCAGCAATCCGGTCGGGCCAGCTATGTCGCCATCAACGATGACGAGGCACTGGCTGCCTTTCAGGCTCTGGCCAGACACGAAGGCATTATCCCGGCCCTGGAAAGCTCGCATGCACTGGCCTATGCCCTGAAGCTGGCTCAACAATCCGATAAAGAGCAAATCCTGCTGGTCAATTTATCCGGCCGGGGCGATAAGGACTTAACGCATGTGCATAGCATTTTAACTGCGCAAAGCGCACAGGAGGAACAGGCATGAGCCGTTATCAGCAGATGTTTAATCGCCTGGAGCAGCAACAACAAGGCGCCTTTGTTCCTTTTGTTACCATCGGGGATCCGAACCTTGAGCTGTCGTATCAGATCATTGAAGCCCTGATCGATGGTGGCGCTGATGCGCTGGAGCTGGGCATTCCATTTTCTGATCCGGTGGCCGATGGTCCCACCATTCAGGGTGCGAATATCCGTGCTTTAGCCGCAGGGGTCACCCCAGGCGGTGCGCTGGGACTGATCAGTCAGCTGCGCGCCAAATATCCAGACTTACCTATTGGCCTTCTGCTCTACAGCAACCTGGTGATGGCCAGGGGAATTGATGCCTTTTACCAACAGGCAGCCGCTGCCGGCGTTGATTCGGTGCTGATTGCCGATGTGCCGCTGCATGAGAGCAAACGCTTTCGCCAGGCCGCCATGCAGCATGGGGTAGCACCCATTTTTATTGTGCCGCCAAACTGCGATGATGACAGCCTGCGTCAGGTGGCGTCGTACGGCCGTGGTTATACCTACCTGCTAAGCCGGGCCGGCGTTACAGGTACTGAAACCAAAGCAGCAGCACCTGCCCATCACCTGATTGAGAAACTGGCCGAATACCATGCAGCGCCCACCTTACTCGGCTTTGGCATCTCAGCACCAGAGCATGTGAAAGATGCGCTGGATAGTGGCGCCGCAGGGGCTATTTCAGGTTCAGCCATTGTGCAGCGGATTGAAAAGCTGCAACACCAGCCAGAAGAACTGTTGCAAGAGCTCACCGCTTTCGTCCGGCAGATGAAAGCGGCTACGCAGCGTTAACTTAGCTTAGTCATCCCCGGTAGCTTCTGCAGCTGCCGGGGCTGAATCCGCCACCTTGCTAAACGCCATATCACGATAGGCATGGCGGCTTCCAACCTGCACCCGGTGTGGCATCAATTCAAAGCCGGTCACCTGACGCTTTGCATTCAGTTGAAACTGGATCAGCGTATCTGCTGCCACATTGGGGTCTTGCCAGCGGATCACAAAGCTGTGATCGGCAAAAGGCTCCATACTGCCTACTTTATTTATCATCCGCTCAGAACGAAAGCTCAGGCCTTCGGGACTGTGCAGGATCTCAATGCCACCAAACCAGCGATCGACAAAATAACCGGCGTAAGCACTGAATGGAAGTAACACTTCGCCGGTCCCGACCGGCAAATCCGGCGCTCGGAGGGCCGCTCTTTGCTCACGTTCTTCCCGCTCTTGTTGCAAAAATGCAATCCAGTTTTGCGGCTCAGGCACTGCCAGATAGCTATCCAGAATGGACTGCATCACTGCCATCCTGGCACCACTGTCCGAGCCATTATTCAGCACCACCACCCCCAGCTCCAGCTCTGGTACCAGAGCAACATAGGCCTGATAGCCGGATAAGGTGCCGGTATGGTGCACCACCTTATGGCCATACATGTCCTGCATCCGCCAGCCAAGACCATAGGCACTGAAATGGGTCTGATGCAGCTGTCGGGTGCGATTGGTCACCGCCATCAGTGTATTCGGTGACCACATTTCCTGCAGTTGCTGCTGACTAAATACCCGGAAGCTATTGGTTGATGCCTGAGACTGCTCGAGCAGATACTGCAGCCATTTGGTCATCTCCGCCGCGCTACATACCAAACCACCTGCTGCTGCCGACATCAGTCCTTTGCCATCAATGCCATTGCGCGGAATACTAAAAAAGTCACCATTACGAGTGCCATAACCTACCGCACTGTTGGCCACCGCCTCTGCCGGCATATCACCGGCATAACAGGCCATACCAAGCGGCTGGAAAATACGTTCTGCTACAAAGTCTTCCCAGGCTTGCTGCGCGACACGGGCGACCAGTTCTGCAGCTGTAATGTAGAACACATTGCTGTAACCGTAATTGCTGCGAAAGCTAAATTGAGGGGTCAGATAGCGTAGATTGTGGATCACTTCCTGGCGGCTAAAACCGGAAGGTTCAGGCCAAATCATACTATCACCAGCACCACCAACCAGGCCGCTGCGATGCGATAGCAAATCACGAATGGTAAACTCACTGGTGACCCAGGGATCCTGCAGCCGAAACTCCGGCAGGTGATCGACCACCTTGTCATCCCAGCTCAGCTTACCCTCATCCACCAAGATCGCCACACTGGCCGCCGTAAAGGCTTTGCTGGCAGAAGCCAGCCGGAAGTAGCTGTCGGCAGCAACCGGTAACTGGTGCTCCAAATCCCGGTAGCCATAGCCAGCCAGATGTACGACTTCCCCCTGATGCACCACAGCGACTGACATACCAGGTGTATCAAATGCCTGCATGGATTGTGTCACTAAGTCAGGGATCGACAGCTCAACGGCAGGCTCAGCCTGGCTCACACTGCATGACAACCAGACAGCAGCAGTCACCAGCTTTAAAGTAGGAATTAAATATTTCATGATAGGAATAATTTATTACGGATGATTCCAGCTTATCACAGCAGGATGAATGCAATCCAGTGCATCATTGTGATCATCTGATGGCTTCGGCTGAGACGCTCCTTCAGGCTCGCCACAACAACTACTCCGGGTATCCTGCCCTACGCCCTTCGGGCCAGCTAAAGCTATTCAAATGTGCTCCCGGCACATTTGTCGCTATCGCTCAAACATGTTGATGTCGATCTGAACGAGGCCTCAGTCTTCGCAGATAGGTGGGAGTCAGGCACTTCAACGCAAAAAGCCCACTCGATTGAGTGGGCTCTTGGCTTTATTGGGTGCCTGGCGGT
>NZ_JAUHLI010000032.1:0-15361 GCF_036325985.1 Alkalimonas cellulosilytica
TTATAGACCCTTCTTAGTCAAATTGACGGCCCGGCTTACCGGGCCTGATTTAATCATTAACTTGCTTTGCGTGCAGCAATAATTGCTTCTTTCACGTTGTTTGGTGCTTCGGCGTAGTTCAATGGTTCCATTGAGTAAGAAGCACGACCCTGTGACAAAGAGCGCATATGGGTAGCATAACCAAACATTTCAGACAGTGGCACGTTGGCGTCGATAATTTTCATACCGCCAGGTGCATCTTCCATGCCGTTGATCATACCGCGGCGGCGGTTTAAATCGCCAACCAGATCACCCATGAACTCTTCAGGCGTAACCACTTCAACTTTCATGATAGGCTCAAGGATAACAGGCGACGCCTGCAAAGCACCTTTTTTGAAGCCCATAGAAGCAGCAATTTTAAACGCCATTTCATTCGAGTCAACATCGTGGTAAGAACCGTCATACACGGTTACTTTGACGTCGATCACCGGATAACCAGCCAGGATACCGTTCTTCATCTGCTCCTGAACGCCCTTATCCACCGCCGGGATGTATTCTTTTGGAATCACACCACCCACGACTTCGTTGACGAACTGGTAACCACCACCTTCTTCTAAAGGCTCGATACGCAACCAACAGTGACCAAACTGACCACGGCCACCCGACTGACGAACGAACTTGCCTTCGACTTCAGTTTTGCCGCGAATCGTCTCGCGGTAAGAAACCTGTGGTTTACCCACGTTGGCTTCTACTTTGAATTCACGCTTCATACGGTCGACGATGATGTCCAGGTGCAATTCACCCATACCAGAGATGATGGTCTGGCCGGTTTCTTCGTCGGTGTGAACCCGGAAGGATGGATCTTCAGCAGCTAGCTTGCCAAGTGCAACACCCATTTTTTCCTGATCCGCCTTGGTTTTTGGTTCTACCGCAACCGAGATAACCGGCTCAGGGAACTCCATCCGCTCAAGAATGATCGGGTTGTCGATATCACACAAGGTATCGCCAGTGGTGGTATCTTTCAGACCGATGGCCGCAGCGATGTCACCCGCCAGTACTTCTTTGATCTCTTCACGGCTGTTGGCGTGCATTTGCACGATACGGCCGATCCGCTCTTTCTTCATCTTGACCGAGTTGTAAACACCAGAACCAGACTCAACCACACCGGAGTAAACCCGGAAGAAAGTCAAAGTACCCACGAATGGGTCGGTCGCAATTTTAAATGCCAGCGCAGCAAAAGGCTCGTTGTCATCTGACTTACGGATACCTTCGCTTTCATCCGGCAAAATACCACGGATGGCTTTTACTTCGGTTGGTGACGGCAGGTAATAGACCACGTTGTCGAGCATGGCCTGAACACCTTTGTTTTTAAAGGATGAACCACACTGTACCAACACCACTTCGTTGCGCAGAGTCAATTCACGCAGAGCCGCACGGATCTCTTCTTCGGTGAACTCGTCACCTTCAAGATAACGCTCCATCAGCTCTTCGTTGGCTTCAGCTGCTGCTTCTACCATGTTCTGACGCCACTCTTCACATTCAGCAACCATATCAGCTGGAATGTCTTCGTAGGTGAAGGTCATGCCCTGATCGGCTTCATTCCAGTTGATGGATTTCATCTTGATCAGGTCAACCACACCTTTGAAGTCGTCTTCCGCGCCGATAGGCAGCTGAATAGGAACAATGGTGCTGTTCAGACGGGTACGGGCCTGCTCAACAACCCGCAGGAAGTTGGCACCGGTACGGTCCATCTTATTGACGTAGATCATCCGTGGAACTTCGTACTTGTTGGCCTGACGCCAAACCGTCTCAGTTTGCGGCTGAACACCTGATGAGCCACACAGAACAACGACAGCACCATCCAGTACCCGCAGTGAACGTTCAACTTCAACAGTAAAGTCAACGTGTCCTGGGGTATCGATCAAGTTAATGCGGTGCTCATCAAACTGCTGTTGCATACCTGACCAGAAGGCTGTGGTAGCAGCAGAAGTAATGGTAATACCACGCTCCTGCTCCTGCTCCATCCAGTCCATGGTCGCTGCGCCTTCATGAACTTCACCAATTTTATGGGATAAGCCGGTATAAAACAGGATCCGCTCAGAGGTCGTAGTTTTACCCGCGTCCACGTGAGCACAGATACCGATGTTGCGGTAGCGTTCTATTGGGGTTTTACGTGCCACAATACACTCCTATTAAATTAGTTCAGCTTACCAGCGGAAGTGAGCAAACGCTTTGTTTGCTTCAGCCATACGGTGGACGTCTTCACGCTTCTTAACCGCAGAACCTTTGTTCTCAATGGCATCCAGCATTTCACCAGCCAGACGCTGGGACATCGATTTTTCACCACGTTTACGGGCCGCTTCAACTAACCAGCGCATAGCTAAGGCATTACGACGAACCGGACGAACTTCACATGGTACCTGGTAAGTTGAACCACCTACCCGGCGTGATTTGACTTCGACCGTTGGACGAATGTTATCCAGAGCAACTTCGAACAAGTCGATGTGTTCTTTCTTCGACTTTTCAGCTGCGATTTCTAATGCGCCGTATACGATTGATTCGGCGATGGATTTTTTACCGTCGACCATCACGACATTGACAAACTTAGCCAGTAACTCACTTCCGAACTTAGGATCTGGAAGGATTTTACGTTGACCTATAACGCGTCTTCTTGGCATTCGAAACTCCGATTGCTTCAGGTGATTCCAAAACTTTAATTAATAAAGTCGTTTAGTTTGGCCTTACTAACGGAGTTCCGTTACGATTTGGGCCGCTTGGCGCCGTACTTAGAACGGCCTTGTTTACGATCTTTTACGCCAGCACAATCTAAAGTGCCGCGTACGGTGTGATAACGAACACCTGGTAAGTCTTTGACCCGGCCACCACGGATCAGGACCACACTGTGCTCCTGCAGGTTGTGACCTTCACCACCAATGTACGAGCTTACTTCGAAGCCATTGGTCAGACGAACACGACATACTTTACGCATGGCTGAGTTCGGCTTCTTAGGTGTAGTGGTATAAACACGGGTACAAACACCACGCTTTTGTGGACAAGCTTCCAAAGCAGGAACGTTGCTTTTCGCAAGTTTCTCCTGCCGTGGCTTGCGCACGAGCTGGTTAATTGTTGCCATTAAATACTCCTGGTTAATTGATACCCAATAAACGTGAAAAATCCGCACCCCAAAAATGGGGTCGCGGAATTCTAATGGTCAAGCTTTGAGCTGTCAAGTTTCAGTGCAATCTGCTGCCATTTTAAGCAGCAGATTAACAACCTTACTTAATCGTCGTTACCTGACATATCCATATTCAGTGCATCGGTTAGTGCCTGTTCGGCAACTTCTGCACTCATGGACGGTTCTGTCGTTTCAGCCGAAGCTTTATTACGCTGACGCAGACGGTTCTGGTGATAGGCAAAACCAGTACCGGCTGGGATCAAGCGTCCGACAATAACGTTTTCTTTCAGACCGCGCAGTTGGTCAATCTTGCCACCTACGGCAGCTTCGGTCAGAACCCGGGTGGTTTCCTGGAACGAAGCAGCTGAAATAAACGAATCGGTCGACAAGGAAGCTTTGGTGATACCCAGTAATACCCGCTCGTATTGAGCCGGGATTTTGCCTTCAGCTTCCAGTGCACGGTTGGCGATATTTACCCGTGCCAGTTCAACCTGCTCACCTTCGAGGAACTCACTGTCACCCGGGTTAGCAATCACACATTTACGCAGCATCTGACGGATGATGTTTTCAATGTGCTTATCGTTGATCTTAACGCCTTGTAAACGATAGACTTCCTGCACTTCGTTCACGATGTAACTGGCCACATGGTGGATACCACGCAGACGCAGGATATCGTGCGGCGACTCTGGACCTTCCGAGATCACTTCGCCCTTCTCAATACGCTCACCTTCGAACACATTGATCTGACGCCATTTCGGAATCATCTCTTCATGCGGCTCGCCCTGTGCTGGCGTAATGATTAAGCGACGCTTGCCTTTGGTTTCCTTACCGAAGCTGATCACACCAGAGATTTCCGCCAGGATGGCTGGATCTTTTGGCTTACGGGCTTCGAACAAGTCAGCAACCCGTGGCAGACCACCGGTAATATCACGCGTCTTCGAGCTTTCCTGCGGAATGCGAGCCAAGACGTCACCCGGCTGAGCCGTGGCACCATCACGGATTTCGATGGTGGTAAAGCTTGGCAGGCGAATTTCCTGCAAGCCACCGTCATCGGTAGCCAAAATCAGCTTCGGTTCTTTGGCGTTGGCTTTAGCCAGATCTTTCACCACAGTACGGGTCAGACCGGTCAGCTCATCCTGCTGGATTTCCGTGTTGGTATCATCCACATCGCTGAAGTTAACCTTAGCACTGCGCTCAACAATGATTGGGTGGGAATGCGGATCCCAGGTCGCCACAATCTGACCAGCCTGAGTTTTGCTGTTGTCATCCACCTGCATCACTGAGCCGTATGGCAGCTTGTAACGCTCTTTCTCACGTCCCAGCTCATCAAAAATAGTCACTTCCGCTGAACGAGAGGTAATGACGATTTTGTCATCAACGTTGCGCACAAACTTGGCATTGTGCAGCTTCATGGTACCAGCGGTTTTCACCTGCACACTGCTTTCTGCAGAGGCCCGCGATGCCGCACCACCGATGTGGAAGGTACGCATCGTCAGCTGGGTACCCGGCTCACCGATGGACTGAGCAGCGATAACGCCGACCGCTTCACCCTGGTTGATCAGGTGGCCACGCGCCAGATCACGACCATAACACTTGGCACAGACACCAAAGTCGGTGTCACAAGTGATGACAGAGCGAACATAAACTTCGTCGATGGAGTGTTGCTCGAGCAGATCACACAGTTTTTCATCCAGCATGGTGCCGTTTTCAATCAGCACGTCGTCGGAGTTCGGGATCAGCACATCGCCCAGCACCACCCGGCCCAGTACCCGCTCACGCAGGCCTTCTACCACGTCACCACCTTCAATCAGTGGCTTCATCCAAATGCCTTCTTTGGTACCACAGTCGTCTTCGGTCACTACCAAGTCTTGAGCCACGTCGACCAGACGACGGGTCAGATAACCGGAGTTCGCTGTTTTCAGTGCGGTATCGGCCAAACCTTTACGGGCACCGTGGGTAGAGATGAAGTACTGCAGTACGTTCAGACCTTCACGGAAGTTCGCTGTGATCGGGGTTTCGATGATGGAGCCATCCGGCTTGGCCATCAGGCCCCGCATCGCAGACAACTGACGGATCTGAGCTGGTGAACCCCGGGCGCCGGAGTCGGCCATCATGTAAACCGAGTTGAAGGATTGCTGCTCGGTTTCATTGCCATCGCGGTCAATCACTTTCTCTTTCGACAGGTTGTCCATCATGGCTTTGGACAAGGTTTCGTTGGCGGTTGACCAAATATCGATAACCTTGTTGTATTTCTCACCACCAGTGACCAGACCTTGCTGGAACTGGTCCTGGATCTCGGCTACTTCGGCTTCCGCCGCTTCAATGATGTCTTTCTTCGCATCCGGGATCACCATGTCGTCGATACCGACCGACACACCGGATAACATTGCATAATGGAAACCGGTGTACATGATTTGGTCGGCCAGGATAACCGTATCCTTCAGACCAATCTTACGGTAGGCACCGTTTAACAGACGCGAAATTTGCTTTTTACCCATTGCCTGGTTCACCGAAGCGAACTCCAGACCGGTTGGTAAAATGGAATACAAAATGGCACGGCCAACAGTGGTGTCATGAACGCCAGTGGTGGTGGTGCGATTGCCTTCCTCATCTGAAACGATTTCAGTGATCCGTACTTTGACTTTAGCGTGCAGCGAAGCATGGCCACCACGATAGGCTTTTTCAGCTTCTTTCGGGCTCTTGAACAACATGCCTTCGCCTTTGGCGTTTACCGCTTCACGAGTCATGTAATACAGGCCCAATACAACGTCCTGTGAAGGAACGATGATAGGTTCACCGTTGGCAGGCGATAACACGTTGTTGGTCGACATCATCAGCGCGCGCGCTTCCAGCTGAGCTTCCAGCGTCAGCGGCACGTGCACAGCCATTTGGTCACCGTCGAAGTCAGCGTTGTACGCAGCACACACCAATGGGTGCAACTGAATGGCTTTACCTTCAATCAGGACCGGCTCAAAGGCCTGAATACCCAGACGGTGCAAGGTTGGTGCACGGTTCAACAGCACCGGATGCTCCCGGATCACTTCGTCCAGTACGTCCCAAACAGCGCCTTCTTCCCGCTCTACCATCTTCTTAGCCGCTTTGATGGTGGTGGCCAGGCCACGACCTTCCAGCTTGCCATAGATAAACGGCTTGAACAGCTCAAGCGCCATCTTCTTCGGCAAACCGCACTGGTGCAGACGCAAGGTAGGGCCTACGGTAATCACCGAACGGCCTGAGTAGTCGACCCGCTTACCCAACAGGTTCTGACGGAAACGACCCTGCTTACCTTTGATCATATCGGCCAAAGATTTCAGTGGGCGCTTGTTGGTACCGGTAATAGCACGGCCACGACGACCGTTATCCAGCAGCGCATCGACCGACTCTTGCAGCATCCGCTTTTCGTTGCGGACAATGATATCGGGCGCAGATAGGTCCAACAGACGCTTCAGACGGTTGTTCCGGTTGATGACGCGACGATACAGATCGTTCAAATCCGAGGTAGCAAAACGGCCGCCATCCAGCGGTACCAAAGGACGCAGATCCGGTGGCAGTACTGGCAGTACTGTCATGATCATCCACTCCGGCTTGTTGCCAGAAGTATGGAATGCTTCCATCAGCTTTAACCGCTTGCTGATTTTTTTGCGCTTGGTTTCGGAGTTAATGGTTGGTAACTCTTCGCGCATCAGCTTGATTTCGTTGGCCAGATCCAAATCACGCAACAGGTCCAGAATGGCTTCTGCACCCATCTTGGCTTCGAACTCGTCGCCGTGCTCTTCCAGCACATCCAGGTACTCTTCTTCGGTCAGCATCTGACGACGCTCCAAAGAAGTCATGCCCGGCTCGGTCACAACGTAAGATTCGAAATACAACACCCGCTCAATATCACGCAGGGTCATGTCCAGCAGCAAGCCAATGCGGCTTGGCAGTGATTTCAAAAACCAGATGTGAGCAACCGGGCTGGCCAGCTCGATATGCCCCATGCGCTCACGACGCACTTTGGTCAGAGTGACTTCCACGCCACACTTCTCACAAATCACGCCGCGATGCTTTAAGCGCTTGTACTTACCGCACAAACACTCGTAATCTTTTACCGGCCCGAAAATACGTGCACAGAACAAGCCATCACGCTCAGGCTTAAAGGTCCGGTAGTTGATGGTTTCCGGTTTTTTCACTTCACCAAATGACCACGAACGGATCATATCCGGTGAGGATAAACCGATTTTGATCACATCAAATTCTTCGGTCTTGGTTTGTTGTTTCAGAAACTTTAATAAGTCTTTCACCTTAGCTCTCCTGTAAGAGGGTAAACCAATGGAGCCTGCCAGCAGGCTCCATCACGCCATGGAACGCGGGGTTTATTCCTCTTCCAATTCGATGTTGATCCCGAGCGAACGGATTTCTTTCATCAGTACGTTGAACGACTCTGGCATGCCAGGCTCCATCCGGTGGTCACCGTCCACGATGTTCTTATACATCTTGGTACGGCCATTGACGTCATCCGATTTCACCGTCAGCATTTCCTGCAGGGTGTAAGCAGCACCGTAGGCTTCAAGTGCCCAGACTTCCATCTCACCGAAGCGCTGACCACCGAACTGCGCCTTACCACCCAGCGGCTGCTGGGTAACCAGGCTGTAAGAGCCAGTTGAACGGGCATGCATCTTGTCATCAACCAGGTGGTTCAGTTTCAGCATGTACATGTAACCGACGGTTACTTTACGCTCAAAGGCATTGCCGGTACGGCCATCGTACAAAGTGATCTGACCGCTGGATGGCAGGTCTGCCAGCTCCAACAACTCTTTGATCTCAGACTCTTTGGCACCGTCGAACACTGGGGTGGCGATTGGCAGACCTTTACGCAGGTTACCGGCCAGGCGCAGCACTTCATCATCACTGAAGGTGGTAATATCGACTTGCTGACGCGACTCGCCCAGGCTGTATGCACGTTGCAGGAACTCACGCAGTTCGCCAATTTCACGCTGCTCTTGCAGCATGGTATCGATTTTCTCACCGATGCCACGTGCAGCCAGGCCGAGGTGGGTTTCTAAGATCTGACCAATGTTCATCCGCGACGGTACACCCAATGGGTTCAACACGATGTCGACCGGACGGCCTTGCTCATCGTATGGCATATCTTCGACCGGCACGATGGTTGAGATCACACCCTTGTTACCATGACGGCCTGCCATCTTGTCACCCGGCTGAATACGACGCTTCACCGCCAGGTAGACTTTAACGATTTTCAGCACGCCCGGTGCCAAATCATCGCCCTGACTGATTTTGCGACGTTTGACTTCGAACTTCTTGTCGTACTCGGCACGAATTTCTTCGTACTGGGCTGCCAGCTGTTCCAGATCGCTTTGTTTCTGATCGTCGCTGATGCTTTGATTAAACAGTGCATCCCCTTTCAGACCATCCAGCTTAGCGCGATCCACACCGGTAGACTCCAGCAGGTTACGGGCACGGTCAAAGATGCCTTGTTCCAGGATACGGAACTCTTCATTCAGGTCTTTCTTGGCCTGACGAATTTCCATGTCCTCGATTTCACGGGCACGTTGATCTTTTTCCACGCCATCGCGGGTAAAGACCTGCACGTCAATGACAGTACCATTGACGGAGTTAGGTACCCGCAGTGAGGTATCTTTGACGTCCGAAGCTTTTTCACCGAAGATAGCGCGCAGCAGTTTTTCTTCCGGTGTCAGCTGGCTCTCGCCTTTTGGCGTCACCTTACCAACCAGAATATCGCCGCTCTTCACTTCAGCACCGATGTAAACGATACCGGCTTCATCCAGCTTCGACAGCGCAGACTCACCAACATTCGGGATATCAGCCGTGATTTCTTCCGGCCCAAGCTTGGTATCACGGGCGATACAGCTCAGTTCCTGAATGTGGATGGTGGTCAGACGGTCTTCTTCTACCAAACGCTCGGACAACAAGATCGAGTCTTCGAAGTTGTAACCATTCCACGGCATGAATGCCACGCGCAGGTTTTGACCCAGTGCCAATTCACCCAAATCGGTGGACGGGCCATCGGCCAGTACATCACCACGCTCAACCGGCTCGCCCTGGCTGACGCAAGGACGTTGGTTGATACAGGTGTTCTGGTTCGAACGGGTGTATTTGGTCAGGTTGTAGATGTCGATACCGGCTTCACCGGCCACCATTTCATCTTCATGCACCTTAACCACGATACGGCTGGCATCAACGTAATCGATGGTACCACCACGCTTGGCCACCACGGTCACGCCTGAGTCTTTCGCCACCACGCGCTCAACACCGGTACCGACCAACGGCTTATCAGCACGTAAGGTAGGCACGGCCTGACGTTGCATGTTCGAGCCCATCAGTGCCCGGTTGGCATCGTCGTGCTCCAGGAACGGGATCAAGGCAGCAGCGACAGAAACGATTTGCTGAGGCGCAACGTCCATGTACTGCACCTGATCGGCTGGCATCAGGGTAAATTCATTTTTGTGACGGCATGGCACCAACTCTTCCACCAGACGATTTTCGTCGCTCAGCTCAGCGTTGGCCTGGGCGATGACGAAGTTGCCTTCTTCAATCGCCGACAGGAAATCCACTTCGTCGGTCACTACGCCGTTTTCAATCCGGCGATACGGTGTTTCCAGGAAACCATACTCGTTGGTTTGAGCAAACATCGACAAGGAGTTGATCAGACCGATGTTTGGACCTTCCGGCGTTTCGATAGGGCAAACACGACCGTAGTGGGTTGGGTGTACGTCACGGACTTCAAAGCCGGCCCGCTCTCGGGTCAGACCGCCCGGGCCAAGCGCAGAAATACGACGCTTGTGGGTCACTTCCGACAACGGGTTGTTCTGATCCATAAACTGCGACAGCTGGCTGGAACCGAAGAACTCTTTCACCGCAGCAGAAATTGGCTTGGCGTTGATCAAGTCTTGTGGCATCACAGCATCCAGATCGCCTAAGGACAGACGCTCTTTCACTGCACGCTCAACCCGAACCAGACCTACACGGAATTGGTTCTCAGCCATTTCGCCAACAGAGCGGATACGACGGTTACCCAAGTGATCGATGTCATCAACATCGCCTTTACCGTTACGAATGTCGATCAGGACTTTCATCACTGCCAGGATGTCGTCTTTCGACAACACGCCTTCGCCGGTGTTCTCGTCAAAACCTACGCGGCGGTTGAACTTCATCCGGCCCACGGTGGACAGATCGTAGCGATCTTCTGAGAAGAACAGGTTATCAAACAGCGTTTCTGCCGCATCGCGCGTTGGTGGCTCACCAGGGCGCATCATGCGATAGATTTCGACCAGGGCTTCCATCCGGTTCGAGCTTGAATCGATGCGCAGAGTTTCCGAAATGTACGGACCCTGGTCCAAATCGTTGATGTAGAGGGTTTCGAAACTGGTGTAACCGGCTTTGGCCAGCTTCTCCAACAGCTCGAGATTCAACTCAGCGTTCGCCTCAGCAATGATTTCACCACTGCTTTCATCGACATAATTCTTCGCCAGTACCCGGCCAATCAAATAATCGGCTGGAACTTCCATCATGGTCAGGCCGGTTTTTTCCAGCTGACGCACGTGACGGGCCGTAATACGACGGCCCTGCTCAACAATGACTTCACCATCGTTATCGATGATATCAAAGGCTGCCGTTTCACCGCGTAAACGGCTAGGGACCACTTCCATCATGAACTTGCCGTCCTGAATATCAAAACGGGTGTTCTCGAAGAAAGTATTTAAAATGGTTTCGGTATCGAACTCGAGCGCGCGCAGCAAAATAGTCGCTGGCAATTTACGACGACGGTCGATACGGACAAACAGGTTGTCCTTGGCGTCGAATTCGAAATCCAGCCAGGAGCCACGGTATGGGATCACCCGGGCATTGTACAATACCTTGCCGGAAGAATGCGTTTTGCCACGGTCGTGATCAAAGAACACACCCGGGCTACGATGCAGCTGAGAAACGATAACCCGCTCAGTACCATTGATCACAAAGGTACCGTTTTCGGTCATCAGTGGGATTTCCCCCATGTAGACTTCCTGCTCGCGGATGTCTTTGATGGTGCCTGGTGCTTCTTTATCAAACAACACCATCCGCAGTTTCACCCGCAGCGGCGCTGAGTAAGTGACACCACGGATTTGGCATTCTTTCACATCAAAAACAGGTTCCCCGATGCGGTAGCTGACGTACTGCAATTCCGCGCTGCCAGAGTAGCTTTTGATGGGAAAAACAGAGCGAAATGCCGCTTCCAGGCCATAATCACCTTCTGGATCAGGCTCGATAAATTTGTTGAACGACTCGATTTGAATCGACAACAGGTATGGCACATCCAATACTTCTGGACGTTTGCCGAAGTCCTTACGGATACGTTTCTTCTCAGAATAAGAGTAAGTCATGGGGTTCCTCAGCTTGCTGATTTTTTTCCCAACTACCCTTGCGGGCGGTTTTTATGGCAATAGCTGGTTGCCATCAGGGGTGGGGAAATCAAAGTCCCACAGCGCAAAAAGGCCGGTGATTAATTCATCACCAGCCCAGCCTGATTAACAGGCAGTAAGACGGGTCAAGCCCGAATTACTTAACTTCAACAGACGCACCAGCGGCTTCAAGTTCTTTCTTGAGTGCTTCGGCTTCGTCTTTAGAAACGCCTTCTTTGATTGGAGCTGGAGCGCTCTCAACCAGGTCTTTCGCTTCTTTCAGGCCCAGGCCAGTTGCGCCACGTACTGCTTTGATCACAGCAACTTTGTTCGCACCAACGCCAGCCAGAACAACATTGAACTCGGTTTGCTCTTCAGCAGCAGCAGCTTCGCCACCAGCAGCAACAGCAACTGCAGCAGCTGCAGATACACCGAACTTTTCTTCCATAGCGCTAACCAGCTCTACTACGTCCATAACGGACATTTCAGCGATAGCGTCTAGAATTTGGTCTTTAGTTACAGACATGACAAATTCCTACAATAAACGGCATTTAGCCTACATTAAACTCTTAATTGCACACAGCGTAAATTACGCTGCCTGCTGCTCTTTTTGCTCGCGAACCGCGGCAATGGTACGTACCAATTTGCCAGCTGCTGCTTCTTTCATCGTGCTCATCAGACGTGCCAAAGCTTCCTCGTACGTAGGTAGCGTAGCTAACACATCGATACTGACGGTTTCACCGTTGAAGGCGGCACCTTTTAGCTCAAACAGCTTCTCTTCTTTGGCAAAGTCTTTGAAAAGACGTGCCGCTGCACCTGGGTGCTCAGTAGAGAAAGCAATCAACGTTGGGCCAACAAAGGTTTCGCTCAGACACTCGAACGAGGTGCCTTGTACTGCGCGACGGGCCAGGGTATTACGCACAACGCGCATCCAGACACCATTAGCACGAGCTTGCTTACGCAGGCTGGTGATTTTATCGACAGTGACACCACGAGCGTCAGCGACTACGGCAGAAAGAGCACCAGTTGCGGCTTGCTGGACTTCAGCAACAATTGCTTTTTTGTCATCAAGCTTAATCGCCATTGGCTCTTAACTCCTGGTTCATCCAGACAAATGTCTGGCTTTCCAACACATCACCGACACAATGCCGGTGCGCGATTTACGGTGAGAGCCAGAAGAGTTTAAATACAATTCTGGGGCTAACACCGTCTGCGTAGGCGAATCATTAAGCAACAGCATGCTGTCGCACCTACGGTCTCGGACGGAAGCTGCTGCTTTGCAAGCAAAATAGCAGCTTCTACCCTAAAAAACGAGCGCGAGATTATATCTCAAACCTCAGCACTCTGTAAAGCTCAGTCGCTTCGACGCTTAGACCTGAGATGCCAGGGAAGCCTGGTTCAGGGCAATGCCTGCACCCATGGTCGAAGAAATCGTAACTTTCTTGATGAAAACGCCTTTAGCAACTGAAGGCTTGGCACGTTTCAGTGCCACCAGCAGGGCTTCCAGGTTTTCTTTCAATTTGTCTGCGTCAAAATCCACTTTACCAATGGTCGTGTGGATGATGCCGTTTTTGTCGTTGCGGTAACGCACCTGACCAGCCTTGGCGTTCTTCACCGCTTCAGCAACGTTTGGCGTCACAGTGCCGGTTTTCGGGTTTGGCATCAGGCCGCGTGGGCCTAAAATTTGACCCAGAGCACCGACCACACGCATAGCGTCTGGAGAAGCGATCACCACGTCAAAGTTCATTTCGCCTTTTTTGACCTGCTCAGCCAGCTCTTCCATCCCGACGATGTCCGCGCCAGCAGCTTTAGCAGCTTCAGCGTTAGCACCCTGGGTGAACACAGCAACACGAACGTCACGACCAGTGCCGTGTGGCAATACAGTAGCGCCACGCACGTTTTGGTCGGATTTACGGGCATCAATACCCAGATTTACAGCCACATCAACACTTTCTACGAACTTAGCTGTTGCCAGTTCTTTCAGCAGAGTGACGGCATCCTGAAAATCGTATTCACGAGTAGCGTCTACTTTTTCGCGGATCAGTTTTGCGCGCTTAGATAATTTAGCCATGTCTTAACCCTCCACTACCAGGCCCATTGAACGAGCAGTACCAGCGATGGTACGCACGGCAGCGTCGTGATCTGCAGCAGTCAGATCCGGCTCTTTCAGTTTAACGATTTCGTCGATTTGCGCCTGAGTCACCTTACCAACTTTCTTGGTATTCGGCTGACCAGAACCGCTCTTCAGGCCCGCAGCTTTCAGCAACAGGAAAGATGCTGGTGGCGTTTTGGTATCGAAGGTGAAAGAACGATCGCTGTACACAGTGATCACGACAGGGATAGGCATGCCTTTTTCCATGCTATCTGTTTTGGCGTTGAAGCCTTTACAGAATTCCATGATGTTCACACCGTGTTGACCCAATGCTGGACCAACTGGCGGTGACGGGTTTGCCATACCGGCTTTAACCTGCAATTTAATTAATGCAGTGACTTTCTTTGCCATAGTACACCTCTGTTTCGGGTCTTAGCCTTGTAAATGCGAGGACATTTACTCAAACGGCTCCCCTTGGTTAAAAAGGCCGCAGATCATAAAGCAATCTGCGGCCGGAATCAATGAATAAAATTTAGGCTTTTTCGACCTGACCGAACTCCAGATCAACCGGGGTAGAACGACCGAAAATAAGTACCGATACTTTGACCCGGCTTTTCTCGTAATCGACTTCTTCTACCACACCATTGAAATCAGCAAATGGGCCTTCGGTAACACGCACCACTTCACCCGCTTCAAACAGCGTTTTCGGTTTCGGCTTGTCAGCGTTGTCTTCCAGACGGTTCAGAATGATGTTGGCTTCTTTTTCAGAAATTGGCGCCGGCCGGTCGGAAGTACCGCCGATAAAACCCAGTACCCGTGGCACGCTTTTCACTAAGTGCCAGCTTTCCTCACACATTTCCATTTGCACCAGCACATAGCCTGGGAAGAACTTGCGTTCAGACTTGCGCTTTTGGCCAGCGCGCATTTCGACCACTTCTTCGGTAGGCACCAGTACATCACCAAACTTGTCTTCCATCTGGTGCATTTTGATGTGTTCACGCAGTGAGGTTGCTACTTTTTGCTCGAAGCCAGAAAAGGCCTGCACCACATACCAGCGCATTTTACCTGCCATGATTAAACTCCTACCCCGGTGAAGAATGAAACGATACGCAACAGAATTGCGTCCAGGCCCCAAAGAATTAAACCAACAATCAGGGTGGCGACCATCACAATAATGGTGGTTTGGGTGGTTTCCTGACGGGTTGGCCACACCACTTTACGCACTTCGGTACGAGCATCTTTGGCGAAGGCAACGAAGGTTTTGCCTTTTGATGTCTGAGCCGCGACCAGACCAGCACCTGCGACCAGTACCACGATAGCAACCGCGCGCTCCAGGGTGCCAAAATCAAATAGATAATTGCCGACCACGATCAATGACAGCAGGACAAAAACGACCAGCCATTTTACCGAATCCAGACTGCTTTTTGGGGTTTCACTCGTTGCACTCATGCTTACTTTCACCTCAGCTCGGCTTCACCGATACACATCGTCTTCAACACAGCATGGACGCTGCTGTGGAAAGGTTGGCAGGGGCAGAGGGATTCGAACCCCCAACCGTCGGTTTTGGAGACCGCTGTTCTACCAATTGGAACTATGCCCCTGCAAAAACGGTTTACTGCTTTATAGCAGTACTCAAAATAGCCGCTCATTATACTGCCTTCATAGGTGAAGGCAAGCCCAACAAACGGCATTCAAAGCTTTTTCCGTCTCAGACTG
>NZ_JAUHLI010000033.1:0-14506 GCF_036325985.1 Alkalimonas cellulosilytica
GGCGGTATTGCGCACCTTGGTGCAAGCTGCTAGGGAAGGGTTAAAAATCGACATGGGCTATGTCTCGCTGACCTCGCCGGATGAAGAAAGCCGCATCATTGCACCACACAGTCTGGTCTGTACCCCACTGCGCTGGCATGTGCGGGCTTACTGCGAAAAGAACCGTGATTTTCGGGATTTTGTGCTAAGCCGCTTTCGCGGGTTCCATGGCGTGGAAGGCAAAGCCGAGCAGTGCCAGCAGGATGACAGCCGCTGGAATACCCTGGTACCAATCGAGCTGATACCCGATACCCGGCTAACCGAGTACCAAAAAGCCATTATTGAAACCGACTACAACATGAACCAAGGCAAGCGCATCATCGAAGTGCGCTCCGCCCTGGTGCCTTATGCCGTGCAGGTACTGAACCTGGATTTGACCAAAATCGATGCTAGGCCAGAGGCTCAGCAGATCATGGTGGCTAATTTAGCTGAGGTGCAGCGGCATGCTTTTTGAATGCCTTTACACATATCGAATGGGGTTCGCGGTACCAAAACGATATTCTTCAGAAATTCTTTTACCTACATACATTTTTTGAACTGACAAAGGAGCTTCACGACCAACAAAACCAACGCGACCAGGCCGTTCAGTACGACTTGGAAAATTATCTGAGGTAGCAGGTAACCATTGTTCCGGCAAAAACGCTCTCTTAATTACACCCTTTTCTGAAGCTAAAACCAACTCAACTTTACTTGCCCTTTCCAAGCTAATTTTCCAAGCATACCTTGTAGCCTCATATATTGGTTGATCAGAAGCAGTTCGGTTTATGCTAATTAATAATACACGATGGTTAAAAAATAGCTGGTTCAGCTAAGTACTCTCGAACAATTTCATCTGCATGCATAGCGCCTCTGTCGCCGCTATCTTCACCAGCAATTAAATTAGTTAACCCTGGATATGCATCAATTAGAGCTGCTTCAACTTCTTTAGCAACGTCAACATCCATACCATGCCTATGGACAACATGGCTAACCTCGAAACCAGCAAGCAGTATTTCACGAATTTGTCTTAGCTTATCTCCGACTTCATCTGAATCTTTTCCAAGCTCATCGCGAATGTGTGAAAATAAGCGATTACCAACACCACGTCCAATGTAAAAATGTTTCTCCACTCCTTGGATCAATAAGGCGATAAACATAATTTCTCAGTTTATTAATTACTTCCGGTGGAAAACTATCGATGGCATGCTCCATGTAAATCAAATAAGAGTAATTAGACAGAATTTAACAATAAAAATAATTTGCTATAAACTCAAATCACATCTGCATAAAACGAATATGTCACCAGAAATAATATTGTAAGGCCTTGATGCGTTAGACGATTGAACGCTATCGACTCGGATCAGGTCAAAGCTTATAAATTCGCTTTCGCCACTAGAGTCAAAAAAACGCACTCCATTTTCATCTGAGTTCGTAATAACTGACCAGTGAGCGTAATCATCATACCCACAGTTATAGTCGTATCCGATAATACAAACTGTGCCTGCTTTACTGTTAGCACTTTTAATAATTTCTAAAACTTCCTTTCTCGTAGGCTTTTTATTTAACTGCCAGAATGGTATTTTCATTACAAAATTATACTCACGTCCTGAGTAATTATTTGTGAAATAAAAATTTTCGTGCAGGTAACTAATCACCCGACTTAATGTATTCTTTATCGACCCTCTTCTTGTTCCATTAACGAAACTCATTGGATCACCATCCAGTAGATAAGCTTTTAAGACTTGTGTAAATAGCTCATCTGCTGATAACTCAGGCTCTAAGCTCCGAATAGCATTTACTATCGCATAAAACCCACAAGCTCCATCTAATTCGCCTTGCTTGGAAGGCTTTATTCTTTTACTAGACATATTTACTCCTATAAAACCGTATAAATCGCCTCACCCCATAACTGCTGATGCGCAGACATCATCAACGCAATAATCAGTGGGATGAGGTGTTGCAAAAGATTGCAGGCATCTTTTAATTGTTCGCGATTTACGCTGCTGTTGTGCGTGGCACCACCGTGGATGAGTTGATTGCGAAGTGTGTAAAGCCGCGTAAAGATGCAACCAAGAGCCAGTGGCACATTCTTCTCTGCCAGCGCTTTGTTCAAAGCTGCTTTTGAGGCTTTAAAGCTTTGTAGCCACTCGTCTTCGCTAAGCCGGCCGCGTTGAAAGTCCCAAAACGGCCGGTACACATAACGGTTGTCCATCAGTAAACGAATGCTGCTGCTAAATTGCTGCCAGATGAGGTCATAGAGTTGATTTGCAGTATCAAGATCAGCAATTTTACCCAGAAACGCCTGAAAGCTTTGCTCTTCGGCCATGCGCTCGCCATCCGCAAATTCGTTGGCATAAGCGGCATTAAAGCTGATCCAGTAAAAAATAAACTCGGCATCATGGTCTTTAGCCACTCTTGCCTGCTCTGCTTTTTGCAGCCAGCTAAGCGCCCGATGCACCCTGAGTGATAAATTCAATGGATAAAATGCACGCTCTTCCCGATGTCGGGTTTTTAATTCCTCGTAGCTTAACTCCTTTACTGGCATGTTATTTTTGCTCCGTCCTTTTAGCCTGTGCCTATTATTGCCATAGAGCTTAGAACAATGGCAAGCTTTTATCCTGCGAAGTCCTACTTAAAATAAGGTACTTCGCTTTCATTATTTAGAGTTTTGTTAATTCGGATTAATCTCATGACACCATAACATCCGCTAGTCATATAGAGGCGTAACTTAAACAAACCGATAATAAAGCAAATAAACTCTTATGGTGGCGTGAGTGAAATTAACCAGTCGGCTATATTCTCTGACTCATAAGTACCATTTTGACCAAGGCTAAAGAGCAGATCCTCCTGACGAGGTTGACCGAAAACCATCCGATACAGGGCTAAACCTTGTTTAAGTTTTTTGAGCTTACCAACTTCCTTGCTAAAAGGTAGTATAGGAATACGCCGCTCAATCCGAGCAGGACCTTCCAATATCCAGTACGGAATGAGGTCGGAATGTTCATCGGCTTTTTGCTGGGATACTATTTTGAACAATTCCTGCCAAGGATCACCAGTTTTAAATGTCTCCGGAAGTGCATTCAAACCATATTGCGCAGCAACATTCTTTCTGACCGCATGGCCCTTATAACGATGAACTCGGCCTTCGCGTTGTTCAAGATCAACGGGATTGGAAGGCAGGTTCCAATGGACCACGGCATGGCACCAAGTGTGGAAGTCCAACCCTTCCTGACCAATTGATGTCGATGCTAGAACGAAAGGACGAAACGGAGAGTTGAAGGCGTCTCGTACCGAGTCTGCGCGAACGAGAGCCTGGTTATTGTCGTCTCGAATATCCCCGAACCGGAGCGCGAAACGACAGCGGGTGTTAAAATCAACAAGGGCAAAGCCGTCGCCCGATATCTTTATTTCGTCGATTCGAATCTGAGCGGTTCGCAGTGACAACACTGACTGGATGCATTCGGCTATGCTAGCTACCAGTCTTTCCGGTGCGTGCTCTTGGAGACCCAAAGACTCCCGAAGGACGTGCACATATTCATCGAGCACCGATTGGATATTGCCGTCGATACCGTACTGAAGCGTCAACCGCCAATAAGTGTCCTCGCCAGTACCTCGTAGCATCGCAATGGTCTCCGGCATGTTGAAAAGAGATCGAAAACCGGATGCAATTCTGGCTGCGGCTGACAAAAGATTCGAATCGTCCGCTTCGAGCCCGGCACCGACACGGCGTAGCGCTCGAAGGGCACACACGCCAGGGCCGGCAAGCGCTAAATCGCAAAGCACATCCACTAGATCGCCCGGTTGAGGACCGAGAGGAATGTTGCCCTCAGCCATGCTAACCAGTAGGTCGATGTGATCTTTGAAGTGGGTACCAAATTCATGGTCCGGCGTAGCGGACGTCCATCCCGAATGGCTCTTACACCAGTCTAACAATCCATTCTGGGAATCAAGAAGAATGGGGGCTGCCCAATACCAGCGCTTATCAGCCCGAGCTCCTTCCTCTCCAGCAGGCAGAGTCTCGACCAAACCGCGGCAAACAGTCTTGACCTCGTCCCTCAGTTCCTGGGCGCTCAGTGGCCTGCTTCCACGGCGCCGAGCAATCTCAAGCGGATCTATCTTGGTGACAAGGGTTGGAGACGGTAGCAACCAAGCGATAACCGGCATACCCGTTAAGCGATTGTCGTTTGAAGCCACAGCAAACCGCAGTAATGGCTTAATCTTGTCATAGAGTTCGCTGTGGGAAACCGAGGAGCCGGCTATCATCTTCCGTTCAGCTTCGTAGGAGCAGATCGATGCAATCGCGTCGGGTACAGCGCTCCATGAGGAAAACACAAGGGCCTTGGTCAAGCCATCTTTCTCACGGAATACGCCACCAGGCTCGATATACGGCATGGATGGCGGCATCCATAAAAGCTGCCACATGCCCTTATCAATCGTATCCTCAAAGAGTACGCGCATCCTCGGATTGGCAGGGTCTAGAGCTTGATAACCTTCTAGTTTGCCCTTCGTCAGCAACTGTCCGTGTGCCGAAGTAAGAATCTCTCGAAGCGCATTTGAAGGAGCATTCAACTGGACATCTAGTTTATGTCGCAGTTCATAATGTTTCAAAAAGTTGATCAAGTAAGGCGCAGACTTCCAATATTCAATGGGTTCCCCAGCCTTAACGCAGAGTGCCACTGCGTCAACGGTCGCGGCGTGCTGAAGATCCGCTGGCGTGAGGGGAGCCCTCCGCTCGATCTCGGTCAGCATTGAGTTGTGATCACGAGTCGTCGCGACTCGCTCCGTGCGACACATGACGCTCAGGAGCGCGCGTTCAAGCTTGGCCTTTTTCCCCATATGACCTACGGAGCCCTTTGCGCAGACGTGGAGTGTTGTTCGATGCTCTGACAAGAGACTTTTCACTGCATCGACCTTGCCTGAATCATTGAAGAGGAAGCTCAGTGTCCTGATGAAATCTGGATAGTGGTCGTCTTCGTCATTCTCCTGGTCGAGCGTGAACATTTTGTAGGGCGTTGCGGACAGCAGGAGAACTCGAACGCCGGGACGTTCAAAGAGCGCGGTCGCCAGCATGGAGGCTTCATCATCGCCATCCAACAGGTGCTTGAATCGTTGGAATTCATCAAGGATGACCAAATCGGGCTCAAGCGCGGAAAGGCACACTGATGCCAGCTTGCTTCTGAGTTTTCCGATCAGGTCGTAGCGAAGCTGAGAGTCCTCCCAAGGAATTCTGCTGCAGTCCCGGTATCGGGCAAATTTTTCACATCCTTCCTTCAAGGCCGCATACAGTTCGGCATCCTCAAGGACAGCCCGGCGAAAGGCCTTGGAAAGGTCTGTGTCCAGATCCTCTGCCAGGAGGTTTTTGGCCTTGGCTCGCCAGTTATCCTTACCTGCTGTCGCCTGAAGAATGTTGAGGAGACCAACGCGCAGCCGTCTACGCCGTTCATTTTGCGCCAGGGGCAAGTCGTACAGCATCCGATAGAGAATCACCCGCTCGTCGGCATGCCCGCCTCGACTGCGGGCATGATCGAAGGCTGTGCCGGGAGTCAGGCTGATGAAATTTACCTTATTCTTTCGCAGCGAACGTACTTGCCTGGGCAGGTAAGTCAGCCGCGTGGCGATTGAAAAACCATCGGTGTCGCTAACATTGAGCCGATTAACATTCTGGGTTGCGATGGCGGCATTGGAGCAGATGTAGATCACATCGACCCGATCCACATCGTCCTGAAGGTGCTCCAAGGTCTTGGCGATGATACCTCGGGCGACAAGCGTTTTCCCGAGTCCAACTTCATCGGCGATCAGAAAACGGGAAGTTGGGTCACTGCCATAGAGCCGCTTAAAGGCGTACTCCACGGTCTTCCTCTGGAAATCTTTCAGACCGGCCAAGGCGGGGGCTGATAAAAAGCGGTTGCTATGCATCACGCCCTCCAATAGCCGATTCAAAAACTTTCCAGAGGTTCAAAAAATCCTCGGGGATAATCGCATTCTGGCTTCCCTGGGACAGATCACGAACCAGCACCGAGATTTCCGATAGTCGCTCCGGGTGTCGGCTGTAAGTGCGGGTCAGCTCTTCCAATAGCGGGATATCTTCACCGCCGGCCAACTGGGCCAACCATTTGGCGAACCCGGAGCCACTTCCTGGATCAAGTCCGGATACATTAGCATCGCCCAGCAAAAGCAGGAGATAACGCAGAAATCCCTCCTGATTACTGATCACGGTTTGCAGGATGGCAGAGTTGCGTTCTTCTGGAACGCCGGTAACGGGAATATTCAGTACAAACCGGGCCGAAACGTCCGGATGATTGGTCTTAAGTTCAAACGCGATGAGGCCCGTTACAGAAGAGGCGGAGAACTCTCCGAGTCCGATCCCACCGTGAGCGTCGCCGTCTAGGAAATCCACCGCGAAGTCCCGAGTAACGGTTATCGGCCATGCTGTAGCAATGACGATCCCCTCAAGGGCTGGAATTTCTCCCGTCAACAGCAATGACCACAGGCCGTCCTTCGATCCCGGACGGCATTCGATGGCCAGAACTGTTTCAGCTATAAGGGAGCGTGCCCGTTCAAAGGATTGCTCAGCCGCTTGCCGGAGCGCATCAATACTTCCTTCTTTGCTCGTGTCAAAGTCGACAAGATATTCACCTAATCCGTCAGCGCCAAGAAGCTCGTCAATGCCGCCAACTCTGCTCTTCCGGCCAACTAGCCCGACCAGAATCTCGACATTCTTCGAGGCATTCAGCGCCGCGTTGGTTGCATTCGCAGACCCCATGATCACATGGGTGTAGTCTGAATAGTACTTGGTCTCAAACAGATAGACCTTTGCATGGAGGCCGCTTGCAAGCGGTTGTTCGATGGCATCGTCTTCCTCGCCATCCTCGGTTTCCGCCGCGTCGTCCAGATGAAGATATTGCGTGAAGAGCTCGAGAGTCTCCTTCTTCAGGGCTGATAATGACTCCGGACGTGAGATAATAGCATCAGCGGCCTTGGTGTTTCTCGTCAATGCTCGCAGGGCCTCATCAGAACAGAACGGCGAAATGACGGCCATCCGATTCGCCATGGGAGGATCCCAGTCATACGCTTTCGTTCCCGGAAGATAGAAGGTCAGCTCGTCAAAGCCGTCAGGGAGTTCCCACTGGACTCGATGCAACTCGTCCGCGAATCTGAGGGCTTGTTCATTCCTGCCAGGCTCTGTTTTTCCGGTGGCCAGATCAGGAAGCGTTTTGAAAAAATGAACCAGCGGTTTATTTGATTTGGACTTCCGGCCTGCAATAGTCCCTTCGAGCTGAAGTGACAGGTCCCAGGACTGATCGGTGGTCATATTCCTCGTCAGGACCACAAGACGATACATTGAGTTGCTTTGATCCGGGCTGACAAAACGGATTGCCCAGACTTTCGGATGGAAAACGCCTCCGCCAGGGGCAGTTACCTCGACAACCATTTCCTCAAGAAACCCAAACAAGGGGTTGGGTTTGGCAATCTGGGGCACCTGAATCCGCCCCCGTTGCACATAAACGGTGATGCGTTTCGAGTACCTGCGGATGGCCTCAAGCACAGCCAACGGGTCAGGATCGGTCTGACCATCCGCTGCCATTAACGCCAGATAGACAGGAGCCTCAAGCAGCAGGGCTGGGTCCATCGAAAAGGTAGTCGCAACAGCCTCGTCAAACATCATCCCCGGCGGTGGCGTCAGTGCAGTGGTATAAAGGCTCCGGGAGTTTGGGTTTAGCATTGCTTATCCCGGTTCATTCCTTGAGACAGGTCATTTAAAAGCACCTTCACATTCGGCCAACGATAAACGAGTCTTCCTACGCCGGAGTACCCGCCCCACTGCTCGAGCGCCCGCTGGTTCCTGAATCGGGAACGCGTACCCTTGAGTTTCATTTCCCTTCTTCTGACCAAGGTGAGCGCATCTACGTTAGAAAGGAGGTCATTGGGGGACCTCCGGGTATGGTCGATCCACTGCTGAACAAAAGATCTCGTTTGCGCGGTGATGGTGTGACCATGATCCATGGTCAACTCCCAGAGTCGGCTCACCGACCAGGCGCGAATTTCTTCCAAAGGAAGATTTGCTGTCCATTCATCGAAACGTACCTGATGCTCAGCGGCAAGGTCTTCATGG
The DNA here is from genome assembly GCF_036325985.1 of Alkalimonas cellulosilytica. Classification (NCBI taxonomy): domain Bacteria; kingdom Pseudomonadati; phylum Pseudomonadota; class Gammaproteobacteria; genus Alkalimonas; species Alkalimonas cellulosilytica. The sequence continues at coordinate 8,132 of NZ_JAUHLI010000033.1, forward strand.
TTTCGAAGCCTAGCGAGCTGAACATTGTACGAGAGCGCAGCTCCATGCATCACCTCCGAGAATAGCCTTGCATGGGTCAGGAGTTCTTTATGTTGTTCAGAAAAACTGCCGTAGTCAGGATGCTCCCATGGCGCTTGGCTGTCGGCGGGTTCGCAGTGCAATGCCAAGAACGAGAGGAGACTTTTGGGACAAGCAACCTGGATGCGATCCCGAATAAATTCGGCTTCTTCCCTGGATAAAGCGAAGTTCAACGCCCCCGGAAAGTCTTCCGGAGGTGCTGGCAATCGAGGATGCCAACTGAGCGTAGCCATCCGCTGCTCAACGTCGATGTCGTCTCCCCGTGCCTTTGCGTCTTTCTCAAGAGCCTTCAGGGTATTCCGGCGACGGTATGTCTCGTCGATGCGCCTGTGATATTCGTCCTGCGAGAATGGCGTAATGCGTATTCCCCAGACACCGAGACCGGCCCAGTAGACGGAGCTGGGCAAACGTTTGAGCCTTTTACCCGCGGTCTTACCAAATACGCCAGCCTGGTCATCGGAATCCATCAATGGCTGAACCAGGTCTCTTTCCAGCTTGTCAGCCTGAATCGCAAAACTCTCTGCAGGTAGCCGCTGTTCTTCCATCGAATGGTAAATCCATGGCACGAAAAGCATGTAGCGGAGGCGAGTCTGGATTGTGCTTGTTCCCGGGAATAGCTGATCGGCAAAGCTGTCACGCACAGAACCGAGCCCTAGCTCGTCACGACTCTCCTTTTCCTGGAAAAGGGAAAGGATGCGGAGTGTTTTGTCTCTAGCTTTTGAGTCTAGATCTATCCATGAAATAGTTGAAGGCACTTACCTATTCTCCACTATAATTCAGGTTAGCTAACAATATCCGAGGTTTAAAAACTCTCATGGGTTAATACTTCGTAGCTTAACTCCTTTATTGGCATGGTATTTTGCTCCGTCCTTTTAGCCTGTGCCTATTATTGCCATAGAGCTTAGACCAATGGCAAGCTTTTATCCTGCGAAACGCTTTGCATAGCGCAAGGTGCTTCGCTTGGATAACAACGACTGCTGGCAAATGCAGCCGACTTGCTCATTGCGTGGTAACAAAGCCAATTGGCCTTGAAACTTCATCGTCTTTCAGCTCGCACTCTGCCAAAAGAGCCTGGGTCAGCTCACGCGCATGCTGCATGGGTGCAAAGCGCTGCCTTCTGGCAATGGCGGCAAAATCTCCAGGTGTTAATTTACTAAGCTTTGTGGCTTTATCCAGCGCAATTTTGCATTGGGTTAGGCCCATTTTCTTGCTGTAACGCCTGAACAGGGGTGCAATCTGCTGTGGCCTGAGGTAACCAAAGCAGGCTTTTAAATCAAAACGACGCAATGCGGCTTTATCCAGATTGTGCATCAAGTTGGTGCTGGCAATGAAAATGCCTTCGAAGGCTTCCATTTGTGTCAGCATTTCATTCACGCCAGTGATCTCCCAGCTGTTTCTGGCCCGGCTGCGCTCTTGCAAGAAGCTGTCGACTTCATCCATCAGCAAAATGCTGTTATTAGCAGTGGCTTCGGCAAAAGCCTCGGCGATGGCTTTCTCGGTGGCGCCAACCCAACAGGAAATCAGATCGGAGCCTCTTTTTACCAGCAATTCTTTGCCCATGGTTTTGGCCAGGTAGTGGCCAAAAGCGGTTTTGCCGGTGCCCGGCGGGCCATACAAACACAAACGCCCAGTACCAGCTTGCTGCAATCCTTGTGTTAATTGGGTGAGGTCGCAATCAGCTTGGGTCAGTGCTGGATCATACAAGGCCGAACATACCGAAGAAGCCCCCTTCTCAACTTTACACCCTTGCGCTTTCAGGGTCGCTTCAGTTAACTGCCGAAACTGCTGTTTAGCGGTATCGAGAGAGCCACTGCCAAGCAGGCGCACCACTTTGCTGGCCCGCGTAATCACCCCAGGCGACAGCTGTTGATGCTGGGTTAATGCTAAGGCCTCAGCCTTGTTGAGTAACCCATGACTTGCTTGCTGTAAAATGGCTGCCCGCTGCTTGGCCGGCGGCACCGGGATTTCAATGACCATATCGAAGCGACGAATATAGGCTGGGTCTATCTGGCCAATATGGTTGCTAAGCCAGAAAGTTGGCACCTGGTTCGTTTCCAGGAACTCGTTAATCCAGGCTTTGTTCTTGTGTTTCGATGGCAAAAACGAGTGCTGCTGAAATACATCTTCAATCTCATCAAAAAGCAGCAAGTTATTACCGCTTGCTAAAAACAGCTGTGCCGCCTTAGCCAGGAAAAAGCGCTTTTCTCCATCCACAGGATCGCCATCCTCATCTGAGCAGCTGACTTCAAATAAGCTCGCATTGACGGCTTTGGCCATGACTTTGCTGAGCTCAGTTTTACCTGTACCCGGCGGACCATACAGTAAAATATTGACGCCTTTTAATTGATGCGCTAGGGCTTGTTTCAGGTACTTTTTCAACATAGGCACGGAGTGACCAAGATGATGATAGGATTTTTCTGTTAACTCTGCCGTTGCCGCTGGCTTGATCAGATCGCGCAATAGATCCATTGGCTCTTTCAGTGGCGTGGTCATGCGTTGTGGCAAGTAACAACTTGCAAAGGAAAAGTGGTGATGAAAGCACTCAATACCACGACTGGCAATGCGAACCAAGCCAGAGGTTTGTATGCGACCATCACTGGATAGCGCTTCTTGCACCGAAGACACAGGTAAGTTTAAGGCGTCTGCAATCAGGTAAGCCAACTGATAGCTGTGCAGTTCTCCAAATGCTTCCAGCACTTCTCGCAGAGCTGCATTGGTTTGAACCAACACGATGAAAGTAAAAACAGCTTGTTCCGTGGCATTAAAGCCTGACACCTTAGCAATAGCTTCCATATTGCGAGCTATCACCGGCGGCATAGCAATGGGTGTGCTTTGTGCAAATTTTCGAAACTCTTCTTTTAGCAGCACACGCGCCTTAGCAACAGAACTCATTTCTATCTGTTCTGAATCAATATTAAGGGCCTCTGCTACCGAGTCCGGTAGATAGCCTCGCCGTCCAGCAAGCATTTTTTGCACGCCGTTCATGCTAAGCAGAATACGAAATACCCAGTGCTTAACCATGGATGGGACTTGCAATTCATTGGCTAGATCCGATGTGGGCTTTTCCACCCTGGATACTTGCTTAGGCTTTACAGGCATTGCATCAACTCCTCTTCGCTTAATATGGGTAGTTTAATGCTGCATCGCGACACCATACGTCGCGATTAAATGCTATCCTTCAGGACATGAGTTCCCCTTAAACCCACTGGAAATCCATATGTCTTCTGTAAAAAGCGCACCGACCATCAGCCGGCACTGGGAGCTGTTAAAGCTACTGCCAAGCAGAGCTCCCGGAGCTGAAGCAAAGCACTTAACCGCACAGCTCGTGGATCGCGGTTTTGCCGTCACCAAACGCACGGTTGAGCGCGATTTGCAGATGCTCTCTGGCATTTTCCCACTGCAATGCAACGACAAAGGCACGCCCTTTGGTTGGTATTGGATGCAAGATACCGCGCTGGATTTACCGGGGATCAGCCTGATGGATGCACTCAGTCTGCAGTTGGTTGAGCAAAGTCTGCGTTTTGTGGTGCCCACCTCCATGCTGCAGCCGCTGACCTCACGCTTTATGCAGGCGCACAATAAGCTACGTGCACTGCAGGAGGATGCACCTGGGGCGGCCTGGTTGGATAAGGTGGCGGTGGTTGAACCCGGGATGGCACTGCTGCCGCCGGCGGTTGATGCTGTCTTACTGGAAAGTATTCAGGAAGCACTGCTTCGCGATAAACAGCTGGATGCACAGTATATGTCGCCGCACCACAATGCACCTAAGTCTTATAGGCTGAATCCCCTGGCATTGGTACAGCGCGGTGCCGTCAGTTACCTGATTGCCAGCTGTGTTCCCTACCATGATCCGCTGCGCTTTGTGTTGCATCGTTTTAAATCGGCAACCTTGTGTGACGAAGCGGCCATTCGCCCTGCAGACTTTAAGTTGCAAAATTATCTTGCCAGCGGCGCCATGCAATTTAGTGAGGGCGAGCAAATTAAGCTGGAAGCGCAGGTGCGTGGCGACTTGGTAACTCTGCTGCAGGAAACTCCGTTATCGCATGATATGATACTGCAGCCATGCCAAGATGAAAGCTACCGGCTTACCGCTACCGTGTTTAGTGGCATCCAGCTGGATTTATGGCTGATGATGCAAAGCAGTTCGCTTACAGTCATAGCACCCGCATCGCTGCGCGAGCGGGTGATTAAGCGGCTGAGTAAGGCCATGCAGCAGTATCAAAGCACGGTGTAGGAGTTAGATAGCGGCTTGGCCAAGCCAGCTACCAGTAAGTTGGGGAGCTCCCTTAGCGCTTAACCAGCCAAGCGTAACCAAAGCAAACTGGCATTATCAGGTGCGCTGCGATCTAACAATCGCTTCCTTACCTGCTCTAAAGCGAATGTCATACTGCTTTGCTGCATCATCTCGCTTAGCTCCTCTGTGCTAATCACATCATGCACGCCGTCGCTGGTTAATAAGAATTCATCTTTAGCGGCCACAGCGCCATCGGTAAACGCGATGGTAAAGTCAGCTTCGTCGTTATCGGCGGCTAAATAACTGGTAAGTGCCTGGTAGCATTGTGCCAGATTGCTTTGCTGTTTCAGCTCAGGCGAGTCGTTTTGAAAAGTATGATCGATGCTTAATTGCAGCAACTGCCCCTGGCGTAACCGCCAAACCCGGCTATTACCGGCATTAATGGCAACGAAGCGTGATTTGCTCAGCGCCAGGGCCGCTATAGTTGTTGCTGCTCCAAAACTTTGCCGTTTAGTGCCCAGAGATTCAGAGAGATACAGCTGGGCAGCCCTGAGGTGTTTGCTCGAGAAAGGCTCTTTTTGCCACTGCTGAATTAAATTATTAACCACCACGCGACTGGCTTTCGCTGCAGCGGGGTTGGAGGATACTCCGTCTGCCACCAATAATAGCGTCTCACTATCAGCTAAATCAATACAATCGGAGAACTCCTGTTGCTGTATTGACTGTTGCTGCACTCGACACTGCACAGCAGAACCAGTGCAATAACCGATAGCATCTTGTTGCTGCAGCTTGCCACCTATGGCATTAAAGCCGCTAAGTTGCAGTAGGGCTAAATGAGCTTGCATTCGGATCTCCCGGCTACACGAATTTTGTTGGATTTATGGCTGCCATACCAAGCCAGCTAGCAACCAGTTTCGGGACTTCGGTGGCTGCTTTGCCCTGCAGGAAGCGGTACTCACTGATAAAATCCGGTGACTCCAGATTAATCAGTACTTTTTCCGCCTTGTGGTGGGCGTAAGAGAGCAAGGAAGCAGCCGGATAGACTTGCAATGAGGAGCCCACCACCAGAATTTTATCGGCACTTTCCACCTCTTCTATCGCCGTTATCATGGCCGGTACCTCTTCACCAAACCAAACAATGTTTGGGCGAAGGGCGGAGCCATCGGCTGCGGTGTCATGCTCGGTTAACTCGACATCGCCGATGTACTCCACCAGTTCTGGGTTGCGGCTGCTGCGAGCTTCGCAGAGTTTGCCGTGCAAATGAATGACCTTTGTGGAGCCGGCTCGTTCATGCAAATCATCCACATTCTGCGTAATCACCACCACCTGATAGTGCTGCTCCAAACTGGCAATGGCAAGGTGAGCCGCATTCGGGCAGGCTGCAGCGGCTTGTTTTCGCAGTGCATTGTAAAAACGATGCACCAGCTCCGGGTTGGCAGCAAAAGCCTCTGGCGTGGCCAGCTCTTCAACCGCGTATTTTTGCCACAAACCATCGGCATCCCGAAAGATGGCCAGGCCGCTCTCGGCGCTGATACCCGCGCCGCTTATCACAACGATTTTTTCTTTTTTAGATTGCATGGCTTTTCCGGCGATCTTCTTAGATTTACTCTTTGTTTTTTGCTGTCGGCTGCAACCACGACAAATACGCTTCGTACAAGGCCAGCCGGCTTTGTTCACAGGCTAAGTGCAAGGGCAAGTACTCCCCCAAGAACACTGGCTTGCCCAATCCCACCACTGGATAAGCCAGCTCTTCACCATTGACTACTGGTAGGTCCAACAGGCTTTCACTCAGGTAATCGATAAAGTCGTTCTGCGTCATGGCCGGCTCAGTTCTTAACTCCGCATCGTAGGGAAGCTCATCCATATCGCATGCGACGAAAAGATACGACATGGCAGCCTTTATGGCATGATGATCCCACAGCCGGTAGCGCATATACTCTTTGGCATACCAGTTCGCCGCATGCTCCCATAACTGCTCCCACTCTAAGCCTATTGCAGGATAATACACCTGTTCGCGCAGCTCGGCCTCACTAAGATAACGCAGCTCGCCATTGTTGAGGCAA
>NZ_JAUHLI010000034.1:0-12097 GCF_036325985.1 Alkalimonas cellulosilytica
AAGGCTCATCGTTTTATGATGAAACCTTCGTGACAGAGCAAAAAATAACTATACATTCGCTAAATAGCTGATATGATGATGTCTGGCCTGTAATGCAGACCTATGTACACAACTTGTTCCTGAACACTTCGCAGCACAGCTTCATAGTAAGTCATGTCCCTGAAGATTCACGCTGGTTGGCCACATAAGTAACATTTTTGCCGGCTACCAACGCATCATGCGTTACACACTTAAATTTTTATATTTTTCAGGAGACATCACATGTCTAAATCAACTGGTATCGTTAAATGGTTCAACGCTGACAAAGGTTTTGGTTTCATCACTCCAGATAACGGTGGCGCTGATGCATTCGTTCACTACCGCGCTATCATGAGCGATGGTTACAAAACTCTGACTGAAGGCCAGCGCGTTTCTTTCGAAATCGAGCAAGGCCAGAAAGGTCCACAAGCTGCGAACGTAACTCCGCTGTAAGGCTGACTTACTTCGATCTAAAAAGGACACCGCGGTGTCCTTTTTTGTTGCCTGCTTTTTGCAGCGGGCTCCCATCGATTTGATGCAATGCCCGCTTGCCGCAGTTTACTGTGAAGCCGCGTCCTGCTCTGCCTGTTGCTGCCGCTTGAATACTGGCGCGCCGTACATGGTTTTTAACCACTGCTGTTCAGCCTCCGAGTGTTCAGCCAGCTTGGCTTGCCACATGGCCCGGTCTTCAGCACCAATGCTATCGTGTTCTACCCCGGCTGCCAGATAATTGATCGGGAATAAACGGTAGTTGCGATAAATCTCTGCATCCAACGCGGCAGCCAGTTCATCGGCTGAGTCCACATTGGGCTGCACCATCTTGCCAAATGCCACATGCACCCGACCTTTCATACCGGTGATGCCCTGGATAATGCTATCAATATCTTCAAACTCACCTTTTTGGTAATGCCCTTGTGTTTGCTTTTGCACCAGTTCACGGACTTTGGCTTTATCGCATGGATCCAGCTCATAGCTGATAGTGACGGGCACGATGTGCAGTTGACCGATGTCCTCGGCAAAACTCAGGCCTTGCTTGCGGCCTTCGATATACAGCATTTTAAGCATGGCTACATCGGTATAATCGTTGCCGTCTTTGGCGCGGCCTTCCCGTTGAGCAATCCAGATCGATTGCTTTTCAGTGCCTAACGAATGGTGAATATAAGCCGATAGCTGGCCTAAAGCTTTTAGCATTTCACGCGGCCCTTTGGCAGAGCGGCGGACAATAAAGCTTTTATTGAGCCGCATCAGCGCAGTAACGCAATCTTTTTTCAGCAGGTTATCACCAATAGCAATGCGGGCCGTGTTCATGCCGTATTTGTGCAAACACCAGTTCACAATGGCCGGATCCATCGCTATATCCCGGTGATTGGAAATAAACAGGTAGGCCTGATCTTTTTTCAGCTGCTCCACCCCAGAGTAACTGAAATCCGTGGTGGTATTGGCCATGGTTTTTTTCATATAGGCTGCAACCTGCAGTTGCACATCCCGCACACTGTTCAGGCTGGACCATTTGCGCTTGAGGGCAGCTTTTACCAAAGGCGATAACAGCCAGCCGAAAGGGCCCGATAAGTGCGGAAAGCGGTAATGCAAAATAGCCTTAATAAACTCCTGATCCGCAATCAGATCAGCAATGGCGCCGGCAACTTCCTGATCGTGATAAGGCCGGATATCAAAAAACGGGTCTTGTTCTGTTTGCGTCATGCGATCACTTCAGTCGTGCATCAAAGCCTCCTATTCTACCGACTCTGAAGCTATTGACCAGTGCCAGCTACAAAAAATACAGCAAGCAGCTCATCCTTAATTTACTGATATAGCGCTGAAAAATTGTGCAACTAAGCAAGCGTTGTTATGATAAAGCGCGTAATGTTTTTCAATGAGAACTCTATGTTATCTGGCCGCTGGCACATTTTATTTTTCTGTTTCGTGATGCTTGGCTATAGCACTTATCTGCCGGCTTCACCATTGAGCAAGCTGGAGCCCGAGTTCAATGCACTTTATATTGAAAGTCAGCAGCAACCAGCTACCGCCCTGCAACAGATTGAAATTCAGCTAGGCTCTGCAGCCGGACCATTACAGCAAGCACAGTTGCTTTATATTCAGGCTGAGCTGCAAACGCTGTTGGTGTATCCGGAACAAGCGCTGAAAAGTGCAGCACAGGCACTGGCTCTGATTGATGCAAGCGAGCAGCCCTGGCTGTATCATAGTCTGCAACTGGTCCGCGCCTATGCCTTTGATTTGGCAGGCACGCCAGCAGAAGGCATGACGATCACTGAAAATGTCCTGCAATTCGCCAAGGAGCTGCAGCACCAGCAGTTGTTCATTCAGGCATTGGTTGTTCGCGGCGTACTGCAGTTAAGCCTGGTCAATTATGTAGAAGCCTTGCAAGATTTACTGCATGCGTACCAACTCGCACCAACAACTGGTGCTGGGGTCGTCACCAAAGGCCATATCGCTGGCTACATTGCACTGGTGTATGAGTACCGCCGTGAGCATGAGCTCTCCATCCCTTATTTTGAAGAGGCCGTCGCTTTTCATCAGCAACAAAACAGCCCGGTCGAAGTGAGCATTGCTATGTATGGCCTCGGGAAAGCCCATAGCAAGCTGGGTGACCTCGCTATCGGTAAGAGCAAACTGCAGCAATCACTGCAATTAGCAGAGGCAGCCGGTGACGACCAGGGGGTTGCTTACGCACAAAAAGAGTTAGCGGGTATAGCCTTACAGCAACAGGATCCTGAGCAAGCTAAAACATTGCTGCTGCTAGCACTCGCCAGTTTTGAGCAAGCCAATAATCGTTACATGCTGCTGGATACTCAGCTACAACTCGGCCGAATCGCCTTACAAGCTGGTGATACGACGACCGCAGAAGTGCACCTGCAGCAGGCGAAGCACTTCGCCGATCCAGAACACATGCCCATTCAACATGCCGAGGTACAACGCCTGCAAGCAGAGTGGCTAAGTCAAACAGGCCAAAGTAACGATGCATACCAATTGCTTAAAACCGCCAGCCTACGGCTAACCGAGTTACAACGCGAAGAAAGTACGCAGTTGTTGCATCAACTGCGAGCCCAACACGAGCTTGATAGCCGGATGCTTGAAAATGAACTGCTGCAAAAAGAGCTGGAGCTGCAACACAGCCTGGTCAGCAATCAAGCCAGGCATCAGCGGCTACTCACGGCGCTGTTAATTGGTGCCATCACAGGTAGCTTGCTGTTGCTGCTCCTGTTGACACGGATCTGGTGGCAACGTAAACGACTGCATCAGCTCGCTCATTTTGACAACCTGACCTCGCTTCCCAACCGGCATTTCACCCTGAAACTGCTGGATCAGCAGCTACGTCTTGCCAGTCGCCACAATCACCCGCTTAGTGTAGCCATGCTGGATCTTGATCACTTTAAGCAGGTCAATGATCAGTTTGGCCATGCCACCGGTGATCAACTTCTGCGCGACTTTGCAACTTTGTGCCAGCAACAGCTGCGCAGCAGCGACATCATTGGGCGTATTGGTGGTGAAGAGTTCCTAGCCATTCTACCTCATACCCCGGCGGATGCTGCGGCAGCAGTGTTGGAAAAACTGCGTCAGGGCACCGAACAGTTGGCCAGCAAATACGATGCTGATCGAGTAACCACGACTGTTTCCATCGGCATGTGTGCTTTTAGCGGTTATGACAGTGCAGACACCTTAATGCTCAGTGCCGATCAGGCGCTGTATGAAGCCAAAGCCAAAGGCAGAAATCAACTGCAGTTAAGTTCGGCTAGCTAGCAAGTCTTCATCCTCCATGGATGTCATATTGTTGTCATCTCCGCCCAGTAAGCTAAAGCTACATTCTGTGCTGTGTGCTCAATGGAGGGTCTCAGATGCGAGCCATACAACCCATAGCAGAATTAGATTTAGCATTTTCGTTGTTTTGCTTACGGCACCGCTTTAACAGGCAAGTGGCCAGTATCAGCAAAGTCATTTCGCGCACTGGTGATGGCCACCTCTACTTGTTGCTTGGCCTGCTAACCTGGTGGCTGGATAGCCCCCGCTTCCTGCAAGCTGGCTTACTGGCCTTCAGCATTCATCTCCCCATCTATTGGTTAGCCAAAAACAGTTTTCGCCGCCGCCGCCCCAAAGAGCTGTGTGAATTGCTTACCTGCTTTATCACTCCAAGTGATCGTTACAGCTTACCCTCGGGTCATACTGCAGCCGCCTTTTTAATGGCGACGCTCATCGGTCAATTTTATCCGGAGTTTTATCTGCTGGCGCTGTGCTGGGCTAGCCTGATCGGTTTATCCCGCATCTTACTGGGTGTGCACTTTATGACCGACGTATTGATTGGAGCACTGCTGGGCATGGCCTGTGCGCATATCGCTCTGTCCCTTTTACCTTAGGAGTTTTATGAAAATACTTTACGGTGTGCAGGGAACCGGCAATGGCCATATCGCCCGCGCCAGAGCCATGGCGCAGGCACTAAAAAAGCAGCCCGTACAGGTGGATTATTTGTTTTCCGGCCGCGCTGCTGACCAGTATTTTTCGATGGACGACTTTGGCGACTATCAAACCCGACGAGGCTTAACCTTCATCACCGAGCAAGGGCGCATTCGTCCGGTCAAAACAGCCCTTACTAATCATCCGTTGCAATTATGGCGCGATATGAAAGCACTGGATCTATCCGGCTACGATCTGGTGATTAACGACTTTGAACCTGTCAGCGCCTGGGCGGCCCGCAGGCAGAAGATCCCATCGGTTGGTATCAGCCATCAGAATGCCTTTCGCCATCAGGTCCCCAAGGTTGGTATGACAGCCCTGGATCGGCTGGTGATGCAGTACTTTGCGCCAGTACAGCACTCCATTGGTTTGCACTGGTATCACTTTGACCAACCCATTCTGCCCCCCATCGTGCACCAAATCGATGGGCAAACAACCGATGCAGAGCCTTATATTCTGGTGTATCTGCCGTTTGAGCAGCTGCAACAAATCCGCAGCTTGCTGCAACGCATTAAAACCCAACGTTTCGTTTGCTATCACCCGGAACAAAAAGAGCATGAAATTGCTGATAACATCAGCCTGCACCCACTGTCGCATCAGAACTTTCAACGCCATTTGCAACGCTGTGAAGGCGTGATTGCCAACGGTGGCTTTGAACTGCCGTCCGAAGCCTTATCCTTGGGAAAAAAGTTGTTGTTAAAGCCGTTGATGGGCCAGTTTGAACAGCAAAGCAATGTAGAAACCCTGCGCCAGCTTGGCCTGGCCACCGCCATGACCGAACTGAACGCCCAAACCATTATTCAATGGCTGCAAACCAAAAGCGCCGGCCAGGTGCACTACCCCAAGGTAGCCGAAGCCCTGGCCAACTGGGTTGTTCAGGGCAAGTGGGACGATAGCACGCAGCTTTGGCAGGAGTTATGGCAGCAGACCGAGTTTCCAAAAGGGGTTCAGTTGCCTTGAACTGGACTGCTGGCTGAGCTAGCCTGCCGCTCTATAATAAGAAATAACTGATATGAGCTGGCAATCCTGATTGGCAGTTGGTAGCTGCATGGCTGATCATGAGTATTACTGCATTCACCTTGTAATCTGTTACTTTATGCACCATACTAGCTTTGCACTTAATTACGTACATAACCAAGTGCAAAGTTTTGTATTTATACGAGGTGTATTATGTCTTCGCATGCGATTTTGGCTGAAAAAGCAGTTTCAGTATCCGAAGCCCGCAAAAACTTAAGCCAGTACTTTATTGATGAGCCAGTGGCGGTGCTTTCAAACAACAAACCAACAGGTTACATGCTCAGTGCAGAGCTTTACGAGAAAATGCTACGTATTATTGAGGCATCTGGCGCTGCAGAGCAAGGTTTATTCCGGCCTGCGGCAGCACGGCTTAAAGAAATAAGCCGGTTGAGTGAACAGCTGCTGCTAGAGGCTGATGCTGCAAAATTGCGTGAATTTACCGAGTGATTCGGGTATTTACTAGCAAGATCCTTGACGAAGCACTTAGCAAAGACGAGCGCTTAGCATTGATCGCAGATTTCAAAAAGTATAAATCTGGTGTTTTGCCTGCGTGGTTTGGTAAAGATGTCCTCTACGATCACCCTTATAACCTTGATATCATCAAGCTAGAACAGGTTAAGCACATTCACCTGGCAACACATGGCGTTGGTTTCCCCCTTTTTATTGCTCAAGTTAAACGAACAAGTGATATCCACCTAGTTTATTGTCAGGGGTTTAGCAATAAGAATTGCTATTTACTGATGGCTATCCTTCAACCCAACGCACATGCTTTAGCTCGGTCGAATCAGATAATGTATAAGTTAGGCTTGATGGCAGAAGCTTTTCGGCAAAAATTCTAAAGCTTCAAATGAATACAGGTGTATGACTGAGAAATGATGTTCAATATCTGAATAGCAGACACAAAAAAACCTGTTAAAAAACAGGTTGTTTTGTTGGTCGGTACGAGAGGATTTGAACCTCCGACCCCTGACACCCCATGACTTTCCAAAGCCCCATTCAGGGGCTCTAATGACCACCAATGACATAACAAGACAAATACTTAAGTTATTGAATAAAAACAACAATGACATTTAGTGAGCTTCAGTGTGATCGACTTCCCTGCTATGGTCATTTCAAAGTGCGTGCTATATATTTGCTATACAAGCTTATCCACAGCATGGTACTGCAATGTTCGAAACCACTAAAGCTATCAGAGCGAATCTGACTAAAGGATTAATCGAAAGCCTGCACAGCTTCCCCGATGACTACGAGCGCATCAATGATACTGAGATTTCAGGCTTTCATATCCGGCTAGGCAAATCTCGAAATGGATTTCGCCAGGGTAAATATTATCTCTATTACCGGCTTGGTGGCCGTAAAGGTGTGCAACGCTTTTACCTGATAGGCAATATTAAGGACATGACCATCAAGCAAGCCCGTCATGTCGCGCAGGAGTTGAAAGTAAAAATCGCCAGGGGAGAAGATCCCTATGCTGAGCGCAAAGCGATGCAACAAGAAGCCAAAGCAGATCAGAATGCAATGACGGTGAACGATTTGCTGGATGAGTTTATCAACACTTATGTTATGGCCAACCGCAAGCGGCCAGAAGAGGTGGTACGCTCATTCAACGCTGATGTCAGACCAACCATTGGCAGTGTGCAATTACATCAGCTGGACAAGCGTCTGGTCATCGTTAAGTGCTTCGATCCCATCATCCGCAGAGGCTCCAGAGTTCAGGCCAACAAAACACTTTCCCTACTAAAGCAAACTCTGGACTTTGGCGTCGAACGTGGCTTGCTTGCCAGCAACTGCATCAAGGATATTCGACGCCGAGCAGTTGGCGGAAATGAACACTCGAAAAAAAGAGCTCTTAGCTTTGAAGAGATAGAGCAAGTATTTACCCGGCTACCACAGTCAGGCCTCAGCAACTCGGTACAAAACATACTCCGACTATGCCTGCTAACAGGTTGTAGAGTCAGTGAGGTCACTGGAATGGAACAAGCAGAGCTTGATATACCAAACCGGCTTTGGACAATCCCTGCAGAGCGAACCAAGGGGAAGTTAAACCAAGGCAAAACGCATCATGTGCATTTAACTGATTTAATGATTGAAATTATCGACAGTCAGAAAATTGAGAGTGAACAGCTAAGTAACCGCTTTATATTCCCAACGCATGGCGGCAAAAAATCAAAAGCAGGCGATAGCCCCATCGATGCACGTACAGTATCCAAAGCCGTCAACCGTAAACTTGGGTTTTTCGGGCTGGCTGAGCCATTCACACCGCACGATTTACGCAGAACCTGCTCTACTCGCCTGCCTGATCTTGATGTAGAAGCAGTCGTTATTGAAAAAATTCTGAACCATCAGCTGGAAGGTATGCTAGGGATTTATAACCAGTTCCCCTACTTCAAAAAGCGAGCTGAAGCCTTGGATAAATTTTCAGCGGTGATCAAGCCGCTGATGTTTCCTAATAGCACGATAGAGCCGGCGCAGACTAACCAAATCCACTCTTACCAGCTTATGTCGTACGACATGCCAAATACTGCTTACTATTACTAGGAACCGGATATGAACACAATTTACGACTTAATGGCGGCAAACCCAGAACTGCGCCCTTTTATTCCCGCAGTACATATTTTGGAAGAGCGCCTTGCGGGCATAGAACAACACTTTCCTGAGCTGGTGTTGGCGCTCAGATGCCCAGATACGGAAGAGGAAATGATTTCCTTACTGTTACGGCAACCCTTTTTAAATTTCGCTATTCTCGATTCCAATAGAAATGCGTGGTGCCCAAGCATGGGAACCTTTGCTGACTTCTCCAGCAAAGGCGGGACACTCAAGCTTGAACTTGATATGAGGCCAGGTGCGAAAAGACAGCAATTCTTTAACTGGATTATCGCTTTGTGTGACTGGGATGGTCGCTACCAGCTTTCAGCCCATAGTTCGCATTGAGAACTGGGCTTGAAGATGAATCTTGAGCGTTATCAGAATAACAGTTGTAATCGGGTGTATTTTGAGAGTGAGCGTGTGAAAGAGGTTTGTGCGTGAACTATTTGAACTCTATAAAAACATGCACTTGGGGTCAAGTTTCATACTTGCATCGACCTCAACTAGTGACTTAGCGTCTGAAAACTCAGTGCAAACAGACTTACCCACAGAATCTGTGGGTAGGTCATCTAAAGCTATTATTTCCAAGGCAGTAAGCGTCGTATCCCAAGCAAAAGCAACGCTATAATTGAAAACGCGCCAAAAGAACCACCTGATGACGTCGGCTCTTGTGGTTTAGGCTGCTCGGCCACGTCGTTATTCACGATGGTTACGACCAGATCTGAAGCATCTGGATTTGTATCAGCACCCATGCCATCGAGGCGGATATAAAAAGTCCCATCCGGATCAACAATGGTGTTATCAATAATGGTAACCGAGCGTTGTTTTACAGTTTCGCCATCGGCAAAGATAATCACTTCATCTAAAGCCTGGTAATGTGTACCAGCCACACGAGTACCGTTCTCTGTATACACACGGACGCTGTATTCGCCATCAGAGCCACCTGTGCGCTCAATGGTGAAGTTGTAGCTGCCGGCATTCTCCATCACAGATGAAGAGCCCGACAAACCAAACACGCCTGGGTAATAATTTTCTGATAGAACCAGCTCTGCCGAAGCAGTCTCAATGTCAAGACGATAAGGGTAACGTAGCTGAAGATTAGCCACGCCTTTGGGTTCATTTGCCAGCTCAACGCTAAAGGTGACCGTCTCTTCACCTGGTAAAAACTCAATACGCTCGTAGCTCGTAAAAAAATCTCTACCCTCGATAGCGGTACCATCAAACAAAGCCACTTGCACAGACGTTGACACGGTTAAGTCACCGGTACGACGAAGCAGAATTGCAGCAGTATTATCACCTGGATTGATCGTGTAAGTGCTATCAACGAAACTCACAGTGCCAACAGTGGAAGGTGCATTGCGACGTTCGGCGGCTAAAGGCGCGTACTCCCGGATCACACTGGTATTATCGGCCACACCTGCAATACCGCAAACCTCACCATCCACAACAATATCAGGACTTGAGTAAAAGCGATGGCCATTTGGTTGCGCTGGCCCCATCACCGTAACCCGATTAGCGCACTCATAAGCGTGAGCAGCTGGCAGAAACGTAAAGCCACCATCATCAGTTAAGTGGCCAGCATTGAAGTTGTGGCCAATCTCATGAGCCAGGACAAAATCAGCATTATTTTTACCGGCAGTGGCACCGTCAAATACCGTTGACAGCTCACCACCAAGCTCGCCATACCCCAGCACCTCAGCTGGCTGTAAATCTTCATTCCAGTCCCGAATGTAGACGGCCAGGTCGGCACCAAAAGCCGTATAAATTGTATTTTCGGGGAATCCTTCGTATGGGTTTAAAATCCGGGCAGAAGAAATACCTGAAGCATCAACGGTTCCTACTGTATCAAGGTATGGCATATCATCAGGAATGCCGGTAATGGCTTGGGCATTCACCAAACGAATTTCAGCATCTATTCCACTGTTGCTTAACGCCAGGTTGGTGTTATCCACCATATCTTGGATACGCTGATGCACCCACTGAGCACCCATTTTCTCGGCATAAGATGGCTGGTAAAACGCCATCAAATCAATTACGAAATTTGTGTCGGCACTAACCCCCATAGCGCTAACCCGTTCTTGGCTGCGCGCTTTCAGCTCGGTCAGCGTGACTGAGAATGAATGAGGATGTGTAGCATCATTGCAAGCAGTTGTGTGAGCATGAGGTATGTCTGCAACAACAGAAAAGGAGTTTGCTACTAAGGCGAGGGGAAAGTAAGTTCGCAACATCTGAACTCCAGAAAATTTGGCATGCCAAATTTTTAATGTGGATAAAACTAGTGGTTCGTAACATGAAAAACCAATCTGGCTTGCCAGCCAACTGCTGACGACTCAGGTCATCTTCATTGATGAAGGTATTACGGTTGTGAGCAAACAAACCAAATAATGTTTATTTGTGCTCTTTCCAGTACCAGGTTTCAAGGGCCTCTCTGTCTTTGGCACTCAGTTGCTTTTGTCCAGAATTACCGTCGCTATCGTAGCCCTCAAAAAAGCTCTCACCATCATTGGTGCTGTCGTCATCTAATAACGCTAAAAGGAACCGTATGACCATAAGAGCCCCTGCCCCAATCATCATTAGAATAGCTGCCATTTTTCCTCCTCAGTAGCGAGCTTGTTAACACCAAAAGCTGCCACATATTACGGTAAATGCTGTTATTCAAGATGACTAGCATCCAATAACGGCTTATTCGAGACATATACCCCAACGTTATACTAAGGAATCCTTAGTATCGACACTCCATTAAAACTAAGAACATCTTAGCTTTCAAGTCCTAAATGCAGAAAAATGAAAGTTAATGATGGTTCGCCCTTTCCAAGACGCCTAAAAGAAGCTCGTTTAATGCGCGGCCTGTCGCAAAAGCAGCTCGGCATACTTGCAGGTATTGATCGTTTCGTCGCTTCTGCCCGGATGAACCAGTACGAACGAGGGGTTCATACACCTGACTTTAAAACGATTTTAGCATTAGCTGAGGTGCTGAAAGTACCGACTGCCTACCTGTTTTGCATAGAAGATGACTTAGCGGAGCTTATACTCACAAGGAGTGACGGTTGAAATTTGGCATGCCAAATTTTTTAGCCAAAATTCATATCGTACGAAGAATCGGTTATTCGGATTTGACCACGTTAGTGCTCTCAAAAATGCCAATAATCGGACATACCAAGCAACGCGATATGAATTATCACAGCCTCGCCTAACAATGCATCTCCATGCAGCCAAATCCTAACCTCGCTAGCAATGATGTAAAAGTGCAAATGCATCATGTACATATTGTAGCTTGCCATCTATTGGAAAGTCTTTTAGTTTAGAGACATAGTTAGGTGAAAGGCGACAATGCAAGACTCATACTCGGACAAGACTAGCCTGCTCGTTTTGAGGGTTCAATAACTGCAGCTCAGTTTTCACAAGACTTATTAACAACAAACACTTGCATATCATTGTGCCGAATATGCAAGAATGATTTTCCGAGCTAAGCAATAAATTTATTGTAATAAATTAAAAGGAGCCACCAGTAAATGGCAGGATTAAGAGTTTTTGTATCTTCTACATGTTATGACTTGTCGGTGATACGGTCTCAACTCAGGATTTTCATACAAAGTATGGGGCATGAGCCTTTAATGAGCGACTACAGCGATCTTTTGTATGATCCCCGGCTGCATACGCATACAAGCTGTGTCGATGAAGTAGCTACAGCAGATATTGTTGTTCTCATTGTCGGTGCTAGATTTGGTGGTAAAACCGTTCCAGAAGCACTTGCAAAGCTAGATTTTGACTTACTTAAAAAGGAAAGTAAGAGCACGGAATCTCTAACCAAGAAAGAGAATCTATCGGTTACTCAGCTTGAAATTCTTAAGGCTGTCGAATCAGGAATACCAGTTTTTACGTTTGTAGATTCGTCAGTTTGGCACGATCATGCACTTTACGAAAAAAACAAAGATAAACCAATAATTAATGATATTGCCTTTCCATCCATAGAAAAAGCAGAAACTGCTTCATTTATTTTTGAGTTTAT
>NZ_JAUHLI010000035.1:0-10091 GCF_036325985.1 Alkalimonas cellulosilytica
ACCAGACCTGGCCACTACCCCGGTGGTGGTGCTGTCCAACAACGACGGTTGCGTGGTGGCCCGCTCGAAAGAAGCCAAGAAGCTTGGCATAAAAATGGGTGTACCGCTGTTTCAGGTGCGGGACTTGATGCAAAAGCATGGCGTCATGGCTTTCTCATCAAACTACGCGCTTTACGCCGATATGTCGCAACGGGTGATGAACACTCTGGAGCAATTGGCCCCACGGGTTGAGGTGTACTCCATCGACGAGGCCTTTTTGGATTTAACCGGGGTAGCGCACTGCCAGGACCTCACCGAGTTTGGCTTGACCGTCCGGCACACCATTCAAAAATGGACAGGGATGACGGTCTGCGTTGGTATTGCTCCCAGCAAAACCCTGGCAAAGCTGGCCAACCATGCCGCCAAAACCTGGCAAAAAACCGGTGGTGTGGTGGACTTAACCAGCAAGGTCCGTCAGCGCAAACTGCTAAGCTTGCTGCCGGTGCATGAGGTTTGGGGAATCGGCAGCAAGCTGACCAAGCGGTTGCAGCAGCTCGGCATGGATACCGCCTTGCAACTGGCAGATGCAGACCCTAAGTTTATCCGGCAGCACTTTTCTGTGGTGGTGGAGCGCTCGGTGCGTGAACTGAATGGCGAGTCCTGCATCGACTTGGAAGAAGTAGCGCCCACCAAAAAACAAATCGTTTCAAGCCGCGCCTTTGGTGAGCGCATTACCGACAAGCAGCAGATGCATGAGGCTATCAGCGAGTACATCAGCCGAGCCTGTCAAAAGCTTCGAAATGAGCAGCAAGAGGCAAAGCAACTAACGGTCTTTCTTCGCACCAGCCCCTTCAGCGACAAAGACGCGCCCTACAGTGCCAGCAAGAGCGTAGCACTGGATGCCCCAAGTGCTGACACCCGCGTCTTTCTGGCAAAAGCCACCCAGCTGTTGGATGCACTATGGGTGAATGGCTACCGCTATGCCAAAGCCGGAGTAATGCTGGCTGATTTTTATGATCCTGGCGTTTATCAACCCGGTCTTTTTGATGAGCCACTCGTGCAAAAAGAGTCCGATCAGAAACTGATGCAGTTGATGGACAACCTAAACACCAAATTTGGCAAAACCATCTGGTTTGCCAGTCAAGGGGTCAAGCAGGAATGGAGCATGAAGCGCGAGTTGCTGTCACCGGCTTACACAACAAACTGGCGTGATCTGCCCAGGGTCAAATAACTTGACGGTTCCCATAGGGAGTTTTGTTGCCTATATTTAATGCAAAGTTTATGAAGCCATGCGGCTCCAACAGGCTGGCTTATAAAGTGCCATGGTTGAACTGGTTAAAAAAACCGCGACAGTTGCGCTCGCTTGGTATGATGCCAATGCTATGCGGTAGAGAATCCATCGTCAGGAAAACGCATGACTGCAATTCGAAAATTCGTTCCAGCTGATACGCCTACGGACATTTGGACAGAGCTGAAACTGCCAAATGAAGATGCCAAAATTCGAGCGATTGTGAACTCGGGTTTTCGTGTTGAGTTGTTGTCCCATGCAGCAAAAGTTCTTGGTCTGAGCTTCGCTGCTGTTGTGAGCGCCCTTGGTATAGCCAGCACGACACTGGCCCGCCGGCGAAAACAGGGACGCTTCAACCGAGAAGAAAGCGATCGCATTTACCGACTTATAGAAATGACAAATCGAGCCACAGGTTTGTTTGAGGGTGACAAAAAATCCGCTGTCCGGTGGATGCAATCATCAATCCCTGCGCTCGGACAAAAGAAACCGATAGACATGCTTCAGACCAGTGCAGACACACTGGCAGTTTTAAAGCTGATCACCCGACTCGAGTTCGGAGTTCATTCCTAATTCAAGTGATATGATACATGACCCGTAGTCGATTTTAGTCGTGAAATGTATGAAAAATCAACTAATGCTGTAAGCTAAGCCCTGAAAATTCAAATCGAAAGGAGCGCCTTTTGTTGCTGGTAAAGGAAAATAAACTACCTGCTTATTTCACTGTGGCGAATTTGTATTTGATTGGTTTTTTGCTTCAAGTTTGAGCTTGCGGACAACGAGATACCCAACGTATATGAAGCAGAAAAGTAGTGACAGGTTAAAAAATAAAAAACCACTCATGCTCTGTTGACCTTGAGTTGCTCACCAATAATAGTTTAGTTTAGTTTAGTTTAGTGGATTCAGCCTACTTCAACAAGGGCGCTTTGGCATGAACTTAACTACTCAGCCAATCGAAACAGCAGGCCGGACAACAGCCCTGGTACGACGGGCCTCATATGTCTGCTTTGAGCGATTAGCAGACATATCAACCCAAAAACTTTCTAACAATAAATGTACTATTCCCCTTAATTGCGAACTAAAATCAATTGGTAATTAAAATTAAAGCTCGACATAAAGATTATCTCCGTTAGCTATTATCTTACTTAACAGCGCTATCCAGTTTTATCTTTCATGAAGTCATCTTAGTGGATGCTGGCTGTTTCGATGGGGCAGATTATTCATATATATATCATATTTTAGTCTGAATGATGGTTCGTACATCACAAATCTGCTCAGCAAATCCTATGTATTGGCCCTGCCAAGATACAATTTAGCAGTCATAGAAATTATTTATTATGTCATGATTGAATTATGTGATATTCATTTATCAATTAAACCTTTCTGGCACAACGTTACAATGTGATCATCAATTTTTTTTCCAACCCCTGTAAAAAACGTCAACCCAAACTTAGCTCGACTTAACATTATATATATTGTGCTTGGACTGGTAGTTGCTGTTAGCGGGGCCAATACCACTGGGAACTCTCGACCTGCAATCTCCCATATATTAACTAATAATATATCACTATTCGATTTTATACTATCTTCATTACAATAGCTTAAAGACTGGTCAAGCAGAAGTTTTTGCATCCTATCTAAACTAGAATCGTTTTCGTAAAAGATAACTAAAGGGAATGAGTTTGAGAATGATTTATTGATGTATTGAACCTGCTCGGTTACCAATTCTATAAACTCTTCATCTTGAGAAATAATTTTTAATCTAGGCTTTACAAAGCCGATTTGGTCATCAAAGTAATCTGCCTTTATATCTTCCAAATTTCTGCCGAGTAATAATTGACGATAATTGTAACTAACATTTCCCAGCTCATAGGTTTGTCTAAAATTGTGTCTTAATTGAAAAACTTTAAGCTTTTTGTCTTTGAAGAATGACTCCTGAATTGCAAGCTTACTCCACGAACCAACTCCTTCTGGATTTTCATTTTGCGATTCATCGCCTGCTAAAATTGTATTCTCAGCGCAAAGCCTTATTAACTCGATATAGCTAGCTGAAACATCTTGAGCTTCGTCAATGATAATAGTATGAAATCGATATTCATTAAAAAAGATCTTATTGAAATATAGATTTAGTACCTCTTTGAACTGTTCGTCTTTTTGAGACTCACAGAGCACTTTGACATAGGCGACCTTTAAAGTATCCAATTGCTCAACAAGCGTCTTTTCCGCAATGTGCAATTCCTCGCCTAAGCGAAATTTGAGATCATCAATAACTTTTTGCTTCTTGCCTCTAAATACATCAACGTGATGGCGTATATTTGCTTCATCATTAAGAGATAGTTGGTCATTACTTTTTGAAGAGCTAAACAAAACTTTTTGCCCAAGCTTTCTGAATAATGATTTTTTATTTTTTTCTACTACGGTCAATGTTAAACGCTGTTTAAGCTGCTCGATGCTAATTTTGAGCTCTGTGTATTTTTCTGAAACGGTTTTATCATTTTTTACCTTCCTCTCCCTGATTTCCTTAGCTTTTTTTAAAAAACCTTCAGCGAGAACAACAAAATTACCTTCATGTTTAGTGAGTTCGTATAACTCATTCCAATGATGAGAATCAGGTATATAGCTTATAGAAAAAATCGACCTGATATCAAAAACTGAGAGAAAAGCTTTTGATGCTATTTGAGCCAAATCATTTAAATTAGTTAATGAACTAACTGATAAACCTGGTGAGGTTAAATATGTTTCCTCAATGAAATCTTTAACTGGTAAAATTGAAATGTCATCAATATTGATCGATTTTAGTAACGCCTTAAACTGCGGCACAACTCTTGAGTTCTTTACCACAACTTTGATTAAACTTGGTTTAACCTTTTCGTGTAGCTCTAGCAACTTAATTTTTTGTAACACCGTTGTTGACTTTCCGGTTCCAGCAGGGCCATCAATGATGTAGTCACCCTCGCCATAAATTGCTTTTCCTTGAGCGCCAGTAGGTATTATTTCTTTCATTTTCATGAAGTTTTCTACATCTATTTTTATAGGTGTATCATCTTCTAATTTATTTCCTGACAATTCAGCCAATGCACTTTTAAAATATGCCTTACCATCGTTAGTGGAATATTTCACATCACGAATATCATCATTTTCTGGTGTATAGTCACCAATCAGAATGGCTTTTCCAAGGGCCGGGGATTCATCACCCAGTTCAAAGCCTAATAGCCCTTTTGCGCGCCAGTCTGACCAAGAAAACAAGTAATATGAACCATTTGAGTTTCTTCCATGATCCCAGCCTCTCGCATCATAAAAAGCAGCTTTAGTAAGATATATTGAAGATTTGTTAAAACCAATTCGATGAAATGCGGGTCTAGTTCTTTCTGAGTTGTTTGTTTCTAAATCCGCTTTTAATTCTTTTCTCATATGGCTCCGTCCTTTAAACTCATATTTTAAATACGTTCTTCTAAATATGTTGCTGCGTATCTCGGTTTGTTCGGCAACCTGTTCCGGTTTCATCAAGCTAGCTATGGTATCCCCAAAATGGGGTAGTATAAACAAAAAAGTTAGGCGAGAAGGGAACATTCATGGCCGTTGCCGATCTGATCGTTCGCCAAAACTAAACAAAACCACTAACAACCATGAATGCAAAAACTATGCTCGCTAATTTTCTCTCTTTTGTCACCCCTGAACGGATGCATAAGACCAGATTTTCATCACTGCTTTCAGCAACACAAAGCTTGCTGCAGCATTAACACTTTACAGTCACTGCCATTGGCCGGGACAGCGATGCATGCGAACAATACAGCATCAAACGGGCAGACTGCTGCTCAGCAACAACAAACTCCTAGCTGAAATACCTTGCATCTACGCATTAATGATCACAGCCAATCTGGCAAACAGAAAGCACACTATCATCCTGATGGACTGAGCAATGCCGATACTAAAAAGCAGAACCACATTTTAAGAGCCAGCCTCACCTTAGAAGGTCGCTCACTGACCTTGCTGCAAATAGTCGTTCCCACCGATGAATACAACAGTCCACGGGTGTCACAGTCAATTCCTGAAGCGCCTGAAACTCATACTTCCTGGCGACTGCAAGCCAGTGATTTTCATCGATGCAGGCTTTAAAGTTCCGTGGTTCAAAAAAGTACGCAAAAAAGGGTTGCACTTTATCGGCCGGGTTCTCGGTAATCAGCATGTGAAGTTGCCAGAGCACGATGAATTTATCAGTGTGCAGGAGCTGTTCAAAAAAACCGCTGCAATCCGAATCACCTTGGGCGCATTGATCTCACCAAAGCCATGTGCTATCGAGCTCAGGCATTGCTATTCGGCACCGGCTGGAAACTCAAAATACGGGATAAAAAGCGCAAATACAAAGAGCCCTGGCTGCTGGTGTCGTCCCTGCAAAAGTGTCTGAACTATGTTGATAAAATCGTAGCTTGCTACGGCAAACGCATGCAAATTGAAGTCAGCTTCCGGGACTAAAAAGCGGCACCTATGATCTGGGCAGCAATTCACATGGCACACCGCGGAGCCAACGAGTTTAGCAAAATTTATTTTACTGGCCGATCTGGCGAACTCGCTAAATTACATGGTGGTTGTGGATACAGTGATGGCGGGCCTACACCCGCAGTTTATGGCCAATACGAAGCGAAACAGGCGAATGCTGTCCTTCAACTATCTGGGTAACCGGCAATGCAAGTTCGAGCGGCTCTGGCTAAGTGCTGCACAGATAGCCTCCGCAATAGAGCAAATTATACACTGGGTTGCCGAGCTGGATTCGGCTGTGATCAAATTGGAGAAGAGCTGATACTATGAGCTTTGAATTCGTGGGGAACCCTCAGGTGAGTCAGACATCATTGAGATGGGAGGAGTCCAGCCCATTGATTACTTTTAACATGGTTTGGTGATAAGGTGTTACTTGTGCCTCTTCATAAGACCGAAAATTAAAAAATGAATAACTTTAGCGCATCATAAAAATCAACTTACACCAAAATGGTTGGTTTAATTTGTTTTTTATTCGTATACCACCAATATGTTTACATAATTACTGTTAGGTGTAGAATGATACACAATATTCCAGCTCACGCTCTGACCTTTGTTTCAGAGTTGACTATTCTGGAGCCAAGCCCATCCTCGATTTGGCTTATAGGTTCTCGTGCAAACGGTCGGGCAACAGAAAAGTCGGACACAGATATAATTGTATTTGGTTCTGAAAAGCTCATTGCTAAAGCAAAGTTAAAGCTAAGCCAGCCAAATTTAGTTGATTGCCTTATCGTATATGACAATAATAACTTTAAAGACCCATGGCAAGAAAAAAGCGGCTCGCTTACTGGTCTGAAATGGAAGTTAATGGATCACTGTACTGCAAAATACATGGGGTCTAAGTGGCTTCAAGATGAAGACTCCTCATTAGAGTTTGGAGCAGATATGGGGAGTGTCGTTCACCATCAAGAGCTTGCATTTAAAATTTGGCCTTAATAATATTATTAAACCGAGTACCACTCGGTACTAATTTTTTATCCATCCACTCAAAAGGAGTATTTATGCGTGGGAGGGGAGACCCGCACGGAGACGGCGCTGTATTTTTAGCTGCAGCCTTTTTGTTATGGGTTTTTGAAAGTGCAACAGTGTTTTGGGTTGTAATGGCAATTTTGCCAATAAAAATATTATTACGGAAAGCTTTAAAAAAATGATCTAATAATATTCAACTTAGCGGCAGCACCTAACAAGGCAAGTGGTTCGAATCGTTCGCTTCGCATACTGGGGCGGGCTAAAGCTAAAGCCTGGCTTTGATCAAACGTTTTGCTAAGACCTAAAAACAGACTTTGATGCCTGCAAATCGAAATGTCCGCTTTTGGCACTTAGTGACGATTCGAAGTTGCAACCTTGCACTGAGCTACTATCCATAACCGGTTATGAATATCCCCATGCTATTTGAGCATCTTTGCCTAAGTCTCAAGGGGATTTAACGCTTCTCCCGTTAATCCTCACTGTCGTGAGATCGTATCTCCGGAGTTTTATCCTCTGAACATGCTTGCTCTGGCTTCGATGAAATTGTCGAAGACGATGTTTTCTGACTGGCTCCGCTTTCTCTCTCTTTTCCTGCTCCAGTGTTCGGAGCAACCGCCACATCATGAACACAAATGATGGCATCATGCTGTTTATGAGCGCTTTTATGCTATTTATGAGAGGTTTCCATGCTGCCAATGTGAATCCTTTATCCACAGAGCGATCTCATAGATCGCATGGAGATCTCTCACAGACAGCATGCTTTATTCTCATAGACTACATGATTTGATCTCATAAACAGCATGGGCCGAAATGTGAACTAAAAACTTAAAATAATGTTAAATTACGCGCAATTCTTTAGGGAAATTTTTTTAAACCAGAGGAATGTACCACCTAATAGAATTTGGCCTCTCCAATTTCGCCTCCCAAAAAAATTCTGCAAACAGTTCAAAAGCAGACAATTTTAAAATAGCCCAATAAAAACAATTAGATAAGGAACTTCATGCTTTTTATGTGCACCTAAAAACAAAATCATGCTTTTTATGAGAGCTGCAATTATGCACAGAACCAAACCATGCAGTTTATGAGCGTGTTTTTATGACCCTGGTTTTCCATACGAACACCTTAGCTGAGTTATTCTCTCTCCGCACTTTCAAGATTTACCACGCGTGTTAAATTCCCAGCAGCTGAGATCTGTTCATCAGTTAATGTCTGATCGCTATGCTTTGTCATACTGATTTTTGAGCGCTCTTTATCTTGCACACAAAACAAAATATCTCCGACAGCAAAACCTAGCTCGTTACAAAGCTCATCTGGCAGTGGAAGAAAATTACCCTGCAGAATTTCAATGGTGTACGTCATTATTTGCCTCTTTCTTTAACAATAAATTTGAACTCGACTTACTTGCTATGTCGTTGAAACCTTGCAATCAATCGACAGATATTTTCCTTATTGTTGGGATTTAAAAACCTCCCCCATTAAATCTCCCTGTCGTGAGAGCGTATCTCAGGAGGTTTAGCATCTAAATTTGAATCTTGCTCGGGCGCCGATGAAGTTCTCGGTGACGATGTTTCTGACCGGCGCTGCTCAGCTTTCTCTCGCTTTTCTTGCTCCAGCGCTCGAATCAAACGCAACATCATGAAAACAAACGATGCGCCTATCATCAATAACATTCCAATTTCATAGCCATTGAGCATTGGTATCCTCCTTCAAAGCCGGTGTGGCTGCACGTACAACCAGCAAAGCCTTACTAATGAATAATCTACTATTTTTTTCAGAGGTTGCCTCTGAATTTAAGTGTCCACTTAGTTTTAGTGGACACTTAAATCCACTGTTCACATCCATGAACCACATTCAGGCTTCATTGCATACCGAGAAGCGACCAGACAGCCAACAACTGCATATGCAAAGTGAACTACAGCCCTTGGTCATTTCGCCGCTCTGACGGATCCCGCTGAGCAGATGACAACGGCTCATCTTTGGATGGCTCATCTGTTTGCTCACTGGAGCGCTGTTGCTTTTCAAACTTTTCACGCTTTTCTTGTTCAAGCGCTCTAAGCAAACGCCACATCATGAATACAAACGATGCGCCAATGGTGACCAACATTGCAATTTCATACCCACTTAGCATTTCGACTCCCCTATCCTGCTCTTCAATACACTCACAACAATGTGTGTAGCCTGTCTAAGCGTCATTAAGCATAAATAGCCACCCCTGATAAATCATCACCATCGCCAGGGTATCGAGCTCGCAGTACTTCAGTAACGCAGTACAAAGCGCCTCGCGTTCATAGTCTGACATTTGTGTGTATTGAAGCTTCCCATAGGCAGTTAACGCCATAGCGCCGTTATTGAGCTCATTCGACTCACTTAACAGTGCATGGTCATGCTCTGTTGCGTCATCAAAAAGTTTCGGCAATTGCTTGTAAGGATCGCAAACACCATTCGTTTCTCTGTGCAACCAGGTATGGTTCTGAAAATTCTAACTCGGCATCGTCACTGTGCCATAAACCGGCAAACTGTAAATGCTCTGCAGCATCGTGCAACGGGCTAACATTGCCGGTAGCACGTCTTTAATTGAGTTTGAACCACCGGTAACTGGATCATAGTAGTATCCTTTGACCAGCTCCAACATATCGACCATCACCCTTTTTCCTTGCCAACCTGGCACGATATCCTTGCTCGATTTTGTAATGGTTTTTATGAAATCAATGAGGCCTGCTTTGTCCTGCTCACCTGAACGCTCTAACTGAAGCAGAATATGGGTTAACACCGTATTCTCGTGCTTTGAGTAGCAGAAAATGGTCCCCTCATCGCTTGTAAGGGCCTGCTTCAGAGCTCGAACAAAATCGAAGTTAGGAAAACTCCCAGGAGTCACACCCAAAAACTGAGTTTTATGCTCCACAGTCCCGTTTTCATGAAGGGTATGCTGCGAAAATTGAAATGCAATCGTTTCGTATGGCACCATTCCTTTGAAAAAGGGCAATGCTGCGGTGCTGGTTTCAAAATCTATAAAATGAAGTGGGTAGTTGAATTTGGCTAGCTGTTCGGCCAAGCCTGCCTTGTCCAAATAAACACTTGAGTCGTGATTTTTCACTTTTTCGATCTGCAGCCATTGCCTGGCCAATCCTGTCAGTGGCGAGGTCATGTCACCATCAAACTTCAAGTCGTCTTGTTCAATTTGGCTAAGCTTTACGATGCCCTGTTTCAAAAAGTCAGCTGTTTTTCGTGAGTTCCATAGCGATAGCACCGTGGGCTCTTCGGCCGAAATAGTATCGGTACCAAAATGGGGGTGCCAACAGCTTTCAAAACCACTTTTTAGGCCTTG
>NZ_JAUHLI010000036.1:0-9371 GCF_036325985.1 Alkalimonas cellulosilytica
TGTGCGGAATTTCTTTGAAATAAAGTCGTCACCACCCTGTCGGAGCTTTGTTCTTCCGGCTAGGATATCTTCCTCATAAATTTTCCCAACCCACTCTTCTGAGAAGGATTTCTTATAGGATTTCCTTTCCAAGCCTGAAAGATTACTTAAACTCTCTCTAAACTGCCGAATAACAGCAACATGCTCGTTAAATTTGGTTTCAGAAGTAATCGTAATAGCGAAGAGAGCAATTTCATGCTTTGACAAACTATCCAGTTCAAACAACAGCCTTAGCATCACAATCAGAGGTCGGATGGACATGTCGCCGAAACCTTTATTGTTATGTAAAGGGGATCTAAACTGTACTTTTGCTATCTGTCTTTGGAAGATGAGTGCCTGCTCTTCTGGGGTTGATTGAATGAAAATATTTCCGATCTCCGTAAACTTAAAAGCTCCTTTTTGTCCTCGTCTAGGAAAGTGCACAAATCCTAATAATCTGGGAGCCCTGGTAGCACGATCTCGCCCAGAAAATGCAGCTTCACTTCTCGATGTCTTGCCTTCAAAGTCAGGCGACTCCATGAGTAATTTTGCAAACTCTTGTTGAGTTTCCGCGCCCCATGGTTTTCCTTCTAACTGTTTCAGCAGCTTTAATTCTCCCTGAAGCTTGTATGGGGAGCGGGGTGACGTAGGAAAAAACCAGGATTTCGAGGAGGCCGTTTTCTCAGATGCCATTCACCAGAACCTTTTTTGCAGGTTGGGATCATGTGCGGATTTGGGCTGACCTATATCCACACCAGATTGCGTGAATTCGTTTATCCTGTTTTGAGCCAACTCAATGGCTTTCGGAGAGATATCGCAGCCGACAAAAGAGGCGCCTTGACGTAAAGCGGCAATGGCAGCACTACCGGAGCCGCTGAAAGGATCACACACCAGAAATTGCTGATCAGATGGCAACTTACTGGACGCTATCATGGCCTCGAACAACTCCACCGGCTTTTGCGTTGGGTAAGGCGCTCTGTGCAGTCGTTTTATTTTCCAAATATCCGGAATATCTCGTCTACTAATGGGTCTTTTGCCTTTTGAGGCAAACAGGATAAACTCGGTTTGCCGCCGGAAATAATGGCCCATCCCAATATTTACCTTATCCCAGGTCAGCACATTTTTCACATTGAAATGCTCTCTGACGATGGCACCCAACGACAGCATCGAGAACGAATCAAACATCAGAAAAATATGCCGGTCGTCTTTTAGCACCCGATAGCATTCAGCGAGAAAGGCGGCGTAATTTTCAGCCGTATCATGAAACTCTTCAAACCATTTGCCCTGGCCCTTCTCCTGGTAGGTGCCAACAATGCGCCCTTTGCCTAACAGCAAATGTTGATTCATGCCACTGTAAGCGGGATCAGTCACAATCAGATCTATACTAGAGTCTGGCTGCGATTTTAAAAAGGCAATGGCATCCTGCTGCTCTACAGTCGCCTTGGGTTCTTTCTCAGCATTATTATTACCGACTTCAGAACCTTCCACGTTCACGCTATCGCGCTCTTTCTCTTTTACATCAACGGCTAATAGCGTCATACCTTACTCTTGTTGTATTACTCATGCTCAAAAATGATTGCCTTACACACGCATTTTACAGGAAAAACTGACCAGCATAATCCAATGCTGCCATGCTCACACCAGCCAGGCGAACTCATATACAAATACTATGATAAACCATAAAGTACCTTAGCTCTTGCAAAAAAAACAGCCTTCTCCGCCGAGTGATGAAACAGTCGAGCAGCTAAAAACTGGGTCACGTTGTTCAATGCCTTAAACACCCTATCGGTAGTAGGCTGCAGCGAACCTTTGGTTCAAGGATCGCCTGCACGGCCTGCCATGCAGTGACTGTGGCTTTTTAACGTCACAAATCCGCAGTACAATAAAGCGCTGCAGCCGCTGTAGTCACCATGAGCATCAGCCGGTTACAACGGCCGGAGCCGACCCAAAACACTGCCCCTGCTGCAACCCCTAATCACTTTCAAACGGAGACATCGGCTTGTGACAACCCTGCAACTGGACCCTACCCAACCAGATGAGCTGGCGATGGCTGCCCGGCTGTTGCAACAAGGCCGGCTGGTTGCTGTACCGACCGAAACCGTGTACGGCCTGGCAGCCGATGCGCGCAACCCGGATGCGGTGGCGGGCATTTTCACTGCCAAAGGCCGACCAGCCGATCACCCGCTGATTGTGCACTTGCCTTCGGCCGATGCTATGGCCGACTGGGCCGTTGATATTCCGGCCAGCGCCTGGCAACTGGCGAAAGCATTTTGGCCAGGCCCGTTAACCTTGCTGCTAAAAAAAGCACCGCATGTGAGCCCGGTCATTACTGGCGGGCTGCCCACTATTGGGCTGCGGGTACCGGCGCATCCGGTCCTGCACCAACTGCTACAGCAACATCAGCTGGCAGTGGCTGCGCCGTCGGCCAACCGCTATAAAAAACTCAGCCCTACCAGTGCTCAGCAAGTGTTGCATACGCTGGACGGCCGCATCGATGCAGTGTTGGATGGTGGCGATTGTAGCTATGGCCTTGAGTCGACCATCGTGGATGCGACCTGCGAGCCACTGACCATCGTTCGGGCCGGGCCTATTCAGGCCAGTGAGCTGTCGCAGATGCTAGGCCAGCCAGTACTGCAACCCGAGCAGCACCAGGTGAAGGTAGCTGGCAATGTGCGGGCTCATTACCAGCCCAACACACCGGTGATTTACACCTCGTTTCAGGCAGAATTGCCAGCGCAAGTTGGCAAGGCTCAACAAATCGCCATTCTGCATTTGGGGCCGGTGCCGAAAGCACTTCGCCCGATATGGCAACAACAGATGCCGGCAGATGCCAAAGCCTATGGCCGCAAGTTGTACCGGGCACTGGCCGATGCCGATCATGCCGGTGCCGATTTGATTGTGCTGGAGTCCCCGCCCGAAGGCGAAGCCTGGCTGGCGGTCTGGGATCGGTTAAAGCGAGCCAGCTATCAGGGCTGAGCTGGCTCATCTGTGCTTATTGCGGGCAGGCACCCAGCTCCCAGTAACTGCCATCATAGGATGACAGCGTCGTCACCCCCCAGGTTGAACCAGCCATGGCTGCATTGCTGCCGTTGGCAAAGTAATCTGGCACAAAGAAATTGCCGGTACTGTAGGCGCGCCCGGCCACTTTGTGGCTGTAGTTGTTGGTGGTAAAAGCCACGCAATCGCCAGGGGGTGGCGTACCGCCCTGATCACCGCCATTACCCGGGACGGCTCCGCTGCAGCTCTGGGTTGGACCAAAACAGCTGCCATCGTCATTTTGCCAGCGGCATTGATCGCCGCTGATGACGTATTCACGCAGCACAAAGCTGGCGGTGCCATACTGCAGGTAACAGTTGGCGTAATTGGTGTAATCCAGCCGGCCAGCACTGATGTGCTGATCCAGGGTACCGCTTTGGCCTGCATCAATGGTGAAGGTCACCAGCTCGGCACTGAACAAGCCTTCCAGATCGGTCGCTGTGATCAAAGCACTTTGCTCGCCACCTGCCAACTGGCACTGCTGGGCACTGAATAAATCGCCATCGATACTGGCAGTCACAGTGCCATTGCTAAACTCTACAGTGACGGTATCCAGATCGCGATTCAGATCAAATACCCGGCCAGTGACCGTAGCGCACTGACCATCTACTGCCACCACCAATTCAGACAGCTCCGGTGGAACCGGTGGCGGCGGTGGACCAATCAACAGCTGCTCGGTATACGCCGTGCTGACCAGGCCGCCACTATCGGTTGCTGTCACTGTTAGTTGGTACCAGTCGTCCGCCAGTACCGGACTGGTCAAACTAAAATTGCCGGAGGCATCCGGTGCATCAGTTACCAGTTGCTGCAGACTCAGGCTGTCAGTAAAACTGGCGGTGATCATCATGGCATCGCCATCGGCATCGGTCGCTGTGCCGGTCACCGTCACCACACTGTTTTGCTGGCTGACACTGATATCGCTTAGCTCGGGGGCGCTGTTGCGATTAACCCGCTGGTTGTGCTCAAGAAAGTACTGACCCAGGTAGAGCGCATAATTGATGCCGTTGCTATTGATGTAAGCACCGCTGGCACCCTGGCCACCTGACCAGGCGTGATCCACATTGTTCAGCCACAGCATCGATACCCGGCCATCCTGCCACAGGGTTTCATCGGCGGTACGGCCGGCGCCATGGCTAATCAGGTTCTCGCCGCTTAACTGGCTCACCCCATAAAGCGTGGCCATGCCGTTGGCATTTTGCTCGTTGTAGCACTGATTGACCGTGGTGTCGTTGCGGCCATGAGCAATGGAAGCAATCTGGGTGTCAAAATGGCTGGCGAAACTGCCGGCATACTGAGCGCAGCGGGCAGCCACATTGGCCGTTTCACAAGGGCCGATGGCACCACTGGAGCTGGTGCCGATGCTCGGGCCGGCACTAATGCCCATGCCGGCAAACACATCAGGAGCCAGGCAAGCCGTGGTATTGGCAAAGCTGGCGCCCGAAGATAACCCGGCAATATACACCTGGTTGGGATCGATCTGGTACTGGGTATCCGCAACCAGATTGTTGGCCAGATTGATCAGGTTTTGGTAATCGCCGGCATTGCGGGATTTGGTGCCCTGCCAGTACGACCAGCAGCCAAAACCGGCTTTGTTCATTGCATCTGGCACCGCGATCACCAGGCCATACTGGTCAGCGGCCTGCTCTAAGTTGGCGGTAAGGTAGGCGTTGATCGACTGGGTACAGCCATGCAGCACCAGCATCAAACCGCGCCCCTGGCCAATGGCCGAGACACTGTCGGGCGTGTAGATATGAACGTTATTGAAGCCACCACGATTGACATTTTGTTGCCAACTGCCAGCAACAGCGGGTATTGCAAGCAGGCTTGCAGCCATGAGGGTACCGGTCAGCAATACGCTAACCCGGTGTAGTAGTTGAATTTTCACGTCTGTTGTTCCTTATCTTTTTTAATTTAAGTGAACACCTCAGCGACGCTACGACTCCTTGTTTCGATCTCTGACTCCCCCGGTAGCAAGCTGGGGTGCCAAACCACTATAGGGGACAAGCGGTAATTCCGATTTAGTACTTTAGTGCTGCTTTAACTGGTTGCCGCTCTCCAGCGAAGCGGGGATCACATTCAGTGCAGCGGCTATGCGACAAAGTGATTGCACTATGCAAACCAGCTCAGCGACACCTGCGCAACCTGCAGAAAGTCCAGATAAACACCATTCGATAAACGAACGCTTAACCGAGCAGTAAGCGGTCTTTACGCTCCCGCATGCCATTAAAAATTGGCGCCGGTACAGGGTATATACCCATTCTCTTATACGTGAAGCCTTATAAATCTAATGGTGTACACAAGCGTTAATCATGCCATCCTATCCACCAACCGCTTTACAGCCTTAAGTTCAAGTCGCATCGATTCAGCGACTCGCCTGAAATCTGAAGATATTTCAACATGATTGGCTAAGTCATCCCAAAACCGCTCAGCCAGGATATAAGCTTGTCGCCAGTGTTTGCCTTGAGCAATCGCGTTAATGGTTAAGTTGTGATCAAATGCCATGGCGCCACTGCGTGAGGGTGCAAAAGCCATAGGTAACATATCGTATACAGGTGCCAGGGTAAGCTCTCCCTCTGCTGAATAGAAAAAAGATAAGTTACCGTTATGCATATCGGTATTCGCAATCAAACGGCCAAAACACCAAATCACTGCGATGGTATCTGCCTCTTCTGCAGTAATATGTTTATCCTGCTGCAAATGCATTGCTATCACTGGCCACTCTGCTGGCTTGCCGACAAATTGCATCTCTACCATACGCAACGAGACCAGACCTTTTCGTCCGATCTCACCTATACGGTCAAAGCGCGCACAACTTAAAAATGTGCGTTGTTCAAGCCTGACAATTTTTGAACAAGTTGCTGGAATGCCAGCATTCGCTAAGGTGTTTAAAGCAAGATGCTCCGCCACCAATAAATCAGCCCAGCGCTGACTGTTCGCGTTGATGACCGGTTCCGTGAACTTAACCAGACGATGTTTACCATCAACAAAAGCGCAAAACTTAGGCTGCTCGCCACCGGCGGAAGAACCCACGACCTCTCCTGACATGGCATGCTCTGCCAACATCACAAAATCACCTTCAGATCTTGCTATCGGTTCATGCTGTAGCCATTCCTGATAACTTAAGGTCCCGATAAGTATGTTTCCCGGTGTATCACCTTTGGCATGCAATAACGCGTTAAAAATATCCTGATCTTTCCAGTAAGTAATATCTTCAGTGTCAACAATCTCTTTTCTGAAAAGCGCCTTGGCGAGATTTCGGCCGAGAAACCCCTGAGGTCTTAAATCTTGCACCCACCAAGGTAAATCATCGTAGTAACAAAACTCGGCGTCATGATATGTATTCACAATATAGCCTCGCGGCATCACTGCGACCATAGTGCCAAAAAGCTCTGCTTGGCCAGCCTCCGACACTCGATAAAGTGGGAACTCAGCGTCTGCTCCCCTGCGTAAATAATAACGTGTAGAGCGAGCACGGCCTGTCGTAACGAGCTGTTTCTGAAGTAGCTTCAGATGTCGTGTCACCGTTGAGCGGTCGCAACCACAAAAGCTGGCGATTTCGCTTGAACTCGCAGGTTCACGCCGTAAAAAATCAATAACTGCATCAATAGTTGAGCTGGCCATATTTATTTAAAACTCGTAATTTCAGCACCATATAAAAGCATACCACAATAGATGCATCAATAATTGCATCAATAATCAATAAATTTATGGCTGGTGTGTACCTTATGGATTTAACTACCGGTTAGCGATCAATAAAATTCAGGCATAAAAAAAGGTCTCGCCGTTAAGCTAAGACCTTGATTTATATGATGAACTCGTCTGGATTTCTCGGGCTATCCCTGCCCTCGCCCTAAAGGGCCCGCTGAAGCGGTTCCAATTTGCTCCCGGCAAATTGGTCGAAGGAGGTTCTCACCCGACGAGGTGCTGTAAATGAAAAAACCGCCGAAGTGGCGGT
The DNA here is from genome assembly GCF_036325985.1 of Alkalimonas cellulosilytica. NCBI lineage: Bacteria > Pseudomonadati > Pseudomonadota > Gammaproteobacteria > Alkalimonas > Alkalimonas cellulosilytica. The sequence continues at coordinate 7,010 of NZ_JAUHLI010000036.1, forward strand.
TTATTCATTTATGGCGCACCCGTCAGGATTCGAACCTGAGACCTCTGCCTCCGGAGGATAGTAAGATCTGCAGGGGAATAATTATTTTAATTAATTATCATAGCGTTATGATGAATAAAAACATAAAAATACGCAAAAAAACACCCCTTTTTACACCGACTGAACACATTTTTGGTCACATACTATTTTGGAAAAAGTGACCTTTTCCCAAATTCACGCGCGACAAGTTTTTTTAAAACCGAAAAAAACTCTGAGTTTTTGTGTCGAATTTTTCCGACACTTCTTTACCGCTTCTCTGCTCGAAAATTGCCGCAAAATGTACATAGAATTTTTAATTTTACCTTTATTGGTTACTCAAAACCTCTTTTAAGAATTACGGTAAAGCTTATAAAGAAGGGTATCCCTACTACTCCTGGGGAACCACTGGCCTTGGAACCAACTGCTGTGAAAAACCGAAAGGCGCCGACATTATTTCCTATTTAGTGCCCGTCCAGAAAGGCGGGCACTAGCGCAGCGCAAGGATGCAAAAAGATGGGCTCAAATTAATAAATTGAACTTTAACTGATAACAGCGTACACAAACAGCATGCTATCGCTCAGAGACTGCATGGCACGAACCAATAAGTTCAAACATTCACAGGTGATTGATTTTAATAGGATTTATTAAAACAAAAAAGGGGTTTTCCGAAAATAGATAGTGATTCATTACAGCAGAACCTATACGATAAGCAATTAAAAACAAAGACTTAACCAATTTCATGCTGTTTATGAGCACTGCAAAAAATCAATCAAACCAGATCCATTATGATCAGAAGATCAATAGATTCGTTCAAGATCAGGGGGCCCAAAAAAGAGATGGGATACTCTCAAGTCCATGTAATGATGCGGAAAGAATTTTTTCTGGTGAAAAAAAGTGGCACGAAAATGATAGAGATGTGGCCCAGAATTGATAAAAGGCAAGCTCAATGCATCCCAAGTGATTCGGATTGCAGCGGGCTTTTTTGTACAGCTCCTGCACACTGATAAATTCATCGTGCTCCGGCAATTTCACATGCTGATTGCCACGAACCCGGCCGATGAAGTGCCAACCGCTCTTGCGCACTGCTTTGAACCACGGGACTTTAAAGCCTGCATCGGTGACAATCACTGGCTTGCAGTCACTAGGAAGCATGAGTTTCAGGCGCTTCAGAAACTGGCTGTGCACCCGCGGGCTGTTGTAATCATCGGTGGGAGCGACTATTAGCAGCAAGGTCAGTGAGCGGCCTTCCAAGGCGAGGCTGGCTCTTAAAATGTGGTTCTGCTTCCTGGTATCGGCATTGCTCCAGTCCACCAGGATGATGGGGTGCTTGCTGTTTGCCAGAATGGCTCTGGTCATCAATGCATAGATGCAAGGCATTTCAGCCAGGAGTTTGTTGTTGCTTAGCAGCCGGTCTGCCCGTTTGATGCTGTGTTTTTCGCAGGTATCGCTGTCAATGCCCCGCCAATGGCGGTAACCGTACAGCGCTGATGCTGCAGCAAGCTTTGCGTTGCTGCAAGTAGTGATGAAAATCTGGTCTTATGCATCCGTTCAGGGGTGACAAAAGAGAGAAAATGAGCGAGCATAGTTTTTGCATTCATGGCTGTTAGTGGTATGTTTTTTTGGCGAAAGATCAGATCGTGAACGGCCATGAATGTTCCCTTCTCGCCTAACTTTTTGTTTTAACTAGCCCATTTGTGGGGATACCTCAGGTAGGCCATTGTTTTTGAATGTTTTATTTTGTTTCTAAAAACAGTAATTATGAAAGGCAGCAATCCATGTTGTTTTTGAGAGTAAAACTTGAAAAATTCTATTTATGAAAGTATCAGATATAAATCCCATTTTTTTCGGTCCTTGCCTTTTTGAGAGCGGTTTTCGCAATCTCATACCTGATACTTGTTGCCAGAACCTTAGTCAACTATACTGAAGGATACGGTAAAAATGTAAGACAATATGAGTGGTATCACCTTCTTTTTTCTGGTTCTAGCTATTTGCACTGCATTCGTAGGATATAGTGCTTATGCGTCATATAATAAAAAACCAAAGGATTAAGCTATATCTATCTGTCATTCTTTACAAAGATGCCACAACGCCCTGCCAACTGACGCCTCCCTCCCTAACATATACTTTTAGCGGTTTTAAAGTGCTGATGCAAAATATATTACCCAGAAAGTGCAGGTAAAAGCCCTGAGTTCCTGATTTCAACTTGATGCATTTTTATTTTCCTTCTTGGTTTTTGAATTGCATTAATTCACGACATTTCCGCTGTTCCTCCTTGTAAAGCAGCGCAAAATAGGTTGCAAGTATCGTCATTCCGATTGACGTAAAGGCAAAAAATACAATAACC
>NZ_JAUHLI010000037.1:0-8781 GCF_036325985.1 Alkalimonas cellulosilytica
TTTACCATATCTGGGAAATATGGGGCCAGTGAGAATACACCATACGATGAACTCACACTTACAGCAAAAGGTGGTTTCACACTAAATGATGCGAGAACACAAGTTGGCCTTTTTGCAACTCATTACAAGAGAACCGGTGTTGCCATTACCGACCTCGATCCCTTGTATGGACAGCTCAACCGAGTTGGTAACCCACAAATACCAGAAGAGTGGCGTAACAACAGTCGCTTGAATAACCTATCTGCGGTAACCCCTTATGCAGTGTTCCAAACTGGAGCTTTAAATGACCAGGGACGCTTTGTCCCTACGGGAAGCTTTCACGTTAATCAAAACCTCGATATCGCACCAGGCGTTGGTTCACAGCGATTTGACTTTAATCAGGAAGTTTGGATTACCCCAGACACTGAACGATCCAACTTCATGATCAAAGTTGATCATGATTTCGACAACGGTCTTGAGCTGTTTACTGAAGCAGTCTATTACAGCTCAGATTCAAGAACACAGCGTGCATCAAGTCCTTTAGATAGTGGTTTAGCATATATAATCGTACCCGCTGAAAATTACTATAACCCAACAGGATCCGATGTATTGTTAACTCGTTACCGTCCAACGGAGCTTGGACCACGATTTATTGAAGTGCAGCAAGATAGCTATCGTTTTTTAGCTGGTCTGAGGGGTGAGTGGAATGGCTGGGATTGGGAGTCTGCATTACTCTATTCAGCCGCAACGGCAGATGATGAAGAGTTTAATCGTCAGTCTAAAACACTGTTATCCCAGTCATTAGCAAAAACTACCCCTGATGCATTTAATATTTTTGGTGGCCCTGGGGCTAACTCCGAAGATGTTCTCAACACCATCCGTATTTCCAGCATCCAAAAATCAAAAACCACTTTAAGTAGCTGGGATGCTAAGTTTACCAAACAAGATTTATTCACCCTGCCGGGGGGAGATGCTGGCACAGCGCTCGGAGTTGAATGGCGACGTGAGAGCTACCTGGATGACCGAGATCCCAGGCAAGACGGAACCATACCATATAATTTTAATGGTATTTTTGATGAGAGTGACGTTGTTGGTGTCTCTGCCACACGTGATTCATCGGCCAGCAGGCAGGTATTTTCCGCCTACGGTGAACTTGTATTACCATTGGTTGGAGAGCAGAATCAAAGTGCTTTAGCGCAGCGTTTTGAGTTCCAGTTAGCCGGACGTTTTGAAGATTTTTCTGATGCTGGCAGAACATTTAAACCTAAGTTTGGTTTCTATTACGAGCCAATTACTGAGCTAAGCTTCCGAGGTTCTTATGCCAAGGGTTTCAGAGCCCCCAACCTGCCTCAAATGAACCAGGGTGATATCATCCGCAGGATTCTTAATGTGGAAGATCCTCTGCGTAGTGAAGTGACAGGGCTTGATATTGATACCGGAGCACTTTACCGCACAACCAGCAGGCTTGGTAATGACGATCTTAAACCCGAGCATACCGATACCATCTCTTTGGGCGTTGTCATTCAACCAGGCGGTGTCTTGGATGGCCTGCGTGTAACCTTCGATACCTGGCGTATCAAACAAGAAAACGTTGTTGTGATTTTGGGTGAAAGGCATGAACTGGAAGTAGAAGCCATGCTTGGCTCAAATCCAAATGTTATCCGTGCCCCGCTTACCCCTCAGGATATTCAGCTGTTCGACAGCTGGAATGCTGCAAACCCAAACGATCAACGTACGGCAGTTGGCGCAACGACAAACATCATTAGTCAATATATTAATGCCGACAAACGCAAAGTTGAAGGCTGGGACCTTGCACTGCAATACCGCGCACAGCCTAACAGCTGGGGACAACTGACATGGCGTGCTGATGTAAGCCGGCTGACACGTTTTGAACAGGAAACCTCTGGCATCACAACAGATTTCCTACGAAGAAATGGGAATCCGGAGTGGCGTGGCAGCTCCAGTCTCAACTGGCGCAAGAACAATTTCAGTGCAACGTTAATCGCCAAATATGTTGGCAGTGTTTACAACACCAACTTATTTGACACGATTGCCAGTGGTGTCACAGGGACTGTAGATGAAAGCTTGAACCGCATTTACTGGAATGTCGACCCATGGCTAACTACTGATCTTACATTTAGCTACAACTTTGGCCAGAGAGACGATCACTTTAGTGGCGTTGGTGTAAGCGCTGGTGTAAGAAATTTAACGGATGAACAACCACCTTTTGCTGATGTAGGTGACGGCTTCTACAGCTCACTGCACAACTCTTATGGCAGGGTCTGGTGGGTATCATTGTCCAAGGCCTTTTAAAAAATATTGATGGCAGCGGTCATAGACCGCTGCCTTTTTTAAGGAAGATACATCATGCTTCAAAGCATTACCAAAGTCTGTTTTATCTGTGTCGCAATATCTTTATCATCAGCTTGCTACTCAGCTCCCGAGTCCAACGCTTTCAAAGGGGCTGTTTCATCTGCCAGCCCAGAAGCAACTGAAGCGGGACTTTCCGTGCTTCGCCAGGGAGGCAATGCTATAGATGCTGCGGTTGCAGTATCTTTAGCTTTAGGTGTTAGTGAACCTGCTGGCTCGGGTATTGCTGGCCAGACTGTGATGCTGGTCCACCCTGGCAGTGGCAAAAAGCCATTTGTAATCCATGGGACCAGCTGGTCACCAAGCCAACTACCAGAACGTGTAGAGCCCAGCCAATTACGTGTTGGTCATACGGCAAGCACTGTCCCCTCAACGCCCAGGGTACTTGATTTCGCCTTTCGGAACTATGGAAGTGGTCAAGTCTCATGGTCAGAGTTAGTCCAACCCGCTATCAATATCGCTGAAAACGGTTTTGTCATAGGCCCATTCAGGGAGCGCTCTTTTCGTTACTATGGTGACTCACTTCGGAATCAGCCGGAGGCCAAAGCAATTTTTATTCGTCATGACGGTAAAGATTTTCAAGTTGGCGATATTCTGGTGCAGTCTTTGACTGCAAAAATGCTTAGACGCATTGCAGAGTATGGAGCAGAGGACTTCTATTCTGGTGAAATAGCAGTGTCTATCGCCAAAGATATGGCAACCCACCAGGGCTGGATTACCTTGGAAGATTTAAACAACTTTCCGGACCCTCAAGTTGTTGAACCTTTAGTCATTGAATATCAAGGATACCAAGTAGCAACGCTTCCTCCTCCTTTCGGAGGCTGGGTCATGCTCAAAGCTCTTAATTTAATTGAGCAACAGTACCCTAACTCATTACCAAGCAATAAGGATGATAAAGCGATTGCTTTTCTTGATGCCTTACATCTTGCACACCTGTCACGCTTTGAAAGTCCTGTATCAGGGTTTTATGAGTACCATGAGGAAGTAGATGCAAAAATATCTAAACAAGAAGCAGCCCGCTTATTGAGTAACTACCATAATGAACTAGGCGGCGAGACCACCCATTTCTCTGTGGTTGATGCAAGCGGTATGGCCGTCTCGGTCACACAGAGTATCGACAGTTACTTTGGTGCCAAAGTAGTAAATCCTGATTATGGCTTTTTGTACAACAACTACATGCAAAGTTTCCGCTTGATTGATGATGGTAGCCCTTATGGCTTAAAACCTAATGATATGCCCTATTCATCAATGGCAGCTTCGATTCTGAGCAAAAATGGCGAAGTTGAATTGGTGCTAGGAAGCCCCGGAAGCGCCCGAATTATATCTGCAGTTGCACAAGTCATCGCTCGCTGGGTTCAGGCTGGTGAAACGATTGAAGAGGCCGTGGCCGCTCACCGTGTACATGCCATTGCCAATAAAAATGTTTTTATTGAGCAGCCTGAAGTATCAGCAAACCTGATGCAGAAAATGGCACTGCGTGGCTTCACTTTAAGAAGACCACAGTTTGGTGTTGCTGATAGCGTCTACGATCCATACTTTGGCGGCGTGCATGCCATTGCCCGGCAGAATGGTGTTTGGCAAGGCGCCGCTGATCCTAGACGTGATGGCAAAGCTACTGTGATTTACCGACTGGTTAATGAGGATGACCGGCCATGATGCGTTTTTTGCTGTCTATCTGCATGCTACTGCCCATCGGAGCAGTAGCTGTTGCAGATGAAAAAATTTTAGTTACCAAACAAACCAGTGAATCTTTCATTGTATTTGAAGATTGGCAAGGCCCTCCACTCCGCGTGTGGTTTCACATACCTGATAACTACCATGCAAGCACACCTATTGTATTTGTCATGCATGGGGTTGGAAGAGATGCTGATCGCTATTATGACGAGTGGCAGGCACTGGCTGAGCAACATAGTTTTGTGCTGCTTGTTCCTGAGTTTAGCAAAGAGGATTTTCCCGGAGCTGCCGGTTATAACCTCGGCAATATGTATCAAGAAAGTGGTGAGCTAAATGATGAGTCTTTCTGGAGTTTCAGTGCCATCGATTCTATTTTTGTAAGGATAAAAGATCAGCTTGGTTCTCAACGCTCCGGCTACCGAATTTATGGGCACTCTGCAGGAGCTCAATTTGTACATCGCTTTATTCTTTTTAAACCGACTGCGAAATATGAGCTTGCCATTACTGCCAATGCAGGCTGGTACACCATCCCAGGATTTGACGTAGACTTTCCTTATGGCTTACGTAAAACACCTGTTAACTCTGAAGCCCTGGTACATGCATTACAACAACCCGTGATGATCATGCTGGGAGCACTTGATAACGATCCAAATCACCCCTCCCTCAGAAAAACCCAGCAAGCGCAGGCTCAAGGCTTGCACAGGTTTGAAAGAGGCCATTTCTTTTTTAAAAAGGCAAAAGATAAAGCTGCAAGCCTAGCAGCTCCCTTCAACTGGTCGCTACATATCGTTCCAAATGCAGAGCATCAAAACAGGCAAATGGCGCAAGCAGCCGCAGCAATATTGGCAGCTGATTAACATTAGCCTACAGCCCTATAAATTAGGACACTTTGTTGTATGAGAAAAATAAAGCTAAGCCTGTCGGCTAAAATTCTGATGGGCATGTTTTTTGGAGCCTGTACGGGACTTCTTCTACAAACATTTCTTCAGAACGGCAATCTATCCGCTCCCTGGATAACAGCATTTTTTATTGACGGTGTTTTTAGAGTTGGTGGCGAAGTCTTCATTGCCAGCCTGATGATGCTGGTTGTGCCGCTGGTTTTTGTTTCTCTTGTGTGCGGTACATCCGCTTTGTCGGATATCAGTACCTTGGGTAAACTTGGTATAAAATCACTGTCTCTTTACATCATGACAACCGCAATCGCCATTACCATTGCGATCGCACTTGCTCTTTACGTCTCCCCCGGACATGGCGTTGAGCTCACGCCGAACACTCAACCAGGCTTATCTGAAGCACCCTCTCTTGCAGATGTTGTAATCAATATGATGCCTCGCAACCCCTTTCAGTCGATGGCTGAAGGGAACATGCTACAAATTATTGTTTTTTCAGTTTTATTTGGAATTGCAATCGCAATGGTAGGTGCGAGAGGAAAGGTGGTTGCAAGCTTTTTTTCAGATTTGAACACCATCATCATGCAATTAGTGCTGATTTTAATGAAGTTAGCACCCTATGGTATTTTTTGTCTTATGGCCCGGATTTTTTCCGAACTCAGCTGGCATGCTATTGGCAGTCTTGCTCAGTACTTTTTTGTTGTTATGGCAGCATTGTTTGCACATGCACTGATTGTGTATCCCCTTTTACTTAAAGTTTTTGCAGGCCTCAACCCCATTACCTTTTATAAAAAAATCCGTAGTGCGTTACTTTTCGGGTTCAGCACATCCAGTAGCAGTGCAACATTACCTGTTACGATGGAGGTAGTTACCAATCGACTGGGCGTACACAACAGTGTTAGTTCATTTACTCTTCCCCTAGGCGCAACCATCAATATGGATGGCACCGCTATCATGCAGGGAGTAGCAACTGTGTTCATTGCCCAGGTCTACGGCATCGATCTTAGCCTGACTGACTACCTGATGGTCATACTCACTGCCACACTGGCGTCAATTGGCACAGCAGGTGTCCCCGGGGTTGGGCTTATTATGCTTGCTATGGTTCTACAGCAAGTCGGTCTGCCAGTTGAAGGGATTGCACTTATTATTGGAGTGGATCGTTTATTAGACATGACCAGAACAGCGGTCAATATTTCAGGTGATGCGACTATTTCATGCATTGTAGCTAAGTCAGAAAGCAAACTGGATCAGGCCCGATTTTATTCGACGTCGCCAAACTAAAAGTAACATGCTCTTCAGAAGTATTACTCTTTAATGGGCCTAATTACGTTAAGTAACTTAAAAAGTGTAACCAAACCTGATAAATGGCAGCAACCGAGCCATGTTGCGTGCATCGTCGACGCCACGATGGTAGCGCCCTTCAAAGGCAAGACCATGGAACGCCAGCGCAGTTGGTAAGCTGGAGCGACGCTTGGAAGCCCTGCCCTCGCACCACAATTGCTTCAGGTTTTTATGTGGCAAAGCCAAAAAATTTGGCGAGCAGCCATGACGTTGTTGTTCAGCTTCTAGCTGTCGGCGATCGTACTCGCCCCAAGAGGCCCAGCAAACCGGCGCATAAGCCGATAACCAGTCATCAATGGCGTGCACCACTTCAGCATAGACAGGCGCAGTAGCCACTTGCTGCTGCGAAATTCCGGTTAATTCGGTGCAAAAGTCGCTGAGCTGTGGCCGCTGCAATGGGCGCACCAAAAAGGATTTAGCATCCAGCACCTCACCATCAGCTTCTGCCAGCACGCAGCCAAACTCGATCACTTCCATCTCATCAACCGTTTGACGGCGGTTTAGCCCAGGCACATCGCCATCCCAGCAGGTGGCTTCTAAATCGACAATTAGCAGTGGTGTGGTCATGTCAGTTTACGACAGCAATGATGATCATGAAGAGAAAGCTAAATGGCTGCCCCAGCAGGAATCGAACATCCAGGAATTCCGCGGCTTTCAGCCCATCGCATCCATGCTGTGTTGCTACCCGTGGTGCTAAGCCAAACAAAACCACGAAAATAATACATTTAAATCAATAAGTAAATCAAACAAGCAATTGTTACTTTCCATGATAGTCCGATGCTGTTTCTAAGGCAAGTCCAGCGCAATTAGTCCCTACAAACTTGTGTACCCATTTTGAAACCAACACCTCTGCTAGTATTCGTTTCATCAAACAACGCAGTCAGGGGCGAATGATGAATACAAGGCATGTTGAGTGGTTTATCAAATTTATTTTGATTTCACTGGCTCTTGTGATGGCAGGAGCATTAATACAGCACAAGCTCATCGCCTGGTTATGGCCAGACTGGTATGCACAAATGAGCTCAGGCTTATGGTTTTTTTTAATGCTGATCCCGGCACGGTGGCTCACCATGGCTTGGTATCACCGTAGCTTACTCACAAACAAGACACTGCCATAAAGCCGTTAAAGCCAGGTCTACTAGCGAACTCAACCATTGATTGGAGAACACGATGACAAATAATCCCAACCACGATACCAAACCGCACCCAGATCGCGCTTTTTATCGCGGCATGATGGTCTGCATGGTGACCTCGGCTTTTGCTTTGGCAGCTCTTGCCATTGTCCGCCGCTAATTGCCGTTTATTGGAGGAACAAACCATGAATACACAGCAAGATAATAAACAAACCGAGCATCCGGACGAGCCCTTTTATCGGCGCGTCATGGTATTGATGATGGTTTCTGCTGTAGCTCTGGCAAGTGTTGCCGTCATGCGACGTTAATTCAAACGATTGCTCTGGAGAACTGATGAAGCCCTTATGGTTATTGGCGATGCCTCCGATAAAAAATGCGATTATTTCGGTGTTTGACCACTGGAAAGATCCCATAACACCAGCCCTTGGCTCAGTGGTGTATTGCGATCTGGCTTTTGGTTACATCGAGCACAGTGGCATATATACCGGTGGTGGCCAAATCGCTCATATGAATCGGCATGGGTGCATAGAACTGGTGACCCCCGATGCGTTTATGCAGCAAACCACGGCACGCCGGCTTTATGTCTCTGCCGCACAAAATACCAGTTGCGGCGAGATTGCTATCGCAGCCTATGCGCGCTCTATGGTGGGTTCAGTATTTCGTTACAACCTTATTCGTCGCAATTGCCACTGGTTTTCTGCCAGTTGCCTGTTGGGCCATCAACAGCACAGCATAGTATTACTAAGGCAGTTGCAGTCCTTGGCGAAGGAACGATTGGGGACCACTAGCTGGCACCCGTCTGCTTTTAAAAGCAGGCAACAAAGGCGCACCAGCAGCAGTGTAGCCACCATTTAACCATCCAGGAGAATGCTATGCCCGTTCAACCAAAACCCTATGTGTTGCAATGCCCATCCTGCGGATGGAAGGCGTATCATGCCCCTAGCAGCGATGTTCTGATGCCGCACCAGTACCCGGAGCAATGCCCAGACTGCTCATTTTCACCACTCGATGTCCGTACTCCCGGCATCCTTGAGACCCTAAAAGGATGCCGGGAGCAGACAATGAAACGTCTTAAAGGTTAGGTATCCCCAGCTCCCATCAGCATGACTGCCGACAGCAAACAGCAACAATCGCAGTATTCACCACGTCCAGTAGTTCACCCCTGCGGGCAGCGAAAGCTATTCAACGCTTGCTCCTGCAGCGTTGTCGGGGCAGCTGTTGGACGTAGCTACAAAGGTCACATCGCAAGAACACTCAAGTCTTAATCCCCTCAGCGTGACTGCCTGGAGATGTCACCAACAGCCGTAAGCTGGGCCTTTAGGCCGAACACCACGGATGGTGTGAGTCATAGTCGGGGCAGCTGTTGGACGGTAAAATGGTCGTTGTAAGTGGGT
>NZ_JAUHLI010000038.1:0-6929 GCF_036325985.1 Alkalimonas cellulosilytica
ATGCCTCAACAATGGCGAGCTTCGTTATCTGGATGAGGCCGAGCTGCGCGAACAGGTGTATTATCCTGCAATAGGCTTAGAGTGGGAGCAGTTATGGGAGCATGCGGCCAACTGGTATGCCAAAGAGCATATGCGCTACCGGCTGTGGGATCATCATGCCATAAAGGCCGCCATGTCGTATCTTTTCGTCGCATGCGATATGGATGAGCTTCCCTACGATGCGGAGTTAAGAACTGAGCCGGCTATGACGCAGGATGACTTTATCGATTACCTGAGTGAAAGCCTGTTGGACGTACCAGTAGTCAATGGTGAAGAGCTGGCTTATCCTGTGGTGGGATTGGGCAAGCCAGTGTTCTTGGGTGAGTATTTGCCTTTGCACTTAGTCTGTGAACAAAGCCGGCTGGCCTTGTACGAAGCGTATTTGTCGTGGTTGCAGCCGTCAGCAAAAACAAAGAGTTAATCTAAGAAGATCGCCGGAAAAGCCATGCAATCTAAAAAAGAAAAAATCGTTGTGATAAGCGGCGCTGGTATCAGCGCCGAGAGCGGCCTGGCTACCTTTCGGGATGCCGATGGTTTGTGGCAAAAATACGCGGTTGAAGAGCTAGCCACGCCAGAGGCTTTTGCTGCCAACCCAGAGCTGGTGCATCGCTTTTACAATGCACGGCGTAAGCAAGCCGCTGCAGCCAGCCCGAATGCGGCTCACCTTGCCATTGCCAGTTTGGAGCAGCACTATCAGGTGGTGGTGATTACGCAGAATGTGGATGATTTGCATGAACGAGCCGGCTCCACACAGGTCATTCATTTGCACGGCAAACTCTGCGAAGCTCGCAGCAGCCTCAACCCAAAACTGGTGGAGTACATCGGCGATGTGGAGTTAACCGAGCACGATACCGCAGCCGATGGTTCTGCCCTTCGCCCCAACATTGTGTGGTTTGGTGAAGAGGTCCCCGCCATGATAACGGCGATAGAAGAGGTGGAAAGTGCCGATAAAATTCTGGTGGTGGGCACCTCGTTGCAAGTCTATCCGGCTGCCTCCTTGCTGTCTTACGCCCACTACAAGGCGGAAAAAGTACTGATTAATCTGGAGTCACCTGGCTTTGTCAGCGAGTACCGTTTTATGCAGGGAAAAGCAGCCGCAGAAGTGCCGAAACTGGTGGCTAGCTGGCTTGGCCAATCCGCTATCTAACTCCTACACCGTGCTTTGATACTGCTGCATGGCCTTATTCAGCCGCTTAATCAGCCGCTCGCGCAGCGATGCGGGTGCTATGACTGTAAGCGAACTGCTTTGCATCATCAGCCATAAATCCAGCTGGATGCCACTAGACACGGTAGCGGTAAGCCGGTAGCTTTCACCTTGGCATGGCTGCAGCGTCATATCATGCGATAACGGAGTTTCCTGCAGCAGAGTTACCAAGTCGCCACGCACCTGCGCTTCCAGCTTAATTTGCTCGCCCTCACTAAATTGCATGGCGCCGCTGGCAAGATAGTCTTGCAACTTAAAGTCTGCAGGACGAATGGCCTCTTCGTCGCACAAGGTTGCCGATTTAAATCGGTGCAACACGAAACGCAGCGGATCATGGTAGGGCACACAGCTGGCAATCAGGTAACTGACAGCACCGCGCTGCACCAATGCCAGTGGATTTAACCGGTAAGACTTAGGTGCATTGTGATGCGGCGACATATACAGCGCATCCAGTTGTTTATCGCGCAGGAGTGCATCCTGAATACTTTCCAACAAGACAGCATCGACCGCCGGCGGCAGTAGTGCCATCCCGGGTTCAACCACCGCCACCTTATCCAACCAGGCCGCACCAGGTGCATCCTCCTGCAGCGCGCGCAGCTTATTGTGCGCCTGCATAAAGCGCGAGGTCAGCGGCTGCAGCATGGAGGAGGGCACCACAAAACGCAGGCTTTGCTCCACCAACTGCAGGCTGAGTGCATCCATCAGGCTGATCCCTGGTAAATCCAGCGCGGTATTTTGCATCCAATACCAACCGTAGGGCGTGCCTTTGTCGTTGCATTGCAGTGGGAAAATACCAGAGAGCATCTGCAAATCGCGCTCCACAGTGCGCTTGGTCACGGCATAGCCACGATCGTGTAATTGTGCCGTTAATTGCCGGGCTTCTGCGCCAGGTGGCCTAGCTGGCAGTAGCTGCAACAACTCCCAAAGCCGGCTGATGGTTTGCGCACTTTTAGCTGAAGACATGCTGAACTCCTTCCAATGTATGCTTTGTTATAACGGTTAAGTTGCATGATAGCAATTGACTGCGACGCAATGTGTCGCAAATGGGCATTATCATCACCTTTTAGCTGTAACAGGAGATTGTTATGCCAGCAAAGATGTATTTAGAGACAAAAGACATGACGACCGTTGACGATTTTTGTCAACTACGTGTGCCTGCAATTTGCAATGTTTGGGCTTATAGAATTGTGCTTGAATTAAATGGGCTTAAAAAGTTACTTCCGAATCAGCATGGTTATTCTGATTATGATTTAGCACAATCACTGGGCTTAGACGCCGAACCAGAACATTACAAGTCATTGACTGAAGTTAGAAACGCGCTTAAGAAAAGCTATCGAGAGTATTTGTGTCAGTATTCAATGCAGCTACCTCCAGTCATGGAGCGCAACCTAGTTGCAGTTGGGAAGATTGCCAAACTAAATAAAGTAGAGCGTGACATTTTGGCATTCTTGCTTTTATCGAATAGCACTCAGCTTTTGTTTGATGCGCTCGATTTACTAGGTCCCGTAGTGAAGTATGAGCTTGCTCCAATATTGTCAGTGATTTTAAAACACCCAATTGAAACAGTACGAGCTGCCTTGTCACAGAGCAGCGTGTTAATGCAATCCGGGCTTGTGTTTTACAGCAACTATTCTTCAGCTAATGTCCATAATCATTTTGAGTATGTTAGCAGTCATTTACCAGACTTAATGATGGCACCGTTGGATGATCCGATAGCACTGTTGAAAGAGCTAATTGCTCCAAGCAAAGCGCCATGTCTAACCGAAAAGCACTATCAGCATATAAACGAGCAGGTTACGTTATTAAAGCGTTACCTTAAGCAGACTTTGAAGCAAGGTGCTGTAGGGGTCAATGTATTGTTGTATGGGCCGCCAGGTACCGGTAAAACCCAACTATGCAAGGTGCTGGCGAGCTCCTTAAATCAGGTACTCTATGAAGTAAGTTGTTCGGATTATGATGGAACACCAGTTAGTGGTATGGCTCGGCTTAAAGCCGCGCGGGCTGCTCAGTTGTTTTTGGCCACTGGTAACCACATTCTGTTGTTTGATGAAGTCGAAGATGTGTTTCAACAAAATCCGTTTAGCCGTTCAGGGTTGTCGGAATGCAAGGGCTGGATAAACCAGTTACTGGAAAACAATAAAGTACCGACATTTTGGGTAAGCAACAATATTAGTTCGCTTGATAATGCTTACATCCGCCGTTTTGATATGGTGTTGGAGTTGACTGTGCCCCCAGCAAAGCAGCGCGCAGAAATTTTACAGCAAACAAGTGATGGGTTATTAAGCAAGGAGGAGGCTTTGGCATTAACCCGACATAGGCAGCTGTCACCTGCAGTTATTACCAGGGCCAGCAAGGTGGTGCAGATGCTTGGCAGTACCACTGGCGAGACCGCCAAAAAGCATTTTCGCCAGTTAACCGAAGCGACCCTTAAAGCGCAAGGGTGCAAAGTCGGGCCGGGTACCGGAATGGTTAGCAATACCTTGTATGATCCAACACTTACGCAAGCCGATTGCGATCTGAATGAACTGACCCAAGGTTTGCAGCAAGCTGGAGCAGGGCGTTTGTGTTTGTATGGCCCGCCAGGCACCGGCAAAACCGCCTTCGGTCACTACTTGGCCAAAACCATGGGCAAAGAATTGCTGGTAAAAAGAGGATCCGATCTGATCTCCTGTTGGGTTGGCGCCACCGAGGAAGCCATCGCCAAGGCTTTTGAAGAGGCAACCGTCAATGACAGTATCCTGCTGATGGATGAAGTTGACAGCTTCTTGCAAGAACGCAGCCGGGCCAGAAACAGCTGGGAGATCACTGGTGTGAATGAAATGCTGACTCAGATGGAAGCTTTCGAAGGCATTTTTATTGCCAGCACCAACCTGATGCACAATCTGGATAAAGCCGCATTGCGTCGTTTTGATTTAAAAGCCTGCTTTGGCTACCTCAAACCGCACCAGATTGCGTCCTTGTTCAGGCGTTACAGCAAGAAAATGGGTCTAACCCAGTGCAAAGAAGCTCTGGATAAAGCAACCAGGCTCAGCAAGCTCACACCCGGGGATTTTGCTGCCATAGCCCGACGCCAGCGTTTTGCGCCCATGCAGCATGCCCGTGAACTTACCCAAGCTCTTTTGGCAGAGTGCGAGCTGAAAGACGATGAAGTTTCACGGCCAATTGGCTTTGTTACCACGCAGTGAGCAAGTCGGCTGCTTTTGCCAACAGTAGTTATTTTCCAAGCGAAGTACCTTGCGCTATGCAGAGCGTTTCGCAGGATAAAAGCTTGCCATTGGTCTAAGCTCTATGGCAATAATAGGCACAGGCTAAAAGGACGGAGCAAAACACCATGCCAATAAAGGAGTTAAGCTACGAGGCATTAAAAACCCGACATCGGGAAGAGCGTGCATTTTATCCATTGAATTTATCACTACGGGTGCATCGGGCGCTTAGCTGGCTGCAAAAAGCAGAGCATGCAAGAACGGCCAAAGACCATGACACCGAGTTTATTTTTTACTGGATAAGCTTTAACGCCGCTTATGCCAACGAATTTGCGGATGGCGAACGTATGGCTGAAGAGCAAAGCTTTCAGGCATTTCTTGGCAAGATTGTCGAGCTTGATACTGAAAATCAACTCTATGACCTCATCTGGCAGCAGTTTAGCAGCAGCATTCGTTTGCTTATGGACAACCGTTATGTGTACCGGCCGTTTTGGGACTTTCAACGAGGCCGGCTTAGCGAAGACGAGTGGCTACAAAGCTTTAAAGCCTCCAAAGCAGCTTTGAACAAAGCGCTGGCAGAGAAGAATGTGCCACTGGCTCTTGGTTGCATTTTTACCCGGCTTTACACACTTCGCAATCAACTCATCCACGGTGGTGCCACGCACAACAGCAGCGTAAATCGCGAACAATTAAAAGATGCATGCAATCTTTTGCAACACCTCATCCCATTGATCATTGTGTTGATGATGTCTGCGCATCAGCAGTTATGGGGCGAGGCGATTTATCCGGTGGTTTAATTAGAAGGTACCTAAAATGTCAAACACGATAGTTTCTATTTCAGAACAAGCTTTTTTTACAATAGTTACTGCAGCACTTGAAGCTTATAAAGTCGATCATTCAAAGTTAGAAGATGGCTCAGAAATCCGCTTGGAAACCTTCGGCAATCTATGGGGGCATGAAACCTTTACTAAAAGCGACTCCATTGTTTACCACGTGACTTATGCTGATGTTTCTACATCAGCCTCAAGAGAAAAAAGCTCTGTTCTTCCGAAAGATGAAGCCTACGAATTAAAAAATCAGTTTGTTGAGTATTTATTTCCAGAGTTAAAGTTTTTGGGAGACTATCACAGTCATCCATACAGCAAGGATGACGATGTCAGAACCGAGCTGGATCTTGAACGCAATGAACTCCATCACTTTTCGCCAGCAGACTTCAAGGTAGTTAAAGAAGAGCAAGAGAATGGCAAAAACTATCGCGTTGGTCTTGTGGTAACCGTCTTTGAACGTGATGAACAGGTAGAAAGAAAAGATGCTTGGATGGACGAAACCAGCTGTGTGCGTTTTCAATATGAAAGTTTGACCATTTGGATAAAATCGTATGTTTGGGCAGGGGATGAATTTCGCAGACGTACAGATAAAAAAGTGACGTTAGTATGTCCTACTATCGGTTTTTCTTTGCGAGAAATGAGAGTGGCAGATCTTGTGTAGAGGGCTAAGGTGAGATGCTAAGCTTCGAGAGCAATTTACCTTAGCATCTTCAATCATGTTTAATTTATCAAAACGCATGCCGCTGCACTTCAGCTAAATTAACCACCATGATCAGCTGTCGTTATGGGCTAAGTAATGTTAATTGAGTGATTTAGCCACCGTCCTTCTTGGTAGGCTGAATGCAGCAATCTCCTCTAAACAGCATTGAAGACATGTTAGCCATGGCAACAACAAGCAACAACGTAAGCACCCAGTGATTACATCTAAAATTTACTTATCATGCATCATATTTATCACTGTTTCTAACTAACAGAGAGTCTTGAATCCTTGAATTAAAACAACTAGATCATCGCAGGGTCTTTTCGTCTGAGTTCAAATTGCGCATTCTGATTTATGTGAACACCGATTCTGGTGAATGTGAACACCCAGTATTTCCCGCATTGGGCTCAGCTCTGTTTTAACCTAGGTGTTCATTTTCAGTCAACTCTGATGTGACTTTTCGCATCGATTCCCCCTTTAATTTTAATCTGTGAGCGTTGTGCATTAACCTGTCTAGGATGGCGTCGGCCAGCGTGTTGTCACCAATTGCCTGATACCATTCCTCTGTTGGTAACTGGCTTACCATAATCGTTGACGTTAGCTGATGCCGATCATCCATGATCTCCATCAGATCGTTCCGTTGTGCCGCTTTCAACGGTTCTAGCCCCCAATCATCCAAGATCAGGATGTCGTATTTTGCCAGCTGCTTTAATGCCTTACTGTAACTGCCATCTGCTTTGTGTTGACTAAGCGCCATCAGTAATC
The DNA here is from genome assembly GCF_036325985.1 of Alkalimonas cellulosilytica. Taxonomy (NCBI): domain Bacteria; kingdom Pseudomonadati; phylum Pseudomonadota; class Gammaproteobacteria; genus Alkalimonas; species Alkalimonas cellulosilytica. The sequence continues at coordinate 6,739 of NZ_JAUHLI010000038.1, forward strand.
GCGATAGCCGGTAATATTTTGCGCTATGACCTTTTAAGATGGCGGTATGTGCCAGGGCACACGCAAGGTAGGTTTTACCGCTGCCACAAGGGCCGGTGATTAATATGTTCTGATGTTTCGTTACCCAGCCGCAGCTGAGTAAACCTGCTATCACGGATCGGTTTAAACCGCGCGGCTGTTCGTAATTAATA
>NZ_JAUHLI010000039.1:0-5066 GCF_036325985.1 Alkalimonas cellulosilytica
AGGTGGCTTTTACTACAGAACTGCAGAACACTCTGCTCAACAATCAGCAAGCACCTTACAGTATTATGAGGAACTCTTCAAAAAAGGTGATATCAATGTGCTCAATTGCTCTACCACCATGGAAATGGGTGTCGATATAGGTGGTATTTCTGCAGTTGTAATGAATAATGTTCCACCCCACCCTGCCAATTACCTTCAGCGTGCTGGGCGTGCCGGCCGAAGAAGTGAAGCAAGAGCAATTGCCTACACGTTATGCAAAGCAGATCCCCATAATCAACGGGCCTTCCTTAATCCGAAATGGCCATTTATCACCAATATTCCGGCTCCCAAAGTAACACTAAGCTCCGCTCGTATTGTGCAACGCCATGTCAACTCCGCTCTACTTTCACTATTTTTGAAGTTTACTGTGCCGGCAAGTGAAACGGAACGAACAAAGCTTACTGTGCATTGGTTTTATGCTGATGAAACAGAACCCTGTGTGAACTTTTGCAGCTGGTTACAACATGAGCAGGCAACCTTTCATCATATTATTGAAGAGTTGGTGCGTGGCACAGCATTAGCTGGCCTTGCAACTTCTTTAATTGTTGCGGATACCTTATCGGCTATATCACAATTGAAGGATTATTGGACAAAGCAACGAATACAAATTGTAACTAACATTGCTTCAGCAAGTGATCCTGCTTATAAGAAGGCGCTAGAGCTTGAGCTTAAACGACATGACCAAGATTATTTACTTCGTGATCTGGCAAGCAGAGGTTTTTTACCTGGTTATGGCTTTCCAACAGATGTTGTAAACCTGAACAATTACAATATAGAAGACTGGGCAGAGACGAACAAGCGCAAACAACATCGCGATCGTGAAGACAATATCTTTTCTACCAAAGAAAAACCGAGCCGCAGCCTTGATGTAGCTTTACGTGAATATGCGCCTGGCTCTAGCCTGGTGATAGACGGTCGTGTTTATCAATCTGCTGGTGTTTTATTGCAAAATTATCAAGTAGGTAACGGAGGTGGTGCTTTAAAATTTGACTTGGCATGGCGTTGCCATAATTGTGGCGCAACAGGCGTGAAAGAGAATGCCTATAGCAACAAAGCCGAATTAACTTGTAACCACTGCCATGAACCAGTTGATGATGTCAAGCAGGTATTGCGACCTGTTGGATTTGTCACTGACTTTTATGAGCCAACATCAAACGACATAACAAGTCAAAAGTTCATCAAGCTAGCAGAGCCGCGCGTAAATGTTTTTGGAGAAACATTACCTTTACCAGATCCACGATGTGGATTTATCCGTTTCGGCCACAATGGTACTGTTTTTCATCATTCTTCTGGTGAAAATGAGAACGGTTTTGCCGTCTGTTTGGCTTGCGGCAAAGCCGAGTCCATGACATTGAGTAATAATATTCCGCAAGCATTAGCTTATGAAAAAAATCACCGTGCTGTAGGTGGCGCCTCTGCTGGAACAAGAGAATTATCCTGCCCAGGACATCATGTTAAACCCAATATTTATCTGGGTTATCACACGCATACGGATGTACTGGAAATCGCTTTTAAAAGCCCACGAACAGGCAAATGGTTATCAGACAGCAAGGCGCATCAAATTACAGCAAGAACTCTCGCTGTTGCCTTGCGCGATACCATCGCAGAGTACCTAGGGATTGCAAGCACTGAAATGGGCTTTGCGATCAGACTCGATAAAGATTTAGAAAGCAAAGCTAACCGCTCCATCATTCAACTTTTTGATAATGTGAGTGGTGGTGCCGGTTTTGTTCTTAATGGTTTGAATAATATTCAACAACTCTTACTTAAGAGCTTTGAATTAATGCGTTGTCCCGCAGACTGTGAAAATGTTTGTTCTCATTGTCTTGCTGGGTCCGACAGCAGAGTTGAGCAACAGGAGTTAGACAGACACCTTGCCTTGGAATGGTTAGAGGAAAGTCGAATTATTGATTACCTACATTTACCTACTGTATTCAGTAAAATCAAAGGGGCAGAACTTTGTGCTATGGGACCTGATCGGTTTATTCGTTCGGTTCAAGGCTTAAAGAAAACGAACCAAGATGTACTGACAGTTCGACTTTATTTACATGGTGAAGAGACATTTTGGGATTTAGCGTTACCTGCTTTTAAAAATAAAGTTCTAACCTGGAAAATTATCGATCAGCTTAATATCGAGCTTGTTGTACCGGATAAATGTAAAGCCAGCAGCGAAACTGAAAGGCAATTAAGCGCTTTGCATAGTCTAGGCATTAAAGTTAAACGCTTAACAAGCAAAGACATTGTCGGTGAAGGTAAATTGGTTACGGCAATGCAAGTTATTTATGCAGATCAATGCATTAGTCTCGTAACAAATTCTGCAGAAAAAGCTATCCCAGGTGAGAACTGGCTTAGCTCTGATCAAGAAACTGTTTGGGTCACATCGAACCAAATACCACTCTGTTTAGCGGCCGACTATGACTTTATCACTCTGAAATCCGATAAAGATAAATCAAGAGTGATTGAGGTTACCAACCAACTTGATGGCAAAATTCTTAATTTTAAAAGTGCATTCATCTCATTGTTGAAGCAACAGACGCCTGATTTTGTTGAAAAATTAACTAACAGCAAAATAACCGCAGTTAGTTACACCGATCGTTACTTGAAATCACCCTGGGCAGCTTTGCTATGCAGCAAATTGCTGAGTATTTTTTCAACTAATGCTGGTGTAAAAGTAATTATTAATACTGTTGCGGCAAGATCGGCACAACAAGGCAAAGTAATTAGTCATGATTGGCAAGAGGAAAATGAACAACATTACATGCTTAGCAGGCTGCTAGAACTGCAAAGCCCTGGTGCTGATATTCAGGTTAACCTTATGAAAAGTACATGGGAAATACCTCATTCTCGCGTACTATCGTTAAGCTGGCAGGATGGATCACAGAGTCAATTAATTCTTGATCAAGGCGTTGGGTATTGGAAACCTCATATGCGCTTTTACCACCAAATGGAACACGATTTTTATCTTGACGCGCAAGGTCAACTTGAAGAGTTGATATCCAAACAAGAGGATATGCAAGTTGTACAAAGTGCAAACTGGGCAACTTTTATAGTTATAAAATAAATGTTTGAAAGCTGCTCTTTGAATTGCCGACCACAGATTACAACTGTGGTCGGCAAAAGAAGCTGTGTGTCTCTCTCTTATAAATTTTAACTTTGATTTGATGTTACGCATACAGTTTCATTTGGTGATAGCCATACCGTGAAACCAAGCATATCGTTTGCCTACATCTATATGCGAAAATTACATGGGACTGGGTTTACAAAGGAAAGCAGCGCTTAGTGATAACGCTATGCTATAACGTTAAACCTTTAAGGATGGGGCGTCCCTGCCCCGTTGTTGCTTCCTGACTAATTGGTGGTCAACAGCCTGCGCACCTGGAAGGTTTTATCCGTACCCTCAACCCGGAACGAGAACACCACATTGGCTTGCTGGTTGCCTGTTTTGGGTGATAGCAACCTGAAATCCACCGTATCGCCTGCAGCGATGATTTGCCCATCGACCAAACCGGCAAACTCAGGCACGACCAGGTTGTTATCATCGCTGGCCACTAGGTCGGTGATAACGTAATCCTGACCCAGAGCAACAAGGCGGTACTCCCCAACAGTTACGGTATTGCTGCCTACCAGGGTCACGCTCATGGTGCCACTGCTGCTGTATGGAAAGTTGAGATCGCGGTAACCGGAGAAAAAGTCCTTTTCCTGCAGCTGAAGCCGAGCTGCGATGGCTTCGATTACAACTTGATCAGTTGCACTATCCACCCCGTCATCGACCGTCAGGCGGATGACGTAGTTGCCGACCTGATCCGGCGTAAATTCGGCTTCAACGTCACGGGCATTGATGAGCTCAGCTTCGCTGTTGTCAGGTATGCTGACAAATTGCCAGTGGTAGCTCAGCTGATCGCCGTCTGCATCGCTGCTGGCTGCGCCACTTAACTGCACCACGGAGTTTACGATCACGGTTTGATCGGAGCCTGCGTTGGCCACTGGCGGAACATTGGCAGTGGTTGCCTCAACCAGAACCTGTACAGGCTCGCTGTCGAGCTCACCATCGTTGACAGTCAGTTCGATCACAAACTCGCCTGCCACATCGGCGGTAAATTGCGTCGTGGCGGTATCTGTTGCGCTTAGCTCTGCCATGCTGCCATTGGGTCGACTGACCATAATCCAGCTGTAACTAAGGGGCTGCCCTTCCGGATCAGAGCTTTGACGACCATCCAGCTCAACCTGTGCACCCGTTGCTACGGATTGATTCGGGCCGGCGTTGGCGACCGGGGGTAAATTCGCGGTAGTGGCTTCGACCTGCACCTGCGCAGGCTCGCTGCTGCCGTATGGATCCGACACCACCAATTGAAAGACATACACCCCATCGACTTGCGGAGTGAAGCTTGGCCGAACATCGGTGGCTGACGAGAGCGCTACGCTCGCACCCTCTGGTACTTGCGTAACCTGCCAGGCATAGCTGAGCGCATCGCCCTCTGCATCGCTGCTGGCAGAGCCATCAAGCGTCACCAGGTTGCCGGTTTCAACCGTCTGATTGGCACCAGCATCGGCAATAGGGAGCGCATTAAAGGTGACATTGACGGTACAATTCGCCTGAATGACGCCTGTGGTAAAAGTGCCTGCGGCCAGGCTGCCATTGCACCCTTGCGCACTGGCCAAACTAAACCCTGAATCGGGCGAGATGGTAAAGCTCGTCGTTTGGCCTGCGTTCACTTGCCGCTGAACAGGGCTTACACTTCCACCTGCAGTTGCTTGTGTGGTGACCGTAAATTGTTGTGGTGCTGGAGACTGCGCTTCATCGCTGCTGCTACCGCCGCAATTGACCAAGACAACGCCGGCGCAAGCCAGCCATGCAGTACGCGTTAAAAGTGTTGTGGTTATGTTCATCATGCTTCCTTTTGATGGTGAAGAAATTGGTTCCATGGTAAGGCACCGCTGAAGGCTGCGGTTGCCTGACAAGTTTGTGAGAAAGTGCTGTTTAATCCTGCTGCCGGTACAAAGCCGGTTCATCAAAATAGTGGTAATCA
>NZ_JAUHLI010000040.1:0-2988 GCF_036325985.1 Alkalimonas cellulosilytica
GCCGCTGCAATTCAGTATGCAGCTGGCAGTATGTATCGGTAGCCAGGTTATCCGGTGCTTGCACATACAGCATGGCGGCTTTGGCCGTTTTCACATCGGCCTGAGCCAGCAGTGGTTGTTGCAACAGGCTTGCTACTTGCGGGCTTAGCGGCTGATTGAGGTCCAGCTGGTGCCAGCCAATAAGCATCCCCCCCTGATGACTGAGCATGGTTTTAAAATGAATGATATCCAGGTGAATTAACCCTGGCTCAATCATGAGTCCAAGCAGCTGCTGCAAGGCCTGATGCAAAAAGACATTGCTCGCATCCAATGCCTGATGAAGCGCAGTGTGACCACCAAGGGCTTGACGCAGCAGATCATTTGGCAATTCCAGAATGCTGCTGCACTGACTTTCCAACTGCTGCAAAGTCGCTTTGGCTTGCTTTAAGCGCGCACCGCCTTCAAAAGAAAAAGGAGTGATCACAAAAGCCAGCGTATCCTGAGCTTTTAGCTGGGCCAATTCCTCCAACAGAGCGCCACTGGCACCGCCCAGAGCTGCGCACAGCACCACCACATCCGCATGCGCTATTGCTTGCTGTACCGCCAGATAATCCTCATCGGCCAGCCGCTGCTGTAACGGTCCCGAAGTTTCATTAAGATGAAAACACAGCGTATCGGCTCTGTTTTGCAGCAAGGCGGCTTTGTGGTGCATCAATGCATAGCGCACCGGCACTGGCAGCTCCGCTTGCTGGGTTTTGGCAACCAGATAACAACCCAAACTACCCACCCCTAGCAGTAACACAGATGCACCTGAACCGGCCTGAGGTTTTTGAGCATCTTGCTTTGTGGACTTTTGGGTTGAACTTGGTTGAACGGCTGGCATGCACAGACTCCTATTTTGTGATAGCGACAGCATACGGCAGCGCTGCGACAAAATAAGCCGCAGCTAAACCCAGCCGATAAGCGACCTATTTTGTCGCTGGAAAACAGTAAGCTGGCAGCACATTGGTTTGAGGAATTACCATGGCCAAGCTGCTGCTACTTTCACCGACCTTGTGCTGGCAACAGCGCCTACCTGAGCTGTCGCCTTATTTCATGGGGACGCTTCATGGTAATGAGCTTACCCGAACCGAGCGTCTGACATTTGAAAGACTTAACAAACGGCTTTATGCACTGGAGCAAGAACTCGCAAAGGACATAGCGGCTGTAATGGAAGATCTTCCAGCCCTGTGGCTCCATGGGCAAGCAGCGCCTTTCCAGTGCAATGTAAGGCTTTACTTTTGCCTGCATGATGACGATCCGTATTACAACGATGATGACAGCAATTACCTGGTGTTGATGGAGCTTCAGGTGCAAACTGCGCCTTGGGAAAATCAGCAATTGCCTGACGGCCCCAGGGCAATGTTGTGGCCCTGCCCTTCCTCTTCGCTTCAGCAACAGCTCGCTACCGCTCCTCACAGCGGTATGCTGGCCACCTTACTTGCAGAAGGCTTGAGCCTGGCGAATTGTTTACGCATTGGCAGCGTCAAGACAGAGCTGTTGTTGACATGCCGCAGTAGTCATCGCTTCAATCTGCCGTATGCTAGGCGCTTGTCCGCGATGGCAGATTATGCTGCCCCCTACACAGAGGCCATCGACCGGCTGGGCATCAGCAAAGATGCCTACCCATTGCTGCCCAAACAAAAAATCTGCTTAAAAGGAAACAAATGATGTGCGGTTACTGCATAGAGGCAGCGCTTTGTTGCAACTTTCACCACAGGGGACGTTTTGTGCTCCCCGATAGTTTGGATGAACAAAACCCAAAGCCTGGCTCGGATGAGGGCTGTTACGCTTTGTTTGAATCGCCTGAACCATCGGAACTGCCAGAGCCCTGGCTTAGTGCGGTCAAATCCTATCATCCCTACTGGCAACTGCGTGTTTTAGAGCAGGAGCTGCTGAAACTGCCAGTTTGTTTTAAGCGGTTAAGTACAGAGGAGTCGCAGTCAAAAAGCAACTGGCCACACCTGAGATCCGTCTGGCAAGCGGCCCTTCAACAAACAGAGCCTGCTTTGCCAACAGAGCTGTCAGATGCCATGCTGGCTGAGGCCAGTCACTGCCTTGAATATGCTGCCGCCCACTTCTACAGCAGCGGCGATTTAACTGACGGTGATGCCAGCTCAGCTGCGGATTTTGAAGCACTGTTTCCACTATTTTGGCTAGCTTTTCGTTTAATGCAGCAGCATCAGCCGCTTCACCCGCTGTTTCGACAACTGGCTTGCTCTGAGCCAACCCACTGCCCTGATTTTTTGGGCAGCGATCTGCTGCTGATCCGTCATTCCCTGCAGCACTGTGCACAGCAGCTTGGGATGCCATTTCTCGAACAACACGCCAATGAGCTGCGAACTGAACTCATCACTTATGTGCTGAATGCCAACCCATGGAGCCCTTCTGAATTATTGCAATGGCAAACCTTGCTCGACAACTGGCAAGGTAGGCAAGAGGTGTATGGCATTGGTAATGCGCAACGTCTGCTGGCGGAGTTGCTTGCTGAACAGAAATCTCCAATTTAGAAGTCGCTGACCCTACTGCTCTGTTTCTTTAAAACACACGTACAACCACAACAAACAAAGCAAAAGGACTAACCGTGAAATCCGTATTCACCTTATTTACTGCCGCCTTGCTGGCCGGCTGCTCTGTGGTCGGCCAGAACCATGTTGAAATTGCCCCTTACACCCAGTTGCAGGTGGATGAGAGCCGGGGTATTGATGTGCGCCATTACGATGCCATGGTGTTGGTTTCGGCCGATATGGCTGCGCATGGCCAAAATGGTGCTTTTCGAAAGCTGTTCCGCTACATCAGCGGTGCGAACGAGGGCGCGCGCGACATCGCCATGACCGCACCGGTGTTTATGGAGGCTTCAAATGGTCATCAGGGGGTGTCCATCGCGATGACGGCGCCGGTCTTTATGACCGATACGCCTGAGCAGGCGCGGATGTCTTTTGTGATGCCGGCGCACTTCACGCTGGAAAC
>NZ_JAUHLI010000041.1:0-2478 GCF_036325985.1 Alkalimonas cellulosilytica
ACTTTTAACTCACTGTAGGCGTTCTCAAGCGTTTCTATGCGCTTTTGCAGTTTTTGATTATCTACTTTCAAGTGTTTGTTTTCATCTAGCAGCGCTTTGACGTTTTGCAGATCAGCGACTTCGATGCTGAGCTTTTCTTTGAGTCTGATTGCTTTCTGTAATTGCTCTGTTAGCTGCTTCTGAGCGTTCCACTCTTGCCGTGTTGAGCGCTTCCGGCGTGGGCCGACACGGGTTAAACCATGTTTAGCACTGACTGATTCCCATAAATCGTCTTGCCATTCGCTCATAGCGTCCCTGTAAGCTCTCATCTGCTGTTTTGCATCCTCGCCCTTGTCTGCTGCTGCTTTCGCGGCTTTATGGCCTTGCTGACAAGCTTTGGCGTCTAATCTTGGGTTCTCTGTCGTCAACTTAGGTATGCTTAAAACGTGAATGTGTGGGTAAGTCTCGTCTGTGTGCTCAACTATCGAAAGCGTTTGCATACCTCGCTTTTCAGCATCAGCGATAGCGTATTTGATCATATCGTTTCGCCAAGCGATGTATTGCGCTGCTCGCTCTTTGTTTTTGTGTAAGCTTTCAACAGAGAAAGGGTGGCTGAATACTGCGCCTTCCAGTACGTGTGTGTTTGATTGTATGCGCTGGCCAGTTCCTCTTAGCGCTGCTTTTGCATCAGCGATACGCTGTTCTATCACTGGCATTAATTCAATAGGATCAACGCCAAATAACAACTTTGGCGGCTTCACGTTTTTAACATGATTAGCTTGACCAGGAACCCGGCTATTTTCCATCAGAACATCACGAGCGGATCTGTTCACTTTGTTGCCTTTCAAGCTGTACGTTTGAGTGTGTGCAAATTGATAACCGGACATCTTTAAACCCTCCGTAGGAGCCGACAAACTCAGACAGAATATAACACAACGTGGGATAATTCAGTCTGAGTTTAATAGTCGGTCTCTATTAAACTGAAATCTCCGTTATATATAACGTGATATATAACAAAACTATGCTATACTAAGCTGGTCGATTAAGCGGATCTGTGAGGTGGGTATGATGGACAAAAAAGAAGCAGCAACAGCTAAAGAACGGCAAGCTAAACACAGGGCAGAGATGCAAGCCAAAGGGCTTAAACCGCTGTCCGTAGGGTTTGTGCATGAGCGATATCACAAAGCGCTTAAAGAGCTTGTAGCGAAGGTTAACGAGGGCGGTTTTAGTGATGATTTACGCACTAAAACGGTCACTGATACAGCTGAGATTGATAAACTGAAAGAGCGGATAACAGCTCTGCGAGGCGCTTTACATGCGACTAAAGCGGATCTGAACGCTCAAATGTCGCTGGTGAAAAAACAAGCTGAGCAAACTGGCGAGCTTCGCGAGCGCCTACTTGCTTTTAAAAAAGTGTTCTGGCGCTTCTACTGGCGAAGTTAAGAAAGCAGGTGCGCGGCCTGCTTTTCCTGCCAAACCGCGCCGCAGGCGCTACTGATCATCGGTTTCACTGATGCTTGGTAAGTCATGCTGAATATGATCAAGCAATAGCTGTGTTGGCGGCTCTGCGCTCTCTCCGGCTTGCATTTGCATATCACCATTAAACAGCACCGGTATGCGTCTTAAATCGGCTTGTAGGGCTTCTGGTGACTGATCATCAGCAGACACTATCACCTGAGCTTTAAACGTCGCGTGTTTAAGCATTTCGCGATCTTTAGCCCATGCAACCATGGAGTTGACTACGTAAGCGTTTGCCGCACCTTTCCCAAGCGAAACGATCTGAATCCATCGCTCTGATTCAAGTGATTTTAAGTAGTTCTTAATGCTTCTCGTACAGCATCCCATAAGCTCTGCAAGTATCGTATGCGAGCAAACTACAGCGTTTGTTGATGCGTCCATTCTGGAGCATAACAAGTGCATTAGAGCAGCTGCTTTAGGTTGTTTTAACACAAGTTTTGCCCAGGCTTCATGCGCGGCTCTTTCCGTTTGCACAAATGAGCCTGCTTTGTGAGGCTTGGGAGCGCTTGGTGTGCCTATTTTTTTCATAAAAAATCCTTTTTCCACAGGGGTAGGCATAACATATCACAAAGCATGAAAAAAAATTCCAATAAATGGAAAAACTTTTCCAAAAAACGGCAGAGGGTAGGTAATCTAGGAGTGCCTAGGGGTAGGCACTCTAGGGTTGCCTACCCCCCCCCAAGTAAGTTGTTGATTTATATTGATATTCAATCCGGCCAAAAGGGATCTATTCTGGCGGTCATGCGGGCAACGTGTTGACCGCTGCGATCTGGCAGTTCAGATGAAGTGGCTACCGCGCTTCGCTTGGTGGGTCAGCCTGTTGAATGCAGCAAGCTGCAATCAACAAGCTCGACCTACTATTAAAAACCGCGTCTGTGAGATGGTCTTAACTGTTCTTCAAGCTCGTTTATGCGTTCCTGACGCTCTGAGAGAGCCTTGTTTGCACGATCTCGCAAATCGTCATACCTACCCTGCTCTGAA
>NZ_JAUHLI010000042.1:0-2455 GCF_036325985.1 Alkalimonas cellulosilytica
GTAAGCGTCCGGCGATCACATCTTTTATTTACTGACTGATCACGCATCATATCCCTCACTGTTGTTAACCGTGAGAGTCATGAATGCCTGCATTAAAAGAACCAGACCGGCGTAGGGTCTTTTCGCCTGAGTTCAAATGGCAAATTGTCCAGGCTGCGAAAGAGCGTACCTTGTCGGTATCTGAGCTTGCGCGCAAATACGACGTGAATACCAATCAGGTCTTTCGCTGGGTACGTGAAGCCGACAGGGGGAGCGCCTTGTGGGTCCGGCGCGTTCAAGGCGAACCCGAAACGCCGGTGGCACCACTACCATTTATTCCCATCATCACCAAGCGGGCTGAGCCACAGCAGACAGCACACCAACCAGCCATCACAGTTTCGTTTCGAAGTGGTCATCAACTGGTGTTGCACGAAGCGACACCGTGTATCTTGCAGCAATTGGTGGTGGCATTGTCATGATTACCTTATCTCATGAATTACGCGTATGGCTGTGTGCCGGATACACCGATATGCGCAAAGGCTTTGATGGCCTGGCGGCCATGGCACAGCATGTGTTGCAGAAAGACCCCTTTAGTGGTCATGTGTTTGTTTTTCGTGGGCGACGTGGAGACCGGCTCAAACTGCTCTGGTGGGATGGTCAGGGGTTGTGTCTGTTTTACAAGCGCCTAGAGCAGGGACGGTTCGTGTGGCCAAGTGCAACATCCGGTGCCGTTCATTTAACTCAGGCCGAATTGGCGTTGTTGCTGGAGGGCTTAGACTGGCGCCCGCCTGCCAGAAAAAATACGCCAAAAAATGCTACATAAGCACATTTAATCAATGAGTTAGCTGCCATTTTATGCTATCATGCAGGGCATGAAAACGATGGCATCACACTTACCCAGTGACCCGAAACAGTTGCAGGAAATTATCCTTCAACTGCAGTCGACGCTTGCTCAGCAAGATACCGTCATTGCCTCGTTACGCCACCAGTTATCCGTTTTAAAACGCGCCCGCTTCGGGCGTTCGTCCGAACATCTCGACAAACAAATTCATCAGTTGGAATTGCAACTTGAAGAGCTGGAGATGCAGACCAGTGCCTTACCTAAACCAGTTGCACCGGCCAAAGAGGACAAAGTGACGCCACGTCGACGCACTTCTCTACCTGCACAATTGCCGCGAGAAGAGCTGTGTGTTGAAGCAGCCTGCCAGTGTCCGGCATGTCAGGGCGAATTAACCCATATCGGTGATGATGTCTCTGAAATGCTGGATGTGGTCCCTGCATCGTATCGGGTTATCCGCATTGTACGGCCAAAGTTCAGCTGCAAGCACTGCGACACCTTGGTGCAAGGTCAGGCGCCTGAGCGCGTCATTAAAAAAGGACTGGCCAGTGCCGCTTTACTCACTCAAGTGATGGTCAATAAATACCTCGACCATCAGCCGCTGTACCGACAGGCTGAGCGGATGGCGCGTGAAGGCATTGATATCGAGCGCTCTACCCTGGCGGACTGGGTAGGACAAACAGGTGCGTTACTCACGCCATTGGCTGAGGCCATCGGTCGTCATGTAAAAGCTGCCACCCACGTGCATGCGGATGATACCACCGCACCGACGCTATCACCGGGCAAGGGTCGCACGCAAACCGGACGTTACTGGACCTATGTGCGTGATGGTCGCCCTTGGGGGGATACCACCGCACCTGCGGTCTGGCTGCAGTACAGTGAAGACCGCAAAAGCATCCATCCCACCGAGCACTTAAAAGGATACAAAGGCTCGCTCCAGGCCGATGCTTATGCCGGTTACAACGAATTGTACAAGCAGCAAATAACACCCCACGGATGCTGGGCGCACGTGCGACGTAAGTTCTATGACATCACCCAGTCGGGCCCTTCGCCGTTCGCTGATGAAGCGATAACCGTCATCCAATCTCTCTACGTGATTGAGAAACAAGCTCGCGGCAAGCCACCGGATGAGCGACAACGTATCCGGGCAGCACAAGCCAAGCCCATCCTTGAGCGATTCCATAGCTGGCTGCAAGCAACCTTGCGCACCTTATCGAAAGGCTCGCCACTGTCCAAGGCTATCCACTATGCCGTGAAGCAGTGGGAGGCACTGGTTGCGTATGTGGATAATGGGTATGCTGAGATTGATAACAACAGTGCAGAGCGGTCATTGCGACCAATTGCCTTGGGCAGGAAAAATTACCTGTTTGCAGGTTCAGTGGCTGGAGGTGAGCGTGCTGCCGTGCTCTATTCAATACTCAGTACCGCTAAACTCAACGACATCAATCCGAATGACTACCTGACCACGGTACTCAAACGTATCGGCAATCATCCCATCAACCGTATCGATGAGCTGCTACCCTGGAACATCGACTTATCCCCCCAGCCTAGTGAGGCGATTTAAGGCATTAAGTGTCCACTAAAAATTAAGTGGACACTTAAATTAGAACTTCAACCTGTGATCGCCGGACGCTTACA
>NZ_JAUHLI010000043.1:0-1870 GCF_036325985.1 Alkalimonas cellulosilytica
CTGGCCGGAAGACTTGGGGGTGGAAGTCCCCTGTGGGCCCGGTAAGGGGAACCACTAGCTGAACGGCAAGGGTGTCCACCGCGAGGTGAAATCTGAAGGAAGCCGAAGGCAAATCACTGGCCTGACGAACAGGAATCGCATACGAGGCGGTCACAGAGGGTGAGGTAGCAACGACTGCTAAAGCCCGATACTTACACGGAAACTGTGGACGTAAATGCGGCAGGTATAAGTGGGAAGGTCGCGCGCATTACCCTGGGAGATCTGTTGTCCTGCCCAAGGCTACTGATGCTGTGAGGTATCAGGATGGAGCAACAGAAGTCAGCAGAGGCCGTAGTAGGCTGGTCACCGCCAGTTGAAGGGCTGAACACAGGTTATAGATCGGAGCCGGTTGATTCGATGATGCAACATATCACAGCAAGAACGAGACGTTCACCCGACCCAAAACGCGAAGCCGGTAGCCTACGCGGGACGGTCAGGTTGTGCAGTGCGTCACGGCATCAGCAGGGACAACTTCGAGCGGGGCTGACATGGGCTTAATGTCAGCAATAACCGAACGGTCGAACATGCTGCAAGCTTACCACCGGGTGTGCCGGAACAAGGGTGCCCCGGGGGTGGACGGTGTGACCACAGGTGAGCTGAAAGGTTACCTGCACCAACATTGGCAGCATATCAAACAGCAATTGTTGGACGGCAGCTATCAACCGCAACCGGTGCGTAAGGTTGAAATTCCCAAGCCTGGAGGCGGCATGCGGATGCTGGGCATTCCATGCGTGATAGACCGTCTTATCCAGCAAGCGATGCATCAGATACTGAGCGAGCAGTTTGAGCCGATATTCTCACCGAACAGCTACGGATTCCGTCCGGGTAAGAGTGCCGCACAGGCAGTACATCAGGCCCGCGAGCATATGGGATCCGGCAAACGCTGGGTGGTTGACATCGATATGGAAAAATTCTTTGACCGGGTAAATCATGACATTTTGATGTCGCGCATTGCCCGTGTCATTGAGGACAAAACCGTACTCAAACTGGTACGCCGTTATCTTCAGGCAGGTATCATGGAGCATGGCATCACGACAGCGCGCACAGAAGGCACACCGCAAGGTGGACCGCTGTCACCGCTGCTGTCGAACATCCTACTGCATGAACTGGATATGGAACTGGAAAGGCGGGGCCTTAACTTCTGCCGCTACGCGGACGACTGCAATATCTATGTAGGCAGCGAACGCGCGGCGCACAGGGTGTTAGCCTCGATGACCCGGTTTCTTGAACAGCGCCTGAAACTTAAGGTCAATCGCGAGAAGAGTGCCGCCGACAGGCCGTGGAAGCGCAGCTTCCTTGGTTATACGGTATGCAGCCGGAAGTACAACATCCGGCTCAAAATTGCCGATAAAAGTGTAAAACGCTTCAAAGGCAACATCAAAGCACTGCTGCGCATGGCCAAAGGCTGGAGCATCCGTAAAACGGTGAGCGAACTGGCTCCCAGGCTGCGCGGATGGATAAACTACTTCCACCACGCGGACGCTAAAGGTATCTTCAATGAACTGGATGGCTGGCTACGCCGCCACCTTCGGAAGATCCTCTGGCGGCAGTGGAAGCAGGGAATAACCCGTGCGCGGATGCTGATGCGCCTCGGTATCGCCAAAGATCGTGCGCGACTGAGTACCACCAACGGGCGCGGCCCATGGTGGAACTCGGGAGCTTCGCATATGAATCAGGCGTTACCAAAGAAGCTGTTTGACAGACTGGGTTTGATATCGCTGATGGACAGGTACCATCAAGCTCAAACATAACCTGTGAACCGCCGTGGTACGGAACCGTATGCCCGGTGGTGTGAGAGGACGGAGGCCGTGAGGCCTCCTCCTACTCGATT
>NZ_JAUHLI010000044.1:0-1369 GCF_036325985.1 Alkalimonas cellulosilytica
GGAGTCACCGATCTGATCTTTCACCGAATCTTTAGGCAGGTGAATTCCAATGGATAATAATACTGAGTGGGCAATACATACTTTTGGTCAGGCAGATCTAGGTGATCCCCGTCGCACCGCTCGTCTGGTAAAGTTAGCTGAAACATTAGCGAACGCACCAGGAAAACCATTCGTGAATATCACCCAATCTCCAGCGGACATGGAAGGCGCTTATCGCTTTATTCGTAATGAGCACGTGAGTGCAGATGCAATTGCTGAAGCTGGATATCAAGTCACAGTAAAGCAAGCTGCCAGGCACAATTTACTGCTCGCCTTGGAAGACACCACGACAATCACATACAGTCACCGCTCTGTTCGGGATGAGCTTGGCCACGTCAATCAAGGAGATCGCCATCGGGGCATGCTTGCTCATAGTGCATTGTTATTTGCCCCTGAGCAGCGAGAAGTTGTTGGATTAATTGAACAATCCCGTTGGGCACGTGATATCAGCACGCGCGGAAAGAAGCATTTGCGTAAAAAAACGTGTTATGAAGAAAAAGAAGGCTTTAAGTGGGAGTCAGCTTCCGTCAATATGTCGGCCAGATTAGGCGCCAAGATGGCAGATGTGATATCGGTCTGTGACCGGGAAGCTGATATCTACGAGTACTTGCAGCACAAGCTCACGAATCAGCAGCGCTTCGTGGTTCGCTCGATGCAGAGTAGGCATATTGAAGAGGGAGAGCATAAGCTCTATCACTATGCTGCCGGGCTTGAGAGTGCAGGACAAAAACAGGTGCACATTGCCCAAAAAGGTGGGCGAAAGGCGCGTACTGTGACATTGGATATCGTATTTGCTCCAGTGACGTTGAAAGTTCCGGCCAATAAACGCGGAAACTCACTACCACTATACTATGTTGGATGTGTCGAACGCACGGAGGGTGAAGAAGCATTAAGCTGGCATTTACTGACCAATGAACCGGTCAAAAGCAAAGCCGATGCGCTTAACATTATTCGTTACTATGAGCATCGCTGGTTAGTTGAGGAATACCATAAAGCCTGGAAAACGGATGGTACCAATATTGAAAATGCTCGCTTGCAGAGTAAAGCGAACGTAGAGAGGCTGGTTACCATTAATGCCTTCATTGCTGTGCGGATATTGCAGCTAAAGTTCGCGCGTGAACAACCAGATGAAGTCAGCTGCGAACAGGTGCTCTCTCCAAAGGCCTGGAAACTGTTGTGGATTAAACAGGTTAGCAGAACATTGCCTGAAACTACCCCCACCATGAAGTGGGCTTACGCGGAACTTGCCAGACTTGGAGGATGGAAAGACACCAAGCGAACGGGGAAGGCGTCAATAAAGGTGTTATGGCAAGGATGGTTTAAATTACAA
>NZ_JAUHLI010000045.1:0-1368 GCF_036325985.1 Alkalimonas cellulosilytica
TTGTGCCAAAAGCCGACTTTATCCACCAAGTTAACACTGAAATCTTACCAGTGAAAAAAATGATTTTTAATGGTGAATTTTCTGAAGTGCCATGGCATGATTTGAAAGTTATTACTTCTGGGGTTAGCCCTACCATCTAATAAAAGACAGAACCTAATGGATTTTACGTCAAGGGAGAATGCGATGCTAAAAAAAATTCTTTTATCAATAGGGATCTCTTCTGCGCTCATCTTGTCTGGTTGCGCTAGCACCGGTAACAGCGGTCCTAAAACAGATGCGCAAGGCTACCCTGTGCTTGAAGTGCTGTCCAGCACTCACTACGTGTGGGATGACACTATTTCTGAGGCGCTTAATGTCGCACGAATGGCTCAGCCTGCTCGGGTTGGTCAGGGAATGCGGGACTTCACTGATGGAACCCAAGCTGGTGTCGCTGGTCGCTCCTCCACCGGTGAGCGGGTGGCAGGTGGTGCCATCATGGGCGTTGGCCAAGGTTTATTCGGTGTTGTGGCCAGTGAAATGATGATTGGGCGAGTGGATCGTGAAATGAGCTGGCGGCCGGCGATTGTGGAGCTTATTAATGGTCAAGATTTTAAAGTGCATGGTGGCGGTTGGGACTTTGTTTTATTGAGGGATTATGTATCCAGAAAGGTTATGGATTCTATCAAAGAGGAATACGAAAATATTAGTTTTGGTCCTTCAATGACTATGAGAGGAGATAGGAACTACAACACATACATAATGGTTAAAGGTGATATCTGTGGTGAAATTAGAAATTTCGATTCCAGGCGTACTCAAGAAGTAGAGTCATTTATCAAAAATAACCCATCCCATCACTTCATTGATGGGCCAGACGAAATAATGGAGTACTGCTTTATAAGTATGAATATCTCGGTAGCTGGCGGCGCTATAATTGATGATGAATACAGAGATGTAATTGTTGCAGAGTTGAACCGAGGGGCCTTGTTGCACCCAGCAATAATTAGAAATTACAAGGGTTATGTTTTGGTGCCAGAAGTTTACATTGTTAATGGTGTTCGATTAACCAGACCTTATGCCTTTTTAGTCAGTAATGGCAAAGAGATTTTATTCCAGCGCCCGTAGATTGTTGAAACTAAGCCACTCCCTTTCCGGAATGGCTTAGTTGTTTTTCTTAGTTTTCAGTAGGATCGAATCCGAACTCGCATACAGGCGGCCTGGGCATTATCGAACAGTCCAGCCCATGCCGCAGCTGGTCAATGGCAATCTTGTCTTCACTGACAACTGACGGAATTCTCAGTTCAATTGACAAGCTTTAAGGATTATTTTGATAACGTTATCTAGCAATATCTAAGTTGATTTGATTTTACCGAAAGTCCGCTTTTCGCTCTT
>NZ_JAUHLI010000046.1:0-1178 GCF_036325985.1 Alkalimonas cellulosilytica
TAAGGCCACTTGGGGTTGTATGGTTAAGTGACTAAGCGTACACGGTGGATGCCTTGGCAGTCAGAGGCGATGAAGGACGTACTAACTTGCGATAAGCCATGATGAGGCAGTAAGAGCCGCATGAGTCATGGATTTCCGAATGGGGAAACCCACTCTGTTTACAGAGTATCTTGCACTGAATACATAGGTGCAAGAGGCGAACCCGGGGAACTGAAACATCTAAGTACCCGGAGGAAAAGAAATCAACCGAGATTCCGTTAGTAGCGGCGAGCGAACGCGGATTAGCCCTTAAGCTTATTTGGTGTTAGTGGAATCCTTTGGAAAGAGGAGCGATACAGGGTGATAGCCCCGTACACGACAATGCCTTTTAAGTGAAAACGAGTAGGACGGGACACGTGATATCCTGTTTGAACATGGGGGGACCATCCTCCAAGGCTAAATACTCCTGACTGACCGATAGTGAACCAGTACCGTGAGGGAAAGGCGAAAAGAACCCCTGTAAGGGGAGTGAAATAGAACCTGAAACCGTGTACGTACAAGCAGTGGGAGCCCCTTCGTGGGGTGACTGCGTACCTTTTGTATAATGGGTCAGCGACTTACATTCTGTAGCGAGGTTAACCGAATAGGGGAGCCGTAGGGAAACCGAGTCTTAACTGGGCGAACAGTTGCAGGGTGTAGACCCGAAACCGGGCGATCTATCCATGAGCAGGTTGAAGATTGAGTAACATCAATTGGAGGACCGAACCCACTAATGTTGAAAAATTAGGGGATGACTTGTGGATCGGAGTGAAAGGCTAATCAAGCTCGGAGATATCTGGTTCTCCTCGAAAGCTATTTAGGTAGCGCCTCGAGCGAATACCATTGGGGGTAGAGCACTGTTTGGGCTAGGGGGTCATCCCGACTTACCAACCCCATGCAAACTCCGAATACCAATGAGTACTACTCGGGAGACACACGGCGGGTGCTAACGTCCGTCGTGGAAAGGGAAACAACCCAGACCGCCAGCTAAGGTCCCAAAGTTATGATTAAGTGGAAAACGATGTGGGAAGGCATAGACAGCTAGGAGGTTGGCTTAGAAGCAGCCACCCTTTAAAGAAAGCGTAATAGCTCACTAGTCGAGTCGGCCTGCGCGGAAGATGTAACGGGGCTAAATCATACACCGAAGCTGCGGACTTGTG
>NZ_JAUHLI010000047.1:0-1107 GCF_036325985.1 Alkalimonas cellulosilytica
GTGGACAAATGGTAATTATGGGGTATTGTTTGATGGTGGTGCAATAGGTATTGGTGAAGGAGATCATAAAGACTACTCTTGCTCAACTAGAGCAACTTGCAGGGAGGAGCAAGGAGCAATTTGTATGTCTAGTTGTTAATTAACGTTATTGGTGGTCGCTCAGCATTTGAGCGGCCAATTCAGGAGTGATCCGTGTTTTTTCTATTAGTATTTTTTTCATTTTCGATCCAGCTTGGCACTCTCAATGGATATAACGAGTGCCATACTGTTGATGACTTGATTCAAGTCGCGAACTTTATTGAAGATACATACAGAGATCCTGTAGAGATGGATGGAGTGTTAGTAGACAGGCGTATTGGTTTATTCAAAGAGTTTGAACATTATTGCTTAGATAAGTACTTCAAGTACCCGGCCGCAGCTGTTAGTGAAGACGATAGGTCTAATCTTTTGAATGTGATTAAGAAAGCTTTTTTTTATACTCGCTCTTATGCGGTCGTTGATAATTATAGGATTTTTCTGAAGCGGAATTTTCATCATTATGATTCAGCTAATGATTATTTTGATTTGATAGATCAAGCTCGTTATCAGCATGAAGTAGCCGGTAGCATGTTGCTGTTGAGCAGTAGTGCTGAAATCCACTCTTTGGAAGGGAAAGATGTGGTTCTTATTATCTCCTCGCCAAACTGTAAGTTTTCGAATAACTTAATGAGGTGGGTGAATAGTGCTGAAGCCTTTTCAAAAGATGTTGATTTGATATGGGCTTACAAGCTCCCCGTTGGTGTATCGCCAGAGGTTTTTTTTTCAGTTGAAATAAATAGAAAATTTCATGTTTTTCTGGATGTAGAAGATTGGACTTCGATAAAATTGTGGGACACACCGACTGTATACATTATTCGAGATGGGGGTGTTGTGCGGCAATCTGTAGGTTTTACTGAAGAAAGTAAAGCGCTGTTGTCAGAGGTTTTAAACCCATCAAGTTAAATGCGAATGGTGGGACAAACGTTCTGAGGCCATTGAATGACAGTAGCTATGAGCGTTTAGACGCCCTTCAAAAAGTCGCCAACTGGAAACGTACCAGAGCCCAACCGGCTTTGGTAATTGGTTAAC
>NZ_JAUHLI010000049.1:0-957 GCF_036325985.1 Alkalimonas cellulosilytica
TCCAGTGAATTATCGTGGCCATTACCGCCGAACTGCAGTGATACTGAGCTTGAGAATGCTGTGTACAAAGGCAGGCACTTATCTCGCTCAAAACGACAACCTGACTTCGTACAGATGCATCAGGAGCTTAAACGCAAGGGCATGACCAAGCTGCTTCTGTGGCAAGAATACCGCGAAATGGATCCCGCAACAGCATACGGTTACACGCAGTTCTGTGAGCACTACCGTGGCTGGCTAAAAAACCAAAAGCGCAGCATGCGCCAATTACACCTCGCTGGTGACAAGTTATTTATCGATTATTGCGGACCTACGGTGCCAATTATCAACCCGGATACCGGCGAAGTTCGTTACAACGCACAAATCTTCGTCGCAACTCTCGGTGCCTCGAACTACACCTATGTTGAAGCCGGGCGCTCACAACAGCTTGAAGACTGGATCATGGCGCATGTTCGCGCCTTTGAGTTCTTCGGTGGTGTCCCCAAGCTACTCGTGCCAGATAACCTGCGATCCGCTGTGACCAAAGCCAACCGGTACGCCCCGGTGCTTAATGAAAATTACGCACGTATGGCGCGGCACTACGGCACAGCCATCATCCCGGCCAGGCCATACAGACCTAAAGATAAATCAAAGGCGGAGAATGCGGTTCTTATCGTTGAACGCTGGATCTTGATGCGTCTGCGCTATGAGCACTTCTACACACTGTCCAGCCTGAACCAGCGTATCCGGGAGCTGCTGATGGATCTGAATCAACGACAGCAGCGTGTTCATCCTGGCTCCCGTTATGAGCTTTACATGCGACTTGATAAACCCGCCCTGATGCCACTACCGGCATACGCTTACACATATATCGACAGCAAGCAGGCCCGTGTTGGGCCGGACTACCATGTTCTGTATGCCAAGCACGCTTACTCTGTGCCGCATAACCTGGTAGGGCAAACCGTCACACTGGAAGCAACT
>NZ_JAUHLI010000050.1:0-937 GCF_036325985.1 Alkalimonas cellulosilytica
AAACGCTCAAACTGTCGATCTATGAACTGCAAATGAGCTAGTAAAAGCATGCCAAAAAGATGCTTTCATGGCCGTTGATGAATTACAGTTTTGAAAAAAGCATTAATAAGCCTGAATGTAAAAAAATATGTAAGTAGTAAAACCTGCTAGCCGACAACTTGCGACGGAAATAAGAAAAAATTTGACAAATTAGTTAGTGCAGAAAGGCTTGATGGTGTGAGGGAGCGTATTAGTTGGTGGTGGGAAAATGCGTGGCGGCAAAATGAAGACCATTTTTTCACTCAGGTAACATTAGCACTTCCACAAATAATGCCTTCATGTCGCAGTTTTAATGGTGTGTACAAGGTCATGCGTCTTCAGCGTGACAGGATAAAAGACTTCCAACAGCTTATTGAGTGGTCATAATCCTTAAGCTATTACATAATGTTTAGATAAATTAACTGCTTAAAAAGCATGCCGCTGCACCTCAGCTAAATTCGCCACCATGATTTGCTGGGCCTCTGGCCTGGCGTCGATTTTAGTTAAATCCAGGTTCAGTGCCTGCACGGCATAAGGCACCAGGGCGGAGCGCACTTCGATGATGCGCTTGCCTTGGTGCATGTTGTAATCGGTTTCAATAATGGCTTTTTGGTACTCGGTTAGCCGGGTATCGGGTATCAGCTCGATTGGCACCAGGGTATTCCAACGGTGGTCATCCTGCTGGCACTGCTCGGCTTTGCCTTCCACGCCGTGAAAGCCACGAAAGCGGCTTAGCACAAAATCCCGAAAATCACGGTTCTTTTCGCAGTAAGCCCGCACATGCCAGCGCAGTGGGGTGCAGACCAGACTGTGCGGCGCAATGATACGGCTTTCTTCATCCGGTGAGGTCAGCGAGACATAGCCCATGTCGATTTTTAACCCTTCCCTGGCAGCTTGCACCAAGGTGCGCAATACCGCT
>NZ_JAUHLI010000052.1:0-756 GCF_036325985.1 Alkalimonas cellulosilytica
TAATAGCGCCCGGATGCAGTGATTCAGCTCAGCTAATGAGAAGAAGGTGTGGTGACGTAATCTGGCTAAAATCCAGCGCTCAATGATTTGCACGCCCACTTCCGCTTTGGCTTTATCCTGCGGCTTACGCGGCCTTGCTGGCATCACAGCGCAGCCATAATGGTGAGCTAATTGGTGGTAGGCAGCATTGATGTCTGGATCGTATCGGCACGCTTTAGTGACGCCGCTTTTAAGGTTATCCGGCACAATGAGTTTGGGCACACCACCAAAGAAGCTAAAGACCCTGGCATGGCTCCCCAGCCAATCTGGCAGCGTCTGCGTAAGGGTGGCTTCAGCATAGGTGTAATTGGACGCGCCCAGTACGGCCACAAACACCTGTGCAAAGCGGACTTCACCGGTACTGGCACAGACAATGGGGACGGTTTGCCCAGCATAATCAACGAACAGCATGTCACCGGCAATGTGGTTTTGTCGCATTGAGCGGCGCTGTTTTTTCTGCCACTCGCCATACAGGTGGCAATACTGCGGGTAGCTGTAACTGCGGTTCGGGTACTGCTGGGCGTATTCTTCCCATAACAGGTGCTTGGTGACACCAGCTTTACGCAGCTCCTTATGCACGGTCGTCCAATCTGGTAATTCAAGCCTGGTGGATACGCGGGCATCGGCTTTAGGATAAATCAGCTTGGCCAGTGCACTGTCGTCCAAGGTACAAATGGTAGGCCAGTCGATGCCTTGCTGCTCTGCAGCGCTGGTCAC
>NZ_JAUHLI010000053.1:0-713 GCF_036325985.1 Alkalimonas cellulosilytica
GCGTGCATACAAGCCACTTGGGCGTTGTATGGTTAAGCCTCTCGGGCAATTAGTACAGGTTAGCTTAACGTGTCGCCACGCTTCCACACCCTGCCTATCAACGTTGTGGTCTCCAACGACCCTTTAGCAGACTTATAGTCTGAGGGATAACTCATCTTGTGGCCGGCTTCCCGCTTAGATGCTTTCAGCGGTTATCCGTTCCGAACATAGCTACCGGGCAGTGCCATTGGCATGACAACCCGAACACCAGCGGTTCGTTCACTCCGGTCCTCTCGTACTAGGAGCAACTCCACTCAATTATCCAACGCCCACGGCAGATAGGGACCGAACTGTCTCACGACGTTCTAAACCCAGCTCGCGTACCACTTTAAATGGCGAACAGCCATACCCTTGGGACCGACTTCAGCCCCAGGATGTGATGAGCCGACATCGAGGTGCCAAACACCGCCGTCGATATGAACTCTTGGGCGGTATCAGCCTGTTATCCCCGGAGTACCTTTTATCCGTTGAGCGATGGCCCTTCCATACAGAACCACCGGATCACTATGACCTACTTTCGTACCTGCTCGACGTGTCTGTCTCGCAGTTAAGCTGGCTTCTACCATTACACTAACCGTACGATGTCCGACCGTACTTAGCCAACCTTCGTGCTCCTCCGTTACTCTTTAGGAGGAGACCGCCCCAGTCAAACTACCCACCAGACACTGTCCGAA
>NZ_JAUHLI010000054.1:0-672 GCF_036325985.1 Alkalimonas cellulosilytica
ACACAAAGCATGGTACTTGCATTATGCGCTATATACCTGATTTGGACTGTGATCCATCAAACTGAAGAGGCTATTAAAAAAGAGAAAAGCCGGGGCAACTTAACCACACCACTGACAGAAAACATCTTTCGCTACACGTTGCAGTTCATTATTACCGTGATGGCGAGTTTTGTAATGGTCTCATGCGCTCCTTTTTTTGGCTTGTAAAGCGGTAAAAGGAAAACGCGATCTGTATGAAAAATGGATACTGTGCAAACACACAGTATGGCCTTTCAAGCACAAGGGGCTATTCTTGGCATCAGGATTTTGATGTCACCAGAGCGGACAGGTGATTGCCAGGCTGGCAGCAGGATGTTTTAAGGAAAACAGTGCAGGGATGCAATTTATATTTGATAGGGAGCACACCATGAACATGGCACAACGGGATTTGGCAATGCTCGATTTAGAGCGGCAGTTTAGAGACATTTTTACCATCAGCCGTGCGGGAGGCGACAACCAGACCGAGCGGATGCGCGCCCAGGGCTTTATTCACGCCATTGAGCTGCTGCAACTGTGCACGCGCGATGAAGTGCAGCAACTGATGGAGCGGGTCCATCTGCAGGTTTTCGGCTGCAGCATCGCGGAGCGTGTCCCCAGCAAACAGGCGCTGCGGCAGCGTGCTCTGCAATTGGG
>NZ_JAUHLI010000055.1:0-650 GCF_036325985.1 Alkalimonas cellulosilytica
GCATAAAATAACTGTTTATTTGTACAGTATATCGCTAGAATTGGATTTTGTCAGCGTTTGACCGGCGTATGTGTATGCAAAGTGGACAGATAAAAATCCGGGGCACTGTTCAGAGCTGTTGCCAGCACTTAACATGGCTACACTCAATAAGGAAGCAAGAGGAGAACCTGTATGGAGCCTGATGTGATCCTGCTTGAACAGCAGAGCCTGGACGCTCTGCGTCATAACTACCCGCAGCTGAAGGAGCTCGATGGGGCGCTTAACTTTTATGCCAAAGCCGAAGCGAGCCAGCTCACCGCGACCGCCTGGCATTTCTCGGAGCAGGCCCAAACTTTGCTGAGGCAAAGCGGGCTCAAATCCGCCATCCTCGATTTGCTCGATGCCTTGGTGGCCGAGCGGAAACAGCAGCGCATTCGTCCGAACCGAGCAGGGCGCATGCACCTCAAAGAAGGTCAGCTGCAGCTGGAGTGGCTGCACGAAGAGAGCATGCCAGAGGCCATGTTACGCCAGGCCGTTTAATGGGCCTGGCAAATGCTGGCCGGCGCCTGCTGTTGGCCTATTAAGGCGCCTGCAGTGCAATCAGCACTTCATTGCGTCGAAACATCGGCAGTGTCATCGGGCCATGGTAGCCTGCTTTTAGCGGCGCACTG
>NZ_JAUHLI010000056.1:0-590 GCF_036325985.1 Alkalimonas cellulosilytica
GCTATTAACACTACCCCCTTCCTCCTCGCTGAAAGTGCTTTACAACCCGAAGGCCTTCTTCACACACGCGGCATGGCTGGATCAGGGTTGCCCCCATTGTCCAATATTCCCCACTGCTGCCTCCCGTAGGAGTCTGGGCCGTGTCTCAGTCCCAGTGTGGCTGATCATCCTCTCAAACCAGCTAGAGATCGTCGCCTTGGTGAGCCTTTACCCCACCAACTAGCTAATCTCACTTGGGTTCATCCGATGGCGTGTGGCCCGAAGGTCCCACACTTTGGTCCGTAGACATTATGCGGTATTAGCCACCGTTTCCAGTGGTTGTCCCCCGCCATCGGGCAGATCCCCAAGCATTACTCACCCGTCCGCCGCTCGTCATCACCCGAAGGCATGTTACCGCTCGACTTGCATGTGTTAGGCCTGCCGCCAGCGTTCAATCTGAGCCATGATCAAACTCTTCAATTAAAGTTTTGACTCAGTAGTACTGACTAATAAATTAACATTGGTCACTCATACTGATTATTCGTTTGCACGTATCAACACAAGTACCCACACAGATAATTGATTGCTTATTGTTAAAGAGCAGTGCTTCA
>NZ_JAUHLI010000057.1:0-477 GCF_036325985.1 Alkalimonas cellulosilytica
CAATAGCGCCCGGATGCAGTGATTCAGCTCAGCTAATGAGAAGAAGGTGTGGTGACGTAATCTGGCTAAAATCCAGCGCTCTATGATTTGCACGCCCACTTCCGCTTTGGCTTTATCCTGCGGTTTCCGCGGCCTGGCTGGCATCACAGCGCAGCCATAATGGTGAGCGAGTTGGTGGTAGGCAGCATTGATGTCTGGATCGTATCGGCACGCTTTAGTGACGCCGCTTTTAAGGTTATCCGGCACAATGAGCTTGGGCACACCACCAAAGAAGCTAAAGGCTCTGGCATGGCTCCCCAGCCAATCTGGCAGCGTCTGCGTAAGGGTGGCTTCAGCATAGGTGTAATTGGACGCACCCAGTACGGCCACAAACACCTGTGCAAAGCGGATTTCACCGGTACTGGCACAGACAATGGGTACCGTTTGACCGGCATAATCAACGAACAGCATGTCACCGGCAATGTGGTTTTGTCGCAT
>NZ_JAUHLI010000058.1:0-419 GCF_036325985.1 Alkalimonas cellulosilytica
ACCTCAGGCAGCCTTAAGCCTGCTGCAGTAACACAGTTAACTATCAGCTTTTAAGCAGAAGCACCTAATGGTGCTTCTGCTTTTTTGTTGTTTAAGCATGCATTTAATTTTAGATATCTATTTTTTCTTATCTTCTAAAGATTTTCCTTTTTTTACCGATATATAGGTTGTGAATAGTTTCACTTTATGTGGCTATGAGCGCCAACAGACACAGGAGAATCATCATGTCGTTATATGTCAATACCAATACATCTTCTTTGAACGCGCAGCGTCAATTGTTCAACTCCGGTAATGCACTGGATGTGGCCTTTAAGCGCTTGTCCTCTGGTTTTCGCATCAACAGCGCTGCTGATGATGCGGCCGGCTTGCAAATCTCGAACCGATTAACCAGCCAAATCAATGGCCTGGATCAAGCGGCG
>NZ_JAUHLI010000059.1:0-410 GCF_036325985.1 Alkalimonas cellulosilytica
GGTACAGATGGGTCTGTAGCTCAGGTGGTTAGAGCGCACCCCTGATAAGGGTGAGGTCGGTAGTTCGAGTCTACTCAGACCCACCACTTGAGTGTTGAGTTGTGAGTGTTGAATGTTGAGTAAAAAACAACTATGCACTTAAAACCAAACACTCAACACTAAAACGGGGTTATAGCTCAGCTGGGAGAGCGCCTGCCTTGCACGCAGGAGGTCAGCGGTTCGATCCCGCTTAACTCCACCACTTTCACTTAGTTTTTAGTTGTAAGTGTTAAGTGTTTAGTGAAAAGCACCCGTAGTACAACCGATAGTTGCTCTTGAATTCAAATGAAAGCCCTTAGTGTAAGAGGGAGTAGCGAGTTTTTAACTCAACACTCAACACTCACCACTAAGCACTCAACACTAAGTTTTTT
>NZ_JAUHLI010000060.1:0-409 GCF_036325985.1 Alkalimonas cellulosilytica
GAAAATCTTAATTGTGAATGTTGAATGGTGAATGTTGAGTTGTAAAAACTGAACACTCTGCCTTCACATTAAGGCCTTTCATTTGAATTTAAGAGCAAAGTAAATGGTGGAGTTAAGCGGGATCGAACCGCTGACCTCCTGCGTGCAAGGCAGGCGCTCTCCCAGCTGAGCTATAACCCCGTTATAGTGTTGAGTGTTTGGTTTTAAGTGCTTAGTTGTTTTTTACTCAACATTCAACACTCACAACTCAACACTCAAAGTGGTGGGTCTGAGTAGACTCGAACTACCGACCTCACCCTTATCAGGGGTGCGCTCTAACCACCTGAGCTACAGACCCATCTGTACGTTTGCTCTGTCTCATGCAATCAATCATCTGTGTGGGTACTTATGCCGTAAGTGCTTTAGGTAA
>NZ_JAUHLI010000061.1:0-405 GCF_036325985.1 Alkalimonas cellulosilytica
CCTTTGAGCAGATGAAAAGCTGCGCAGTATGGCCCACCCTGCTGCTCTTGGTAGGTTAGTACTTTGACTTTTTCCTGCATTTTGTTGGTAAGAGCCATCAAGTGTAGCTGCCGTCGGCGCTGCACTGTATTCGACAGCCAATCGTACATGTCGGCATAATCTTTGAAGTCGCCTTCACAGGGCCGCCCAATGCTTTTTGCGCCTAAGCCAAAGTCACGCTGAAACTTCTGCAAAGCGTGATTGACGCTTTCATAGTGCAATTCATCTATTTCCCAGACCATGCGGCCTCCAATTAGGGTTGTTCTGTTAAAATGTGCTGGATCCCCGTCAGACACAGGGTAATCTGTAGGCTGCTGTCAGTGTGCAACTGAACACCAGTGAGCATCAAATCTATGTTTGGCAGTA
>NZ_JAUHLI010000062.1:0-395 GCF_036325985.1 Alkalimonas cellulosilytica
CAGGATGTGAATACCCGGCCATTTAAACAGTTTAGTGGCAACCGACAAGAATGGTTCGAACAACTGGATAAACCAGCGCTTAGCCGTTTGCCACGCGAGCCGTATCAATATACGGACATCAAAATGGTGAAGCTTAATATCGATTACCATGTGCAATACGGCGAGCACCTGTACTCAGCACCGCATCAGTTAGTCGGCGAGAAACTTGAACTGCACGCCACCGATAACCTGATTACGCTGTACTTCCAAAACAAGCAGATCACCAGCCATCCGCGTATCAATCGCCGCGGCATCAGCACAAAACCCGAGCATATGCCTGTCCGGCATGAGAAGCATCACAAATGGAGCCGTGGACGGCTGATGAACTGGGCGAAAGACATCGGCAATGACACCCT
>NZ_JAUHLI010000063.1:0-380 GCF_036325985.1 Alkalimonas cellulosilytica
CTTTTCGGGAGAACACATCGATAACGAAGGCGACGTAAACGAAGCCTGACCACGTAGCAACATACGTGATATCAGCAACCCACAGTTGGTTTGGCCGGCTGGCACTGAACTCCCGTTTCACCAGATCCAATGGCTTAGCTGCGCTATCATCAGGGATCGTTGTGATACAACGGCGGCCACGTCGCACGCCCTGGATCCCAAGCGTACTCATCAGTCTGGCAACCGTGCAGCGAGCCACCGTGAAGTCTTCACGCTTCAGTTGTTTCCAGACTTTCCTGATGCCATAACATTGCCGATTATCCTGCCATACACGCAGGATCTCAGGCTTCAGAGCCTTATCCTGATGGTAACGCTGACAGCGTCGCTCAGGCTGCGCTTCT
>NZ_JAUHLI010000064.1:0-380 GCF_036325985.1 Alkalimonas cellulosilytica
TTTTTCGGGAGAACACATCGATTACGAAGGCGACGTAAACGTAGCCTGACCACGTAGCAACATACGTGATATCTGCAACCCACAATTGGTTTGGCCGGCTGGCACTGAACTCCCGTTTCACCAGATCCAATGGCTTAGCTGCGCTATCATCAGGGATCGTTGTGATACAACGGCGGCCACGCCGCACGCCCTGGATCCCAAGCGTACTCATCAGTCTGGCAACCGTGCAGCGAGCCACCGTGAAGTCTTCACGCTTCAGTTGTTTCCAGACTTTCCTGATGCCATAGCATTGCCGGTTATCCTGCCATACACGCAGGATCTCAGGCTTCAGAGCCTCATCCTGATGGTAACGCTGACAGCGTCGCTCAGGCTGCGCTTCC
>NZ_JAUHLI010000065.1:0-370 GCF_036325985.1 Alkalimonas cellulosilytica
AGAGAGAATCATGACTGCCACTTATCTGGCTGAAGCCAGTGTGGGCACCCGCCTAGTGATACCGCTATTCTTGCAAAAAGTACCGGCAGGCTTCCCCTCCCCGGCTCAGGACTATGTCGAGCGCACGCTGGATTTGAATGAACTGTGCATTCAGCACCCGAACGCGACCTTCTTCGTTCGTGTAGAGGGCGACTCAATGATTGATGCCGGCATTCATTCCAACGATGTGTTGGTGGTCGACCGCTCCATCGATGCCGTGCATGGTGACATTGTAGTGGCAGAAGTCAGTGGCGAGTTCACGGTCAAAGAGCTGTGCACCAAACCCTACCTGCAGTTAAATCCCAAAAATCCAGCCTATCAGCCCATTCGT
>NZ_JAUHLI010000066.1:0-368 GCF_036325985.1 Alkalimonas cellulosilytica
GACAGCAGGATGTGCTCACGCGTCTGTGGCATAGGACCGTCAGTCGCGGCAACAACCAGGATCGCGCCGTCCATCTGCGCAGCACCAGTGATCATGTTCTTCACGTAGTCAGCGTGACCCGGGCAATCTACGTGCGCGTAGTGGCGGGTTGGCGTGTCGTATTCTACGTGCGAAGTATTGATGGTAATACCACGCGCTTTTTCTTCCGGTGCTTTGTCGATTTGATCAAATGCAAATGCCTGACCGCCGTAAGTCTTCGCCAACACGTTCGTGATAGCTGCAGTCAGAGTTGTTTTACCGTGGTCAACGTGGCCGATGGTGCCTACGTTTACGTGCGGTTTTACGCGTTCAAATTTAGCCTTAGCCAT
>NZ_JAUHLI010000067.1:0-368 GCF_036325985.1 Alkalimonas cellulosilytica
TGCATGTTTCGGGTGAATCCGAACACTCATTTCGGTCCAATCCGATCACCCATTTCGGTTTAAACAGATCACCTGTTTCGGTTTTATCCGATCACTTTTAGCCTTTTTCCGAAATCACTGTTCGGTTTGCCGAAATCGGTGATCGGAATACCGAAATACCGTTCTTTTTCTAACTAAATCAACTGGTAAGCTCAGCTCAACGCAACTGCATTGAGGACAAGCTAACCATGGCTAGAAAGAGAACCCAAATGAGTAAAGTAAAAGATATCCTAAGACTGAGATTTGATGCCGGGCTAAGCTTGCGTGACATCAGTAAATGCTGTGCTGTCGGGCCGGCCACTGTCAGTGAAATCTTGTCTCGGTTTGCT
>NZ_JAUHLI010000068.1:0-360 GCF_036325985.1 Alkalimonas cellulosilytica
AAGCAGACCAAGCCGCTCCTCGAAGCTCATATCAGCGTATGTATCAGGTTGCTCCTGTTGCTGTTGTAAAGCCTGACAGAAGTGACCAAGACGCAGGACTCGCAGTTGTTCATGCAGTGCAGATAAGCTCATTGTTAGGATCCTTATTGGTAGTAGTGTTGTCCGCGGATATTGTGGTGATTCATCATCGGGTGTTCGTCAATATCAGTACCACTAAGCTCTCGCTCTTTGTTGTTGATCAGCAGATTCAGAATCACTTTGCGGTGCGGCTGCTCTAGCAGCAGTGCTTTTAGGCAGGCAGCTTCAAGGCGATCCTGCCCATATTTAGTGGCAAGGTTGAGGATGGCGAGGCAGCTTTTA
>NZ_JAUHLI010000069.1:0-357 GCF_036325985.1 Alkalimonas cellulosilytica
CTCAAGTTGCTGCAGCAGTGCCTGAGCCATGCCGTTTAGCTTGAGCTGCCTGAGGGCGTTAATGTTATTGGCTGTCATAATGATTCTCCTTAATGGAAGCTGCCTGGGCCACGGATGTTTTCATGTGTTTGCGGCAAGGTGGGCTGGCTGTCATCTTCCGTTACCAGCGTATCGAGATTGCTTTTCAGGATAGAGGTAATGTTTTTCAGCCGGGTGAGCTGTTTTTGGTTGGCAATAGCGCAAGCACGATTCACGCGTTTCGCCGGATAGCGTCGGGTCAGATTCAGTAAGCCTAAACATGTCCGGTAACCTTGTTGTTCGTGTGCTCTGTCATCCATAACGCGCACCACCCAGGCC
>NZ_JAUHLI010000070.1:0-357 GCF_036325985.1 Alkalimonas cellulosilytica
TTCAAGTTGCTGCAGCAGAGCCTGAGCCATGCCGTTTAGCTTGAGCTGCCTGAGGACGGTGATATTGTTCGCTGTCATAATGATTCTCCTTAATGGAAGCTGCCTGGGCCACGGATGTTTTCATGTGTTTGCGGCAAGGTGGGCTGGCTGTCATCTTCCGTTACCAGAGTATCGAGGTTGATTTTCAGGATGGAGGTAATGTTTTTCAGCCGGGTGAGCTGTTTTTGGTTGGCAATAGCGCAAGCACGATTCACGCGTTGCGCCGGATAGCGTCGGGTCAGATTCAGTAAGCCTAAACATGTCCGGTAACCTTGTTGTTCGTGTGCTCTGTCATCCATAACGCGCACCACCCAGGCT
>NZ_JAUHLI010000071.1:0-352 GCF_036325985.1 Alkalimonas cellulosilytica
TTTGTACCACTCACTGGTGGGGAGTTGACTAGCGATGATGGTACTGGACTGTTGGTAGCGTATTTCCATAACATCCAACAGATCGTTGGCCTGTCGTGCGCTCAGCTTTTCCATGCCCCAATCATCAAGGATAAGCAGTTTTCGTTTAGCCAGCGTGCTCAGTTGTTGACGGTAGGAGCCATCGGCTCGCCCCACGTGCAACTCATCAAGCAACTCACCGAGTCGATAATAGCGAGCACTGTGATGCTGCTCACAGGCCTGTGTTGCGAGCGCGCAGGCTAGATGAGTTTTACCGCAGCCGGTGGCTCCGGTAATGATAATGTTCTGGTTGTAGTGCAGGTATTGTCCGCTT
>NZ_JAUHLI010000072.1:0-350 GCF_036325985.1 Alkalimonas cellulosilytica
CGCAATGCCAACGACGGTATTTCACTGGCCCAGGTTGCTGAAGGGGCGATGGATGAAATTACCAATTCACTGCAGCGGATCCGGGTGCTGGCGATCCAATCGCAAAACGGTATCAACAGTTCTTCAGACAGGGCAGCTTTGCAAAAAGAAGTCGATCAGCTGAAGCTGGAGATCAGCCGGATTGCCGATACCACTCAGTTTGGTGTCACTAAGTTACTGGATGGCGGCTTCTCTGCATCTTTTCTGGTTGGTGCCAATGCAGGTCAGAATATCCGTATTACTTTATCCAGAGCAGATGGTTACGGTACCACGGCTTTGGGGCTGGATGCATTGAGTGTATCCACTGTCGG
>NZ_JAUHLI010000073.1:0-350 GCF_036325985.1 Alkalimonas cellulosilytica
CTGCGCTGGGAGCTGCTGATGCGCTACCGGCTGATTGAAATTGTCGCTTTGTGGGAGGGCCGGCTTACCACCACGCATTTGATCAACAGTTTTGGCATTGCCCGCCAGCAAGCATCCAAAGACATCAACAGCTACCTGCGTGAGATTGCCCCCGGCAATCTGGTGTACGATGCCAAGTTGCGCGGTTACAAACCCTCCGCCACTTTTACCCCCAAAGTCACCACTGGCCTGGCCGATGAGTACCTGCATGCACTGGCCAGCTGCAAAGACTTTGCGCACACCTTTCATCAGCTTGATTTGGGCTTTGCCCATACTGAGCTGCTGCAACCGCCCATTCGCCAGGTGGACCC
>NZ_JAUHLI010000074.1:0-335 GCF_036325985.1 Alkalimonas cellulosilytica
ACGTCAGTCGTACGGAAGTAGAACTGTGGACGGTAGCCTTTGAAGAATGGCGTGTGACGGCCACCTTCGTCTTTTGACAATACGTACACTTCACCTTCGAACTTGGTGTGTGGCTTGATTGAACCTGGCTTCGCCAGAACCTGACCACGCTCTACGTCTTCACGCTTGGTACCACGCAACAGCGCACCTACGTTCTCACCTGCACGGCCTTCGTCCAGCAGCTTACGGAACATTTCAACGCCGGTACAAGTGGTCTTGGTGGTATCACGGATACCTACAATCTCAACTTCCTCACCAACTTTGATGATGCCCTGCTCTACACGACCTGTGACTAC
>NZ_JAUHLI010000075.1:0-328 GCF_036325985.1 Alkalimonas cellulosilytica
AACCACATGAAGTCGCACGCTTGTGAGTAAGGTCACAATAAATATTGTTACCTTGTTTTCTACTATCAGCTTGCCAAGTTGTTAAAGAGCAGTTTGAGATAAACTCAAATCAAAAAATTCCAACGGAATGTTTTGATTTGAACTTAATGAGCAACGGAAGTGGTGGAGCCAAGCGGGATCGAACCGCTGACCTCCTGCGTGCAAGGCAGGCGCTCTCCCAGCTGAGCTATGGCCCCAAATAATTGGTGGGTCTGAGTAGACTCGAACTACCGACCTCACCCTTATCAGGGGTGCGCTCTAACCACCTGAGCTACAGACCCATCTGTAC
>NZ_JAUHLI010000076.1:0-271 GCF_036325985.1 Alkalimonas cellulosilytica
TGCTTAATTTTGGCTGCTGCATCCGAAGTAACACCAGGCCTTTTGCCTGAGTCTACTTCGATTCGATTAACCCAAGCCCGTAATGTCTCAGGAGTACAGCCAATTTTTGATGAAATAGACACCAGCGCCGCCCACCGGGATGGGTGCTCATGCTCTGAGGTCAAAACCATGCGAACTGCACGTTCGCGGACTTCTGCTGAATAACTTGTTCTTTTGTTCATGGACTAATTCTCTCAAGAAAATTAGCCTCCGACAAACCCGGTGTGATTCA
>NZ_JAUHLI010000077.1:0-270 GCF_036325985.1 Alkalimonas cellulosilytica
CGGCCAGCCAACAGGTTGTTTTGGGTTCATCTGTCTTTGCTTCGTCATGTCATCAATGCATACAGCATAGCCGAATAGTTTATAGCAAAGCCAGCCATGCAAAATAACAAAGCCAAGATCCGCCTGAAAAGTCGACACTGCGAATCTGTACAGTATGGCAATGTCGACTAAACCTCTTAGATTAAGGAAGGTATGGCACGATGGCCTGTCTGGGAGGATGCTATGGGGTATTGGTTTATTTTGGTCGGTTTTTTGTTCACGTTGGCTGGC
>NZ_JAUHLI010000078.1:0-270 GCF_036325985.1 Alkalimonas cellulosilytica
GGGCCAGCCAGCAGGTTGTTTTGGGTTCATCTGTCTTTGCTTCGTCATGTCATTAATGCATACAGCATAGCCGAATAGTTTATAGCAAAGCCAGCCATGCAAAATAACAAAGCCAAGATCCGCCTGAAAAGTCGACACTGCGAATCTGTACAGTATGGCAATGTCGACTAAACCTCCTAGATTAAGGAAGGTATGGCACGATGGCCTGTCTGGGAGGATGCTATGGGGTATTGGTTTATTTTGGTCGGTTTTTTGTTCACGTTGGCTGGT
>NZ_JAUHLI010000079.1:0-224 GCF_036325985.1 Alkalimonas cellulosilytica
ATGGCCTGCTCCGGGTGCTGACGTCGTTCAAGCTGTGATGCGATAATGGCTCGACAGCCACTGCCAATACTCTCAGCCCAGCCAAGCAGTCGTTCAGCACTCCAGCGCTGTTTGACGTGTGCATCCGGCATATGCTCTTTCATCGTGCTAAAGCCGCCGGGTTGATGCTTTCGGGGATGCTGAGCAACCACATTGCCATGGTAGTAAAGGCAGATAATTTGCGC
>NZ_JAUHLI010000080.1:0-223 GCF_036325985.1 Alkalimonas cellulosilytica
AGTATTGGCGCTGGCGGCAGGCATTATGGTGCTGGCTGCTTTGTACCAGTTATCCGATGCCATTCAGGTGGTGTCGGCCTGCGCTTTGCGCGGCATGAAAATCACCAAGCCGGTGCTTTTTATCACCTTAATCGCCTACTGGCCGATCGGCTTTGGTCTTGGTGCCGTATTGGGATTAACCGACTGGCTGGTACCAGCCATGGGGGTAAAAGGCTTCTGGACC
>NZ_JAUHLI010000081.1:0-223 GCF_036325985.1 Alkalimonas cellulosilytica
GGTGTTGGCGCTGGCGGCAGGCATTATGGTGCTGGCTGCTTTGTACCAGTTATCCGATGCCATTCAGGTGGTGTCGGCCTGCGCTTTGCGCGGCATGAAAATCACCAAGCCGGTGCTTTTTATCACCTTAGTCGCCTACTGGCCGATCGGCTTTGGTCTTGGTGCCGTATTGGGATTAACCGACTGGCTGGTACCAGCTATGGGGGTAAAAGGCTTCTGGACT
>NZ_JAUHLI010000082.1:0-218 GCF_036325985.1 Alkalimonas cellulosilytica
CGCTGATTTGCCTGAGCTAAAACTGTGGTACTGGTCTGTTGCAAAATCTGTGTTCGGGTTAACTCAGCCGTTTCTTTAGCGAAGTCAGTATCCCGGATCCGGCTTCGAGCACCAGAGACGTTTTCAGAGATATTGGTCAGGTTTCGAATGGTTGCCTGAAAACGGTTTTGGATAGCACCCAAAT
Organism: Alkalimonas cellulosilytica; assembly: GCF_036325985.1. Classification (NCBI taxonomy): domain Bacteria; kingdom Pseudomonadati; phylum Pseudomonadota; class Gammaproteobacteria; genus Alkalimonas; species Alkalimonas cellulosilytica. The sequence continues at coordinate 185 of NZ_JAUHLI010000082.1, forward strand.
CGGCCCGCGTGCCATCAATGATGCCGATGGCGCT
>NZ_JAUHLI010000083.1:0-204 GCF_036325985.1 Alkalimonas cellulosilytica
TTATTCCGCAGAAGTCCGCGAACGTGCAGTTCGCATGGTTTTGACCTCAGAGCATGAGCACCCATCCCGGTGGGCGGCGCTGGTGTCTATTTCATCAAAAATTGGCTGTACACCTGAGACATTACGGGCTTGGGTTAATCGAATCGAAGTAGACGCAGGCAAAAGGCCTGGTGTTACTTCGGATGCAGCAGCCAAAATTAAGCA